>CALBDW010000047.1 GCA_937927435.1 uncultured Bdellovibrionales bacterium
ATCCAGTCGGTCCAGCCGGAATTCGTGAACGCGGAAGTTTTACTTCCCGTCTTTCTTCTTCTTTCAGCGTCGTTTGCGGTGAACGCCGTTTATTTGATTTTTTTCGAGCGAGCTTTGAAAGCTTGGAGCGCGACGGCTCTGCTCTTTGTTTTTGAGTCGCTCTTCGTCAGCTGCCTGATTTTTTATACGGGGAATACGCAGTCGATCTTCCTTTTCCTGTATCTGGTGAATATTATCCTGTGCGGTTTCGTCTTTCAAAAAAGGGGAGCTCTTCTACTCGCGTTTTGGACTTCGATTCTTTTCAGCGTTCTCATGATTCTCGGGCCTGAGCTGAGAGGACAGAACCTTTACTACTCGATGGGGCTCAACAACCTGGCCTTCTTTGCCGTCGCGACGCTTTCAGGGCTCTTGAGCGAACAGCTGAATTTCATGGGCGTCACGCTCCGGAAGCAGGGACGGGACCTGCGCGCCCTGCGCGACTTGAACACTTTGATCATTGAAAACGTCACGACGGGCCTCATGACCGTCGACGCGGGCGGGCGCATCGTTACCGTCAATCGCGCCGCGGTCGACATTCTTGAGATCGGTCAGAAAGAACTTGAGAACAAGATGCTCGATGAAGTCTTGCCGGGGCTTTTCGCTAAGGCGACAGACGCGGAAGGCTCCCGCCGTTTCGATCATCATTATGAGAACTCGCGAGGGGACAAGCTGGTTTTGGAATTCATCGTTTCTCCTCTTCCGGACGGTAGCGCCGTCGCGGGTTATATCCTGACGTTTCAAGACCTCACGAAAATCCGCCGAATGGAATTCCAAATGCGTCAGAGCGAGAAGATGGCGGCCGTCGGGCAGCTCGCGGCTGGCATCGCGCACGAAATCCGTAACCCGCTTGCGAGCATCAGCGGAAGCATTCAGCTACTGGGTGCCTCTTTCTCCGGACGGATGGAAGAGGAGCAACGGCTCATGACGATCATCTTGAAAGAGATCGACCGCCTGAACAACCTGATCACCGAGTTTCTCGACTTCGTCAGGCCTGATGCGATGAGAGATGATCCCATCGATATCGACGGCCTCGTGAAAGAAGTCTGTGAGATCGTCGCTCTCAACAAAAATTTGCGTCAGGATGTCAAACAGAAACTCAGCCTTTCGGCTGGTCGCATGATCGCCGGCCATCGTGACAAACTGAAGCAAGCGCTGCTGAACATCGTCATCAACGCTTATCAGGCGATGAACGACTCTGTGGATCCCGTTCTGGAAGTTTCCACCCAGGCGACGGACATGAAGGTGCTGGTGAGGATCAAGGACACCGGTTGTGGGATGGACGAAATCGGACTGCGCAAACTCTTCGAGCCTTTTCATACGACGAAGCCGAAAGGCACGGGCCTTGGGCTAGCTGTCACTCACAAGATCGTCGAGAACCACGGCGGACGCATTTTCGTAGACAGCAAGAAAGGCGTCGGAACGGAGTTCACATTGGAATTCCCTGTTAAGGAGGCTTCGGTCCTGGACGAAAATGCGCTTGCAGATTCACAAATGGCGTCGGAAAATTTTCAAATAGCATTCAGAGGACAAAAACGCGGAAACGGATGACCGATGGATCGATCATTGATCTGCATCAGTGCTTTTAGAGGGGTTAATGAATGAAACCGAGAATTCTGGTTGTCGATGACGAAGAGTCGATCCGCGAGTTTCTGGACATCATGCTGCGCAAGGAAGGCTACGAGGTCACTTGCGTCGAAGATGGCCAAAAAGCCATCGACATGCTGAAGAAAAAGTCCTTCGACATGGTTATCTCGGACTTGCAGATGCCGAACGTGACCGGTATCGAACTCCTCAAGCACGTCAAGGAAACGCAGCCTGACCTGCTTTTCATGATGATCACCGCCTTCGGTACAACTGAAAGCGCCGTCGAAGCCATGAAGATGGGCGCTTACGATTACATTACGAAGCCGTTCAAAATCGACGAAGTCCGCATCAACATCGCGAACGCGCTCCGCAGCCGCAAACTCGAAGTTGAAAACCGTACGCTGAAGAAAGAACTCGAAAAAGAATACAGCTTCCAGAACCTCGTCGGAAACTCGGAGGCGATGCACCGGATTTACGATCTGATCAAGCGCGTTTCCGAAACCCCGACGAACGTCTTAATCACCGGGGAAAGCGGTACCGGTAAGGAGATGGTCGCCAAAGCGATTCACTACAACGGTCCTCTGCGCGACAAACCATTCGTCACGGTCAACTGCGGCGCGATTCCCGAATCACTCATGGAATCCGAAATGTTCGGTCACAAAAAAGGCTCGTTTACGGGCGCTGTGACCGATAAGGCGGGGCTTTTCGAAGTCGCCGACGGCGGAACTCTTTTCCTCGACGAAGTCGGTGAGCTTCCGCTTTCGATCCAAGTCAAACTCCTGCGCGCGATCCAGGAGCGGGTCATCCGCCGAGTCGGCGCAGTCGAGGACACGAAAGTCGATGTGCGTATCATCGCCGCCACGAACCGCGACCTTGAAGCGATGGTCGCGCAAGGGACATTCCGCCAAGACTTGTTCTACCGGTTGAACGTTATCAACATCAAGACGCCGCCGCTTCGCGAGCGGCGCGAGGATATCGGCCTTCTTGCGAACCACTTCCTGCAGAAGTACAACGCGAAACTCGGGAAGAACATCTCCGGAATCAGCAAGGAGGCGATGGATCTTCTCAAGAAGTACGATTATCCAGGTAACGTGCGCGAGCTCGAAAATATTATCGAGCGCACAGTGGCCCTCGAAAGCGGTGCGGTGATCTTGCCCGAAAGCTTGCCTCCGTTCGTGAACACTCCATCGGGCCGCAAGATGGCATCGAGCGACGGAATCGAAATCACCGAGGAGGGAATCGATCTCGATAAAGTGATCGGCCAAATCGAAAAAGAGCTTCTCATCAAAGCGATTCACACCGCGGGCGGCGTGAAGAAAAAAGCCGCGAAACTTCTCGGCATCACGTTCCGTTCGATGCGTTATCGTGTTGAGAAGTACAACCTCGGCACGATCTCTGACGATGAACTCGAAGACGAAGCCGGCTGAGTCTTCACTTTCCCGTCAGCCAAGGAGAGCCATCAGGACGCCGCTGGCGGGAATGACGATCCAAACCGGAAGCCGGGTCCATACCGAGAGGGCGAACGCGCCGATGAGGATCGGTACCGAAAGTCCTTTCTCTTCCAAAACGAGACTCAGTTGCAAGACGGTCGCGGCGATCGCGCCGACGACCGCGGCGATGGCGCCAACGAGAAATGGCGCGATCCAATGGAGCCGCGCAAGGCGGTTGACCATACGTGGAAACCACGTCGTCATATGAATGAACGGCGCCAGGAACACGGCGAACGTTGCGACCAGTGCACCGATGAACCCGAAACTCCTGTAGCCGATGAATGTCGCCGTGATCACGACAGGACCGGGCGTGATCTGGCCGAAGGCGAGCGCGTCCATGAACTCTTCCCGGGTGAGCCAGCCGAGATGGGTGACGAAGTCATGTACCATCATAGGCACGATGGCAAGGCCCGAGCCGAAAACAAAAGCTCCCGCCTTAAAGCAATACCAAGCGAGTAAGAGCAGCTGAGGTGCCGCCGCAAGTGAGAACAACGCCGCTTCCGAGGGTAACGTCACCTGTGCGGCCAACCACAGGGGCGCGATCGAGAATGTTATGCGTTTGAATTTTTTCGCGGCGAGCACGGCGACAAATCCGCTCGCCAGAATGAGAAGCGGCTCGAGCGCAGGTGAGTAGGCCGTTAAGACGGCGACGACGGCGGCCAGGAACCAAAACATCGGGCGGCGCCAATAGGACTCGGCCATTCCTTTCAGGCTTGCGCAGATCACGCCGAGGGCCGAGGCTTGCATGCCGATCAGAAAGAGACGGCTGATTTCGACGTCCTTCCATTGCTCGTAAAAGATTCCGAAGAGAATCATCATGGCGAAGGAAGGTCCGTTGAGGGCGAGAGCTGCCGCGGCCGCGCCCGGCCAACCGGCGCGGAGACGGCCCAGAAAAACCGCCGTTTGGAACGCGACGGGCCCCGGCATCGCTTTGATAAGGGCGAAGCTCCGGACGAATTCTTCGGGAGTCATCCACCGTCGTTTTTCGATGAGATCCCGTTGCATCGACGCGACCAAAGCCAAAGGTCCCCCGAAACCGAGAAAACCCAGTCGGATAAAGTAAAGAAACGTTTCTCTGAGGTTCGAGTGACCCGCATGCATGGCCATAAGATGGCAAACAGGACCAAAGCCCGCAATCAACAATTTCCGGCGTCTTTCCGATATTTCGAACATGGGCATCGAAAACGAACCACTGCGATTGCGACCGCACCGAATCGAAGCCGTGGCGGGAACTCAATGGCGGCTCGTGTGCCAGAATGGCCGCAAGATCGAGTTGCCGGCCGAGTTTCAGCCCTTTTTGCAAATGGTCGCGCAAGGAATGTCCTTGAGCGAGGTCGCGAAGTGGCTGCGCAAGCAGCCTATTTCCCACGGGCGGTTTGAACGGTTGGCGAGGTTTCTCATTTTTCTTCACGACAATGATTTGCTCGCTGATCCGCGCGCGATTGAGTTAGCGGAAACGTTGCGTCCCGATTACCGTTGGCGGGAGTCGATCGCGTTTCCGGAAGTTTTCGATTTTGAGCTGTTTCGTTTAAGTGAGCGGCGTCCGGCTTCGGAAAGTGTTCGCTGGGCGATTGCGTTTACAGCGTTGGCAGCGGCGTTCGTCGTGCTTCTGCGCGCCTGGGTATCGATCACAAAAGGTTTTTCCGTTCCGGATTCCGCGTGGCCGGTTATCGGGGCTTTCATTATCGCGTTTACGGTCGCCAGAAGCTTGCGGGCCGTTTTGCAGATGCTTTTCATGTCGGTTTTCGCGGGAGCAGAGGCCCCGCTTCGGATTAAGTTTGATTTGCTTTCGCTGGCGTTTTCGACCGAAGAAGCTTCACGCGTTCGTTCCGACGGCGCTTACGTGCTCGCGAGCTTTTCGCTTTTGGCCACCGTGTTCGTTCCGGCTCTGCCGGAAATGGCGAAGCTGGGCATTTCATCCCAGGTGGCCGGATTGTTACCGTTTTTCTCACTCATCGTGGCTCTGTGCGATTTGTCCCCATTCCGGCAAAGCGCTCTGACTGACTGTTTGAGGGCATTTTACTTGTCGCTTGAGAAGCGCGAGGAACGGGGCCTGGACGACTTCATTCAGCGTCTGCACTTCGCATTCACCTTCGTTTGGATTCTTGCTCTCGGCTTTTTCATCGTTTTAGCGGGCGTGAAATTCGCCATGGCGATGGGCCCCCTCTTGCGTTTCGATCAACTTCGTTTCGCGGTGCCTATTGTGACGATTCTTCTCGTTCTGACTTTGTTGTTCGCGTCGTTCCTCGACGATATTTTGAGCGGCGTAGGCGAGGAGGGCGGCGTCTTTTCCATGCGCCGGCTCTGGCGCCGCAGCCGGACGATCGAAAGTACGCTTAACGAGACGGACCGGAGGGCGCTCGAAGAGCTTCCATTACTTCGCCAGTTCGATCGCAGCGGACGCGAACACTTGCTTCGCAACGCCAAGATCGTCGATGTCGCGACCGGCCGGTATGTCTGTCGTCAAGGCGATCACGACCGCACGCTTTACATCGTCTTGGCCGGGAAATTCGTCATCGCACGTCGCACGTCGAGCGGGCGGAGCCGGAACGTTGCGGTTCTCGAGCGGGGAGCGATCTTCGGTGAAGTCTCCTTCTTCTTCGGAGACCGTCGGACAGCCGACGTTTACGCCCTTGGGGAAGGTCGTCTTCTCATGATTCGGCACGATCCGAGCCTGCACGATATCGATCGGACGCGGTCGGCGGAATTGCAGGCGAGGATTTGGTTCTTGCAGGGATTGGTCGCGAATCCGTTGTTCAAAGACTTGCCCGCCGAAGCGATGGATGCGCTCGCTTTTACCGGTCAGCGCTGCGAGTTTCGCGCTGGCGAAAAAATCATTTCAGAAGGAGAGCGTGGCGACAGTTGTTACTTCATTGTCCAAGGTCAAGCCAGCGTGACACAGAACTTTAAATTGGTGAACCGCTTGAAAAGAGGAGACTCGTTCGGTGAGATCGCTCTCCTCAAACCGGAACTTCTCCGTACGGCGACCGTTACGGCCGACACGGCTCTGACGGCTGTTCGAATCGACGGTCAGCGTTTTTGGAATCTTGTCTCCGGGCATTTACCGCTCGCGATCGCTCTTGAGAGAGTGGCTGAAACGCGACTAAGGAATGACCGCATCAGGGCGAAAGCCGGCTGATCCAGACAAACTGGCTCACTATTGTGGGGATGACCGATAAAAGTCGAAAAATAAGAGTCGGTTTGAGCCCTTAGGATGATCAACATTAAAGTGAGTCAGTTTAAAAACAAAAAGGCCATCCATAACTGGCGCCGACCGTGGTGCCGGCTATGGACGGCCTCAAGATTCTATTTTCAATCGTTAAGAATTATCGTGCTCCGACCGCGACAGCGTCCGTCGGTTGCTCGGCCGGCGGGAAGCTCCAGTCGAATTGTTTTTGGGTGATCCAGTCGCGGTAAGCGGTCACTTTCGTATAAATACCGAAGCGACGGCAGTAAGCGTCTCCGCGGCTTGTGGCGCCCCAGAGATAGTACTGACCATCCAGGTAAATCAGGCCCGGACCTCCCGAATCGCCATTGCACGAACCGGATTTGCTTTCATCCGTTACGATTTCGTTTTCACCGAAGCTGCCGGCGATCGGGATGTACGTGTAGCGCAAAATGCCCGAACCACCTTGAGTTGACGGGTTATTCGTGCCGTAGCCAACCATAAGGACCTCCGTACCCGGTTGAAGGACGGAGTCGTCTTCGAGGATCGGCATCGGATGATACCCTTCGGGCAAGCCACCGCTGAACTGGACAAGCCCGATATCATTAATGTCTTGGTTCGAGCCCTTGGACGGATAGTTGTCGTGCGCGGTTTTACGCACGATCGGCCGAAGCTCCAGGTTTTCGCTCGATTCGTTCAGGCCGAAAACGACGAAAAACTTAATACGGTCATTTTGAACGTTCGGAATGCAGTGACCCGCGGTGACCACCAGATCTTCGCTGATGATCGTTCCCGTGCAGAAAATCGCGAGCTGCCCGGTCGGTGCTTGAACGGCAAGACCAGCGATCGATTTAACAAACGGCTCAGAACCGTCCGCATCGTTTCCGTTCACGATACCGGCGACGTTTTCGTTCAGTTCAACTCCCGTTGTGAAATTCGACTGGCATGCAGCGAGTGCGATCACAGTGAGGAAGCCGACAGCAAAAGACAGAAGTCTGTTACGCAGCGTTCCTTCGCCCGATGCTTGGCGCGATCCTTGGCTCAACATAGAAATTCCCCCCTCTTTAAACTGGCCTCCCCCCGGCCAGCCCCAAGAGTCTCCCCACATCGGGTCCTGTCTTGCAATACAAAAGTCCAGGTACTCGTGAAATTTTTGCGAATTTTTGGTATCAATGCTTTGAATTTAAGCAATTAAACAGAGAGTCATTAGCGAATCTGTCAGGAAACTATAAGACAACGGAATAGATTTGCTTAGATCTTAAGCAAACAAGTCGAGAACTAAATTCACTCGATGGAAACCGTTGGGACTCTTTATTTAGAGGGAAGACGGCAGAGCGAAGTGCTCGAGACGAGCTTTTTGATCGTTGCCAGTTGAGGAGTCCCTTTTCGAAGAACTTTCCAGTATCTCGCGCCCCCTAAGAATCGGGAGTCGTTCGGTCGGCCCGAAATCACTCCGTCTTTAGGGACCCAGTGATTGAGAATCCGCACGCCGCACTCAAGATTGGGGCGGGGGTAGTGGATTTGATCTTCGTTTTCGAAGCCGCAACGGTACCCTTGTGAGCTTTCAAGCGAAATTTGGAGAAGACCGCGGCTGACGACGTTCTTGCCGCTGCGGTCGACGATCTTTTCCGTCAGCTGCACCATGGGATCGAAGGAGCTTTCCGCCGCGGCGATGGCGGAAATGATCTTTACCCAGAAGCTCTTTCGGCCCTCAATGCCGAACGACAGGAAGGCGGGGCAAAACTCCATGACGTCCGCCGGGGTGGTGGCCAGCAACTCGCGTCCGTACCGACCGAGTGCGCGTACGGTGTATTCGGTCCACTTGGCGGCGTAAGGCGAACGCCCGTCCCAGAAAGCGTGGATGTTCGATGAGCCTACCGGTTTCGGCGTGGGTTGTGGTTTTGGAGTCGCGGAGGGCACGGGGGTCGGCTTCGGCGTTGGTTTTGGAGTCGGCTTTGAAGGCGGCTGCGGCACCGGTGTGGGTTGCGGCGCAGGTGTCGGTCGCGGAGTCGCCTTCGGTGTAGCCGTCGGGCGAGGATTCGGCCGAGGCGTCGGTTGAGGTCTCGGAGTCGGTACCGGAGTCGGCATCGGCTTGGGCGGCTTTTGCGGCCGCGGAGTCGGTTGGGGCGTCGGCTGCGGCACTGGCGTGGGTTGCGGCGTGGGCGTCGTTTCCGGGCGCGGCTCGCTCTCGGGCAAAGTTATGGGCTCAGCCGGTTCAGAAGGCTCGCCTTGTGGCGGAAGCTCATCCGCGGGGCTTTCGACAGGAGTGTTCTCCTCCTCGTCGAACTCGAATTCATCGTCTTCATCGAAGTTCGGAATTTGCCCGCTCGGCAGGTGTTTGGGACGTCCCTCCGGCGGAACTTCCGGAAAGAGTGATTTAATCAGCTCTTCTTCGAGCTCCTGTTCTTCGGGCGTTAACGGTGGCTCCCATTGCTCAAAGTCCTCCGTGTCGAGGACCTCCTGCGAGTACGGATTCCGCGGTTCGAAACTGGCAGCGCCAAGAGGGGCCATATCTGCGCGGCCGCATGCGAGCTGGAGCGAAAGCGCAACAATCGATAGAAGGCCGAAGCCTCCAGAGTTTTTCCGCTGATCCGGTTTCCCTAAATTCGACTTCACGTTCGCTCCGCAGATAGCGTCCGGGCATGAAAAGCCGGCGGACCGCCCGGTATCGTTGCAAAATGGGTGCGAGTCACGCTCGCGGGACAAGTTGGCAAGTCATTGATTTAAATAGAGAAGAGGACGGTGACTTGAAAACACTCGCTGGTGTCCTAAATAACCGGGTGACAATTTAGGGCAAGCGAGTGCGGAGGGGAGCCCCTATTCGGCGTTTTTCGCTCCAAAGGCGGCGAGGCTTCGGAAACGGTCTTGGCCTACGAAGCCTCGCGAAGCTGAAAGAACTTAGTTCCAAGAGGGGATCTGCGGGTTTTCCGCCGGAATGTACGGATCGTCCCAAGCCGAGCAGTTGCAGCCGTAGCCGACGAATTGGAAACCGTCGAAGCGGCGGATAATCCCCATGCCTTTGCACATACGAAGAGCCGTCCGGTAATCTTGGAAGGTGTAATTGCAAACGGCCGGGCGGGGATACGAACGGCGAGGAACTTCTTCTTCCGAAGCGTTCGTAGTTAACGGCGCGAGTGTAAGAACGGCGCCCAGTAGAATAAACACCATTTTAGAGAGTGCTTGCACGCGCATGGACTTCCTCCTTTTGACTCGGCACGGAAGAAATCAGGTCCGTGGTTGAAATTCAACTATTCCAAGCCATGTGAACTTTTTTTGCGATAGGCCGGGAATTGATTCGATTTAGACATGGCAAAAAGAATGTGGTTTTATTCGGCCACACTTTTGGGGGAAGCGCATGGTATCCGTTAAGGGGAAGTTTTTCGTATCGCTTTTGTGGCTTTCGCTTTTGAGCCTGTCCGCTTGCATGCCGATCGGCGCTGACGATGACAGCACGCAGGCGCAGTGGCAGAAGAACGAAGAAAAACTGAAGGCGCTTTATGCGAACGTCGTCGGCACGTATATGGGCCAAGTGGAGGTCTCTGGGCGGGCGAACGCTCTTTCGGCAAGTTTCATTTTTTACACAGTTAAAGTCGACGACGGCATCGACGCCAACAACGTTCCGAAGACCCACACGGAGCTTCGCGCGCAACTGCGTTTTGATCAGGTCGGCGAATACGACGATCACGTTTTCAAGGTGGATTACAAAGAACACACCGGCGAGTTCTATATGACGCAAATCGCGCAAGCTGCTGGTGCCGGGTGCCAAGTCGGGCCGCGGGATACTGCTCTTCAAGTTCGCGGACATTTGATCGATGGGAACCTGCGCGGAGATTTGATTTCGACCGGAAAAGTCGGTTCTCTGCAGATGGTGAGAAAGAGCGCGCAAACAGAGATTCCTCCTCGGGATCAAGCGCAACGCTTGATGCGGGCGTTTGCACGGATCTCGGGTACGTACGATGGCGCGGTCGGATCGCCGGATTCGCCCCTTGCCGCGAGAGTCGTTTTGCGGGTCGAGCAGTATTCGGCGGGGCCGGGGCTGAACTGCCCCGAACTCGTGGGTTACTTCCGCTATAAGAACGCGATTGGTGAGCTCGACGATTCATCGTTCAAGGTCACGTACCGCGAGTCAACAGGCGAGATCCTTTTCAACTACAAGGGTAGCGCCGCCGCCGGCGTTTGTCCTGTCGGCCCCACGGACAGGGAATTGAAAATCGAAGGTTTTCTGAACGATTCAAGGCTGTGGGGGACGATGACGGGCGCCACGAGCGACTTCGGGCCGGTCGTGCTCGCGAAAGTTTCTGAAAACACCGAAATCGAAAACGATCAAACCGAGCGTTTGGTGCAGGCATACAGCAAAATCGTCGGCACCTACGGCGGCCGGTTCACCGCCTATACGGGGGACTCCAAAGGCGGTTTCCCTGTTAAGATCGTCGTGAATCTTATCTCGAAGACCGTTAACTCGTTTGTGACGTGCCCGGCTCTGTCGGCGCAATACTACCGTCCCGACATGACTGTTGATCCATCGATCGGAATGCTGCTTCTCGCGGTTGATTATTACCCGAGGGCCAACCGTCTGGTGTTCAAGACGGATCCGCAAATGCCGACATCAGGGCTTCCGGGCAGCAAGAATCTTCATATCGACGCAAACTTGAGCGCCTTCGGCTTTTCGGGACGCATGACGTGGTGGAACCGTTCTGGAGTCGTTGAAATGAAGCGTTGCTCGGGAGATGTGGTCACCGCGCAGGGCGAGTGCAAATAGTATTCATGGTGACCCCACGAGGACTCGAACCTCGATCGACGGTTTAGGAAACCGTAGCTCTATCCTGTTGAGCTATGGGGTCTCCGTGCTTTCTATATATTCGAGAAGACCTGTTCTGGCATCTGAAATTTCACCCTTCCGTAGACCGGCGCTGTGAGCGTGCATGGCGCCGCAGAAAAACAGATATTGTTTATATTTCACTCCCGCGAGAAGCTCAACGGCAGGCCTTGTCTCAAGAAAAATGGCGGTTTCCGGCTCTTAACTCATTCTTTATTTTACTTTGACGCCGGTTTAGTGAGCATTGAATCAGATTGCATTTGATGTATCTTTTTTTACTGTACGGTATCTCTTCGTGAGTGCCCAGAAGAGAGGTGAATTTTAACTGCTCTGACTTGCGATACGAGGCCGAAATGAAAGTGATGGTCATTGAGGATGAAGCGGATATCCGGGATATTCTGACGAATCTTCTTGAGGACGAGGGTTTTGACGTCGTCGCGCTGGAAAGCGGTGTGAACGCTATAGAGGATATCAAAGCCCACCAGCCGGATCTGCTTCTCCTTGACCAAATTCTCCCAGGGAAGACGGGAATTGAAGTGCTCAGAGAAGTGAGGGCTTCGGCCACTTACTCCAAACTGCCCATTATCATGGTGACGGGGCTCTCAGGCGAGGATGACAAAGTCAGTGCTCTTGACGTAGGAGCCGACGACTACATCACGAAGCCGTTTTATCCCAAAGAACTCACAGCTCGAATCAAAGCGTTGGTCCGTCGGTCGGCGCTCGTGGCCGCGGAAACCGGTCCCGTAAAAGAGCGGATTGAGCGTGAGGGCGTTACGATCGACTTTTCGGCCCATAAGGTTTGGGTCGATGGAACGGAAACGATGCTTACTCTCACGGAGTTCAGGATTTTGAGCGAGCTTTTGAAGCAAGTCGGCCAAGTCTTGACCCGCGAGAAGCTTCGCGAACGAGCGCTCGGTAATTTGAACGTGACTGACCGGACGATCGATGTCCACATGGCCTCCTTGCGCAAGAAGCTGGGGCAGGTCGGTAGCCAAATCGAGACTGTCCGGGGGGTCGGTTACCGATTCGCCGAACGGAACGCCTGAGAGGCGTAAATGGGCTCTACTCTCCTTCGACTGTCAGGGTTCTGAACAGCTCCAAAAAGTAACGCAAAATCAGCTACTTGAAGCCTCTCCTAGAATTTTTGGGACAATCTTGGGGCCGTTCTCCGTAAGTCGAGACCGGTCCCGAACTTTAATCCGTTTTTAAAAAACCAAAAAAGTTAAGTGAAAACAGTGGCTTACTGAGCGAGATTCCGAGACGGCGCTCGGCCCCGCATTTGCCTTCGATCAGAGTCGAGGATTCTTGAGGCGAAAGATTCGTATTGGAAAAGGGGCGATCAGCCTGGATTCCGATGCGATGGGAGGTCCCCGAGTATATGCGCCGACGGTTTAACATTCTTATTGGCATCGTCGTGATTGCAGCCATTCTCCAGGCGTGCGGAGTGAAGCCCGCTCCTCAAGAAGCGTGCAATTTTGTGCAAAATAGCGAGCAACAACGTGTTTCGTGGGGGGCGCAAGTTCCCGTTGTTTTTCTCATTAGCAGTTATGTGCCGCCGGAGAGCCGCGGTCAGGTCGACGTATCCCAGTACTATGAGGCGATTCGCGCCGCTGCTCATGTCTGGAACGAAGCGATCGGTCGCGAGGTTATTCGAATCGGCGGTGTGACGGACGAAATGCCCAATTACGGCCGTGACCAAGTGAACCTCATCAGCTTCATTGTCGATTGGAACGGAAATAGCGCTGAGCAGGCTCGTACGACGATCAACTGGGTCGGCAGCCGGATTTATGAAGCCGACATTTATATCAATGTGCGGGATTTCAGATATTTCGCCGGGGATGAGCCGGGAGAGAACGAAGTCGACATGATGAGCCTCATGATTCACGAGTTCGGGCACGCTCTGGGGCTGAGGCATATTGACACGCCGCAGAGCGTCATGCAGCCGACGTTGGCGAGCGCTTCGAGGTTCATGCCGCAAAACGCGTTCCGGCGCAAATTGAGCGAAGTCGACCTGAATTCAATACGTTGCGAGTACTGAGGCCCCACGCGGCGGATGGCCTCGAATTTGATTGGAAATGTACAGAGAAGGGGGCTGAAACCGGCAAATCGGCTCCCAGAGTGGATAAGAAGAAACGCCTTAGATCAGGACGATGTAAGGTAATTTAAGTTGAGACATTCTGACCGCGATCGATACCATGAAAGGCATCGGGAGCTGGAGGAGTTGAATGATGATGATGATTACGACCGCGACTCAAGAACACGCGATTCTGAAAGAAGCGAATGCGGACGTGTATTCTTCCCGCTCTCACCAGCCGGCCCAGCCGGAAAAAGCCGAGTACGGCGCCGATGTCCTGATGCAGCTCCGGGCGAATCTTGCGCAACTTGAGGACCTCCATGCGCGGTTACGTTTCGTCATGAGCGAAATCGCCTACCTCGTTAAGAAATCTTAAGCTTTCCCCGTTCGATACTTCATTGCGCCAACTTTCGGTGCGACCACTGTGATTTCGCCGTTCTCGTCGATGTGCTTGTAAACGTTCTTGGGGTTGACGGGGGCGGCGAGTTTAAATTCCTGCCGATATGTTTGATAGCTGTTCGTGCTGATCTGTTCACCCGCATCGCCTGAGAACGAGTTCTCGTAAGAACGTCTCGCGCTCAGGGTGAGCTTGTCGCCTTGGACGATGATGTTGACCGAGTCTTTCTCGTACGGCGGCACTTTGGCTCGCAAGACGTATTCGTCGTCGGTTTCGGTCAGTGTGGCGTCGAAGCTTTTGAGTTGGTAGAAAGGATCCGACGCGCGCGACACGAGATGGCGGAAGCGCTCGTCGAACTTCATTTGCTGTTTATAAAGTTCCTTAAGAAAAATTTCGCGCTGCTGTTGAAGAACGTCTTTGTGCGCCTTTTCGCTCAGTTCGTAACGTTTTTTGAATTCCGCGCGCTGTTCACCCAGAGCCTCTTCCATCTTCCTCGCTTCGAACTGGGCGCGTTTTTCGAAGCTCTCTTTCAGTTCTTTTTCCTTACGCGCGTAATCCGCCTGAAGTTCTTTTAAGCGGGCTTCGTGTGCGTCTTTCTGTTTTTTTTCAAGCTGCGCGAACGTTTCTTGCCGTTCTTTGATCTCGGCTTCGCCTTTCTGTTGGACGCGCTGGGTTTCTTGCTTGTATTCGTTTAGTAACTGCTCATTGGTCTTCTGTGACTTCTCGCGGATTTCTTTGGTTTTCGCCTCTTCCAAACGTTGGAGATCGGCGAGGCGCTGCTGGGTGTCCCGCTCTTCTTTGGCGACGGCGAGACTGTATCGCTGTTGCATTTCGTTCAGAATGCGGTTTTTCTCGGCGCGTTCCGCTTCGAGGCGGGCCGAGCTTTCCCGCTGAAGTTCGGCAAGTTGCCGCACGGCTTGGGCTCGGGTCTCGCTCTGGATTTCCTGACTTTGTGTTTTGAAGTGTTCAAGTTCGCGCCGGTGTTTATTTTCCGCTTCGCGCTTCTTCTCGTTGTAATACTCCTTGGTTTGCAGGAGCTCTTCGCCGCCGGTCTTGCGGGCGGCCCCGATTTCTTTCGCTAAAGACTGCCGCAATTGTCGTTGTTGCTGTTGTTGGGCTTCGAGGAACTCGCGGATTTTTTCCTGCGACTGGCGCATCGCCTCGGTTTCCCTTTTTTGAGCCTCTTTAATCCGCGTTTGCGCACGCTCTTCGGCGCGCAAGGCTTCTTGCTCGAGATGATCGTTTTGGCGGAAGGCCTTTCTTTTAAGTTCGTTATAAGCGCGGTTGATCCGGTCCGACTCGCGCTTGATGTATGAGTCGCCTTGTAGGCGCAGCTGTTCGATTCGTTTTTCGTACGACTCGCGGATGTGATTAACGGCCGCTTCGCCCTGAGCTTGTTCTTTGGCGATCTGTCTTTTGTAGTCGCTGCGTAGCTTATTCAGCCGTTCTTCGTGTTCCTGCTTGAGATCGTCGATTTGGCGCTGGTAATGGCGCGGTGATATCGACATGTCGGACATGATCCCCCTCCTGGGAATCCTGCGAATCCTTCTCTATCAGAGTAACATAGAGATGAGCCCTTAAGGCTGAAGCGGGCCCGCTTGCGGCTCCGAACTGGTCGATGGTGCCGGTGCGACTTCCCCGCGCGGGTTGGGGCAGGCTTTCTTGAATTCGCCGTGGCGCCCGCGGCACATCCAAGTGTCGACGAGAACGATGGATTCGGTCGCGCGCATCGGGAAGTACCCGGGATACTGTAAATGGTCCAAAGTCGTGATCACGGTCCGAGACGAGCCGCTTTCGGTGTCGGTGATTTCGAGTTCGTACACGCGGTACTCGGCGGAAGAAACTCCGCTCATGAGTGTTATCAAGAGGGTCAGAACAGCCCGGCTCATAACCCTCTTATCGTCCGGTTCCAGTCAATGCCTGAGGGTCGAATGGGCCAGAATCGCGTTTTCCACCAAGTGGAAATAGGCTCTGACTAAAAGTTCAAAGTTTTCCGAACCGAGACTTTCAAGATAGGAGCGCTTTTCGTTGACGCCGGGGCGCTCGAGCAAATCTGCAAGAAGGCGTTGCACCTTGGTCATGTTCGCTTCGGTGAAAAATTTTTTCTCATCGTGAGGCTTACTCAGGACTTTGGCGATTTCGGAGTTTTCGAAGATGAAATGCACGCCCTGTGTGCTTTGGAAAAGCAAATATTCGATTTGCTCCAAACTGGCTCTTTGGGCATCGATCGCATCATCCTGAGCTTTTGGCCCCCGGCCTTCGCCGCGTTCACCGCCAAACATTACGCCTCCTTGCGTTTGCTCTTGCGTGTCTCTTTGATTGTGGCCTTCCGCTGTTCCAGTCGGCAAGTCAAAATGGGGCAAATTTGACAGCATTGCCACGGGTTTCGTAAAATTAGAGGAGGGGACGAGAATGAAAGTACCAGCTCTCATCGTCGAAACCCACTCGATCTGTCTCATCTTGAGACAGTCCCTGGACCCCTGGTTCCGTCTTCGGCATTTCGCTCGTTTCCCTCATTTCCGTGGCTTCTTCCGATCTTAGCGAAAGGATGAGCTATGAGAAAATCATCCGCGAAACGTAAACCCAGAAACCGGGAGCAGTTGATGAAGGATCGGATCGTGATCGACGAAGAGCGAGGTCTGGTTTTTTCTTCCGAAGAGGAACTCTACGACCACTTTTTGCCGCAGATTCAGGCTCTCGAGAAAGAGTATTTCGAGACCCGATCCAAGGATGACATCCAAGAGAGTGAATTCGGTAAGTATGAAGAGCTCTTGAATCAAGTTCTCGACGACCCCGATGAAATCTGGGAGGACGAAACGACCGTCCACGGCATGAAAGTCCGGTCCTACGTCGCGCACTTCGTGTCCGAGAACTCGGGGGAGTCGATTTACTACGTGGCGCTCGCGTATCCGACGGGAGATATTCCGAGTTTCGTGTACCTGCATTTCCCGTCGCGGGACCTAAGTTTGGTCGATAAGTTCCGTCGCGGAACGCTTATTTACGACCGCGTCCTCAAAGAGGTCGAGAAAGGCGCCATCGAAGGGGATGCTTTGAGCGAGGGCGACGATCTGGCCGTTGGTCTTTATCGGGCCATGCTGACGGTTCGTTCGGAAAAAGATATTCCGGAGAACGATTTCAAGAAGTACAAACATCTGCGTGAACCGACGATCGAGGATGCCGATGAAATCTGGCGCTCCGTCGACCTGTCGGGAAACATCCTCGTCACCTTTATCAAGGAATTCCCGGATGAAGGGGTTCGCGACCTGCACTATGTCGTCGTCACGATCGAGGACACGCCGTCAAGCAGCCACGCTCTCTTGTTCTCGTTCCCTACGGCTGATACGAGTCTTCTCGACCGCTACCGCCACGGCGAGAACTTGCAGGCGGACGAGGTCATTCAGGAAGCCAGTCATTAGAAGCAGAAGTTCTTCGAGCGGTTCAACCAATCGGCGTCGCTCACGCCCGCCTCGAACCGCTGGTTCCAGAACGGATGGAGTTGTGCGAGCGTCGGATGGTGAGTGGCGGCGTATGCGTTCGGGTTTGCGAGGAACACGGGAAGCAGGAGGTCGGCTTGCCCGACGGGCTCGGAACCGTTGTACAAAACCACTTTGAGTGCATTCCACGAATAGTCTACTCCCAGCACGGTGATCGTGACGTTGTTGAAGAAGTCTTGAACCGTGTTTGCCGCGATTCCGCCGTACCATGCGAGATTATTGACGTCGGTCAAAGTCAGAGCTGTGAGAGTCCCGGAAATGGGTGACGACCCCATTCCGGCGAAAACCGGGTTCCGTTCAACGACGAAGCTGAGCGGTTGGGGATCAAGAGTCGTCGCGCCGTTTGCGTCGACACGCCAGCGGAAGAAACGGATCGAGTGGTTCGTTGATTGCGAGAACTCGGCGGCGATCGACGTGAAACGCAGACGCACGCGGTCTTCGATAAGGGTTCCATTAGAGTGATAAGCCGTGACTCGGCCGGAAAGGACGGCGCCCGTTGAAGCGAAGGTATTGCACTGTGCGCCGTATTCGGGAGACGTGGAGTAAGCGGTGACCGAGCCGTCCCGCGGGCGCATCGATGAGCCGCAACCTGAAAGAAGCGCGGCAGCCAACAGGAAAAGCGTGACGCGGTATTTTCTGTTTAAATGGCCGGTGTTGAGCGTGCCCCCGAACATATTGTCATCCCTCCCAAAAGAACCCATCTTTATGAAAGAGCAAGGCTGATGCCAGGAAGGGTTTTCTCAACGGCGTTTTATTCGTGATTTCACGAGGTTTCGACTTGAATTTACGTTTTAATCTGAGACGCTTTTCAATGGTGAACTGAGGAATGCGACAATTTTTGCGCGCGATACGCGCGAGTCGCACGTCGGATGGTGGCTAAGTATGCGGTTCCATATGGGAAATTCAGGCTTTGTCCGGTTTTTATGCATCTGTTTAATGTTCTTATCGGCTTGCACGCACACCTCGAAAAGAGAAGGTTCGAAAACGAAGCTTCCTTGGGAAAGTCCCGCTCGGCATTTGAGGGAGGCGAAAGTCTCCGAGCCCGTGCTCTTGCGTCTGAAAGGCGATCCTAAGCGCATTGAAAAAGTGGCGTACACGCATCGCATGCGGTCGACGAGTTATGAAGACTTGGAGGTCCGTCACCAGAAGGAAGAACTTCTCGATTTTTTGGCTCAAGCTGAAACATTGAATGTGGGCGCTGATGGCGAGAGGTTCACGCAACGGATTACGGTGCTGAAAAAAGAAGGCTCCGCGAACCTGCATGATTTCGCGATGCCCGAGGTCGGCGAGAGACTTGATGTCGTCGCCGACAGCCGGGGCCGGATCATCCGTTCGGGGAATTATCCCGAAAATTCGATTTTCTATGTTCCGCCGAATTCTCTTCCCGAAGAAGCGGTGAAAGTCGGTGACACATGGTCCATGGAAGCTTCTTGGGTCAGTCTCGATGAAAATGTTCCGTACCGACTCGACATGGTCAGCATCATGAAGAGGTTTTTGGAATGCGGAAAAGACCGCTGCGCGGAGATTGAAGTCGCCGGCGAAGTCTCGTTGCAAGGCCCGCTCGCGCAAGCGATGGTTTTTAAAAGCATGTGGAGAGGATTTATTCTCTTCAATATCGACGCCGGGGCTGTCGTGTGGTCTCGGGTTGACAGCGAGGAACAGTTGATGGCGGGTAATGTGCGGCGATCGGTGACGTCTTGTTTGGAAGCGGCGATGGTGGAGCCCGCCGAGCTCAAGGTGCCGACGGATGAAAAGCCGTGCGCCGTGCTGAGCGAGCCGGGTGAGATCACGCCGCCGCCCGCGCCGATGACGGCGAATGAAACATGAGGTGCCCATATGATCGAGTGGAGTGTTAATCCGGATCTCGTCGCGTTCGGCCCATTCCGTATTCGTTGGTACGGGCTTATGTTTTTGACCGGATTCACGATCGGCTATTTCATCGTGCGTGATATGTGCCGCCGCGAAAATAGGTCGTTTGAGCGGCTGGAAAATCTTCTGATCTATGTCGTCGCAGGTACCGCGATCGGCGCGCGCCTGGGGCACTGCCTGTTTTACGAGCCTTGGTATTATCTTTCGAACCCGATCGAAATTCTGAAAATTTGGGAAGGTGGCTTGGCGAGCCATGGCGGCACGATCGGCGTCATCTTCGCGATCTGGCTCTACGCGAGACGGCATTCCGAGTTTTCGTTCCTGTGGATTCTGGACCGCTTGAGTGTTCCGGTTGCGCTTGTGGCGTCGTTCATCCGTATCGGCAACTTGATGAACTCTGAGATCATCGGGCGTCCCGCCGACATCCCTTGGTCGTTCGTTTTTAAGCGCATCGACGAAATCCCGCGGCATCCGGCGCAGATATACGAGAGCATTACCTACTTCGTGCTCTTCGTGATCTCGTATTTGATTTATCTTCGCAATCCGAACCGCCGCCCCGGTTTCTTTTTTGGCTTGATGCTGGTGTGGATCTTCGGTTGGCGCGTGATCCTGGAATTCTTTAAGGAGAACCAAGAGGCGTTTGAAG
>CALBDW010000048.1 GCA_937927435.1 uncultured Bdellovibrionales bacterium
CGGCCCTTCACCTAGGGGAATCAGCCCTTTCATCCCCACGAAGGTGAGCCAGTTTGTCTCTTGTTTACCAAAGACTTCACACCCGCGGCGCATTCAGACACCTTCGGTTTGCTTCTCCCGCAAGAATGCGTCTATGCTTGGGCGGCGCCGTGAAACCACTTTCGGGCGCGAGAGGGAGTGGCGTCTATGAGAACACATCTCAAAGCGACTTTGTTTGGCTGTCTCTTTTCGTTCCTCATCCTGCCGGCATCCATCTCCTTCGCCGTTGACGAGGCTCATAGCGTGCCAGCGTTTTTTCATGGCGACATCGGTGAGGAATTAACCCTCCAGCAACGTCTCGAACATTCGGCCATCCGCTACTTCCTTGAAAACTCCCATCCAAACACGGGGCTGGTGCGTGACAGCGCGAGCAACTTCATCCGCACTCCCAAAACACAAACGAAGGCTTCACTGGGAGCCACCGGCCTAGCACTGGCGGTCTTGGCGAACGCTGGTGAGCGCGAAATCATCAATCCCGCTTACGCACGCGCCTACGCGCTCAAAACCCTCAGATTCGCACGTGATCACGTATCTCGTTGGAACGGCTGGTTCGTCAGCCATGCCGATTGGGAAACCGGAGAACGCTGGGAACGAAGCGGCTACTCGACGATTGATACGGCCCTTTTCCTCGCCGGCGCCCTCTACGCAGCGGCGGTTTATCCCGACACGGAAATCGCACTGCTCACTTACGAACTTTACCGACAAACGGACTTTTTCAAGTTTCTTACCGACGACGGAACACAACCCGAAAAACAAACTCTGAGCGTCTCTTACACCCCCGAAGCGGGTTTTTCCCGGACGCAATGGACGAAATCGATCGGAGCCTCGCTCCTTCTCATGCTCGGGATGGGCCATCCGATCCGCGCCCTTCCGAGCTCCACCTGGCTGGCGTGGGAGAGAAACGCAGTCACAACTCCGGCCGGAGACTCCATCATCGGCGCAGATCTCCCGCTCTCAGTCCATCAATATTCGCACGTCTTTATCGATTTCCGCGGTTTCCGCGATGTTTTTAACGTCGACTATTTTGATAACGGCCGCAAGGCGACCTTGTATAATCGATCGACATGTCTGAATAACAAAACCCACCAGTCGTTCCGGGAAGGTTTTTGGGGATTAAGCGAAGGGATCACTCCTTTCGGCGAGTCCGCAAGCAGCCCCGCATACCATTCCAGTACGGTCTGCATCGGTTGCGCCGGCGGATCGGCGATGTACGCCCCTGAAATGGTTCTTAAAGACATTGAGAAATGGATTGAAGGGCCGCACGGACAACGGATCTGGGGGCGCTATGGCCTGATCGACAGCCTCGATATCGACCGGAACTGGTACTCTACGGAAGTGCGCGGAACGACCGTCGGTACGATCTTCTTGAGCCTTGCGAACACAAGTGAAGACACGTCTGTGTGGCGGCATTTCCGCAAGATTCCAGAAATCAAAAAAGCCATGACCGCCGCTTCGCACGCAAAACCTGAGTAAAGGAGCCCCCATGATAACTCCCGAACGCCTGCACGAATTCGTGAAACGCCATGAGTCTCCTTGCTATATTTACGATGCTGAAAACATCCGTCGAAACTATCGCGCTCTGAAAAATGCTTTGCCGGACAACTTCAAAATCCTTTATTCCCTGAAAGCGAACTCCAACCCGTTCATCGTGCGGGAACTGAAAGAGCTAGGCTCATCCTTCGACGTCGCGTCCTACAACGAACTAAGAACAGTCCTCGATTGCGGCGTTTCTCCCGATGAAATTAGTTTCGTCGGTCCCGGCAAAACGGAGGAAGAAATCCGCTTCGCCCTCAGTCGCCGTGTGGGCACGCTCGTCGTTGAATCCTTAGACCAGCTCGAGCTCCTCAATCGCTGCGCGGCCGAAGTCGGAACGGTCCAAGACATCTCGCTTCGGGTGAATCCAAAGGAGTACTATGATGGCCGCGGCCGAAAACGCGTGAACAGATCCATCCAGTTCGGAATCGATGAAGAGGATCTCGGGGGCGCCTTCGAAGTTTTGCGGAAGATGGCCTCCGTTCGCGTGATCGGCATCCACACGCACGTTCAATCACAGATCCTTGATCCAGAACCTATCGTGCAGAACTTCAGCCTGACCCTTCGGATTTTCAACGAACTCAAGGCCAATTACGCGCCCGACATGACCGTCATCAACTTCGGCGGCGGATTCGGCATCCCATATAATGAAAACGAAAAAGCTCTTGATCTTGAAGCGCTCAAAAGGGGGCTCGCTGAATTTTCGAGTTTGCGCCCGCCCCTACGCCCGTACGTCGAAACAGGCCGCTATCTTGTCGGCCCCGCGGGCTACTTCATCACGAAGGTCCTTTACCGTAAAGAATCGCGCGGAAAGAAAATCCTCATCATGGATGGCGGAATGAACAATAATTTCAGCGTCGTCGGAGCCCTTCAGTTCGAGGGCAAAAAGTACGCCGCTCAGGCTCTCACGGGGCGGCCCCCGTCCGAAACTCATAAGTACATGCTCGTGGGCCCGAGCTGCTATTCGATGGACGTTCTTGCAAACGATTTAGAACTTCCCGAAATGCATCCCGGAGATTACGTCTGTTTCTACAACTCGGGGTCTTACGGACGGTCTTTCAGCCCGGTTCTCTTTCTGGGACAAAAAATCGCCCAGGAGTATTACCTGGACGGCGACACCTGCAATGGCAAGTCAATAGACTGAAGGTTTGAACTTCCAGATCCGTCTCTTGACGAACGGAGGAGTAAGACGCGCGATCGTTTGTGCCATTTGGCGCACGCGCGTGTAGCTTTTCAAGCTCCAAGGATAATGGGAAAGCAGGATTTCCTGGTCCAGATGGTTGAACAAATAATCCAAGATAATGGCTACGATCGCAACATCGTCGAGAACCCCGAAAACCGGAATCCAGTCGGGAATGATATCGACGGGAGAAATCACCAAAGCCAAAAGCGCCAAAATGACCCGTTTGTCCCTTTCAGGAATTCGGTCGTCCGTCGCGACGGCTTTGATGAACTGAATCAGCTCCTTTATCCACTTCATTACCCGTATTTTACAGCGCGCCCGCGAGACCGCAAGGCGCACCGCTCGGAACCTTAAAGTTCGCGAATCACTTTTTCGACATCGAGCCGTTCGAGCAATTTCGAATCGACTTTTGTGCCGTTAATGGCTCTCAATTCCTGAAGTGACCAGCCCATCGGCGCCGTGGAATCTTTGGCCGTGTGGTTGCGTAAGAACTGCTGATAAGCGTACCACTCAGCCTTGTCCGCCGTATCGGTGCAAGTCGCGAGCTCCTCGGACGAGGTCGCTCCCCAGCGGCGCTCAGGGCACATGTAGGGGTCAAACGACATGTACGGTAAGCGACGGATGGCTTCTTTCAGATTGAAGGAACGTTCCTTCCCGTTGCTCGCCTTGTAGCTGATTCGGCAGCTTTCAGCCACTTCGTTCCAAGCATAGTGCGCGTCGGCTTTCAAAGTCGCGATCGTCGTACCGGGAGCCAAGAGCGGGCTTCTCTCGACCAGCAGCCGCCGGTACTTGACAAGACTGTCGATCAAAGCCCCCACGCGCTGCTTTAAGGCCACGTCGCGCCCTGGTGTCGAGAAGCGCTCCCATTCGCCTTGCGCGCCGTAAATATTGCCTGGCAGGCGGTCCGGGTGCCGCTGCAGATGAATGCCCTTCTCCGTCGCGGCTAAGACGGCGTCACGACGGCTTTGCATCGTTTTACAGAGCCGGACAAGATCGTCCCGGAACTGTTCCGCCGGATTCAACCGGTATTTGCCCATCGTCATACGGAGACGCAAGAAATCGAGGTAATCGACTTCCGCTGGAGTATTGTCGGAGAGAGCCACCATCACCTTCGCTTTCGAATCGGTGAAGAGTTCGTACTGTTCATAGGAGATTGAGATGGGATCAATCTCATGGTCTTTCACGAGACGGATCGTTTGTCCTCCCCACGGATCTTTCTCGATGATCGTCGGACGGAAGTTCTTGAAGCCACCGCCCCACGTCGGACGACCACTCATGCCCTTCGTCCACGTTTCATCGATAACACCCCAAGTGAGCGAGTTATCAGGATGAGCATCCATGTAGTAGATCTCGCCCTTCTCATAGTCGATACGGTAGACGACGGCGATATGTCCGTCATGTTTGTAAACGACGGTTCCAGGCGTGATGCCCCCGATGGTTAACGCCGCCGAATAGAAGTCCGGCTCACCTTCATAGAGCACTTCCCCGTTCTTTAGCCGTAGGCTTTGCCCCATGTTCCACGCCACCCGCATCGTGGCGGTCGAAATGACGTTCGGGAATTGCGCGGCCCAGCTGTAGAAGGACAGATTTCTTCCCGGGAGAACCCAATTTCGTTTCGCGACCCAGTTACCGTTCGTCGTGTAACGGGGATCGTTGCGATTCTCCCGCGACTTTAACAAGCTCTTGAGTTCTTGCTCTTCAGCTTTAGTGAGCTGCACACCCCGCTTCTGCTTGTCTTCGAGTTCGCGCGCTCTGGCTTCACGAGCATTGACCCGGCGCTGATCTTCCTCCGTCAACGGCCGCGGGCGCATTTGCGATGCGTACGTAAACGGAAGCCCTTTACGGAACGAGAAATAAGCTCGCAGGTAATACGGGAAGTCGGCACAATCCGAATAGTGGAAGGCCTCCATATCGGTTTTCGTTCTCAAGAAGTTCGCCGAACTGATCATGCATGAGTCGACGGTCGAGCACCGGCCCGATTCGACCGCCGTGCCGATCGCATTCACGAAGGCACGGTATTCGCGATGCAAGTCGGGAGTCCAGCTGCCGCGTGTGACCCGCCACGGCTCGTTGGGGCGCATGCGCGAAGGTATGCAAGCGATACCTTTGCCATCGACGTAATAGCGGGCGCGCTTTTCCCCATCGACCCGGATCGTGGTGATTCCGAAATATTTGGGATCCGCGCAAGGGTTTGGTTTCGAGGAGACGATCTTTTTGTATTCCTGGATCAGAGCCTGAACTTCAGGCCTTTTTTTCATTTCTTCATCGACCTTGATCGCCGACGAATTCGCGTAGGCATTGCTCGCAAGCAAAAGAAGAGACGCAATCAAACCCGATTTCATCGCCGCCATAAGGCCTCCGGGAGGGGGTAAAAATGCCGACTTTCAGGAAATCGGCATCCCTCGAAGCAAACCCCATGCTCGGCCGGGGTATTCCTGAAAGGCCTTTATATTGGCTTAGATACTCGTCTGGGCGCCCAAATTCGGCTCTTCCTGAGCCGGAAGAACCAAAAAGGGCCCCTTTTTAAAAGCCCTCAATACTGGACCTTATCGGTCTTGGATTCCCACTCTTTGAAAACTTCGAGAGCTTCCTCCCGCATCATTTGCTGCATCGGGATCTTCCGCTCCTCGCGCTTTTTAGGGATTTCGGTGTAAATAAAATCGTCATCAAATTCGATGCGGGCCGCGTCTTCCCGGGTGTTTCCGAAATAGATACGGGAAATCCGCGCCCAGTATGTGGCGGCAAGACACATGGGGCACGGTTCGCACGACGTGTAAAGCTCCGCGCCCGATAAATCGAAAGTCTTTAGCTCCCGGCAAGCGTTGCGAATCGCGACAACTTCCGCGTGGGCTGTCGGATCATTCGTTGATGTGACTTGGTTCCAACCCTCGCCGATGATTTGTCCGTCTTTCACGATGACAGCGCCGAAAGGACCGCCTTCGCCATTATGCATGTGAATTCGCGAGAGTTCGATGGCTCTCTTCATAAACTTCGTTTCCATTCGGCCAGGATGCACTAGAAGAGCTGTTCAAGCCAAGGGGAATCCGTCCAATCGGATGCTTGACCTCTCCTCGGGTAACGGATCATGTTTATTGTGGCCAAACGGGCAGAAGGAGTAACAGATGACGATTTTTACGAAAATTATCAACGGCGAAATTCCCGGCAAGATCGTCTATCAAGACGACCTTTGCGCGGCGATTCAAGACATCAATCCTCAAGCCCCGGTTCATCTCCTCCTAGTTCCGAAAAAGGAAATCCCGTCGATGAACGACGTGAAAGTTGAAGACCGTGACCTTCTTGGACATCTTTTGCTCAAAGTTCCGGAGATCGCCAAGCAACTCGGTGTCGCAGAATCCGGTTATCGCCTCGTCGTGAACACGAATGCCGACGCTGGACAAACCGTTCCGCACATCCACATCCATATTCTCGGCGGACGCGTCCTTCAGTGGCCTCCAGGCTGATCACGGAGCCAGACGACAGATCTTCCAAGTGCGACCGTCGATGCTTTCAAAGCGGAAGCGGTCGTGCAAACGAGACTCACCCGCCTGCCAAAACTCGAATCGCTCCGGCATCAAGCGCCATCCTCCCCAATTCGGCGGGCGGGGAACTTCTTTTTTACCCGAGAATTTCTCTTCATAAAAACGCACGCGCTCAAGCAGTTCTTCGCGGTTCTTGAGCTCTTTGCTTTGCGGAGAGGCCCACGCCCCAATCTGACTTCCGCGTGGACGGCTGGCGAAGTAAGCGTCAGACTCGTCTTCCGGCAGCCTCTCGACCCGTCCCTCCACGCGAATCTGTCGCCCCAACGGCGCCCAGAAGAAAACCAAAGCGGCATACCCGTTTTGCTGCAAGTCGGATGCTTTCGGACTGTCATAATTGGTGAAAAGCTTGAAGCCCTTTTGACCGTCCGCCCGCTGCGAAAATCCCTTGTACAAAACAACACGCGCATGGGGACGCCCCTGAGCGTCGACCGTGGCCAGCGTCATCGCCGTTGGCTCCACGACGCCCGCCATTTCGGCCTCGCCCAGCCATTTTAAGAAGTTATCAAAAGGATTCTCTGTCAGCCCTAAAAGCTCCCATTCACTTGCCATGGCGAGGAATTTAAACCCCACGCGCAGGAAGTCAATTCATCGCTGCAACGCCTGATTGCTTTTCAAAAGAATTTCTCAAAAACTCTTTTTTGCATGGAGTCCATCCTCATCGACATCATCAAAAATCACGTGAAAAACACCGGTGAACGGGTCCATATCGGTATCGGCGACGACGCCGCCTCCCTCGCTCCTCCGACTCAAAAGCGGCTTCTTTTCTCGAGCGACGCCATGGTGGAGGGAGTCCATTTCGACCTGAATTTCGCCACTCCCGAAGACGTCGGTCACAAAGCCGTCGCCGCCGCGCTCAGTGACATCGCCGCGATGAACGGTCGCCCGTTGTATCTCGTCATCTCCTTAGCGCTGACATCCGATCATCCGCAGTCGTTCGTCGACGGTTTTTATCGTGCAGCTTCGGAACTTGCGCGGACACACGACTGCGAGATCGTCGGAGGCGACCTTGTCCGTTCGCAAAAAGGAATTTTCATCGATATCGCATGCATCGGCGAAAGCAATCATCCCGTCGCCCGATCAGGCGCGCGCCCCGGTGACTGGCTGGCCGTTTCAGGAAACCCGGGTGCATCCGCCGCTGGTTTTTATGCTTTGAAAACCCGTCCCCGCGAACAGGTGGCGCCCGAACTTATTCGAGCCCATCTTCGCCCACAGCCGCGTTTCGACCTGCTCGCCGTTTTGAACGCACAACCAGGTCTCTGCACGAGCCTCACCGACATCAGTGACGGGCTTTCAAGTGAGATTCACCACCTGGCGGATCATTCCGGTGTCGGATTCGTTATTGAACAAAAGCGCCTTCCTTTTCACCCAGAAGCTTTGGATCTCGCCCAACGTGACAACCGAGACGCTCTCGCTTGGTGTCTTTCCGGCGGAGAAGACTACGAGCTCTTGGCCACCCTGGACTCCAGCCTTGTTCCCGATCCCCAATCGCCGCCCGCAGGCTTTACGATCATCGGGAGAGCCGTACCAAAGGAGGACGGCATCGCTATCGCCGACGACCAAGACCAACGTCACCCCCTCTCCAACTCGGGATTTGATCACTTCGCCTCAAGTTGAGACCCTGGGCGACCGAAGAGATAGGCATGGGTTCAGCCGCGCGATACTACCCCCGTGCCCCTCGTTACGTCTTCCGTCCGGAAGATGAAAGCCTCATGCGTTACGCTGCGATGGAGACGCGCGGAACCGCGCTGAAAGCGCGCATTCGCGATCTGTCGACCTCCGGTCTGTCGATCATCGTAGATTCGGATCAAGCGCCGGAAGTTGGCGAAACTCTGAAAATCGAATTTTCCGTGCCCGGGAGCAAAAAAGTCGCATGGTTCGCGACCGTCGTGCGCATCGAACGGCGGAGCGACTGGAGCCCAGATTTCGGCCATCACGATTACACTGTCGTCGGGCTAAAATTCCGGCAACTGCCCGCGCCCTTCACAAAAGCGATCCAAAACTGCGTCAAAAAGAATTCAGACCAGGAACGCTCGGGTCTCATCTCGGCGAGCCCGAAAGCCCTTCAAGAATTATACATGTTTTGGTTTATGGGCGCGGTCCTCATCATTCTGCTCACGCTCATGGCGATTCCGCCCTCCTTCTGGCTTTCGCCTTTCCGCGAGCTTTTCAAATAATAATCAGTGAAGCATTCCGGAACCGGGGCCCGAATATCCGCCCGGTTTTTTGACGATGATCTCCGCGACCCGCCCGCTATCGAGTTCGTCCGAAGTCGCTTCCCGCACATCGAGCACCCTGAGTTCAAAAATCAGATTGATGCCGGCGAGCGGATGATTCCCATCGATGGTCACCATATCTCCTTCGATTGCGGTCACCCTCACCGTCAACGCTCGGCCGTCGGGCCCGACCGTATTGAATTTCATACCTATTTGAAGATCGATTTCGCGAGGAAAATGCGCCCTCGGCAATTCCGCCACAAGCGACGGATCATAATCGCCATAAGCATCGTGCGGCGAAACGCTCACCTCGCCCGTGAACCCGACGGTCTTCCCTTCGAGGAGTCTTTCCACCGGAGCGACGATCTGCCCGCGGCCGTGAATGTACTCGTACGGTTGAGCTGGCGTACACTCGTCGAGGACGCGCCCTTCCGTATCGGTAATTCGATATGTGATCGTCACGACCCGGTCGGCCGCGATTTTCAGAGCCATCCTTCCTCCTTTATTTCGTGAACAAACTGGCTCACTTTAATGGTGATGCTCCTAAATTCTTGTATTGACGGTTGTTTTTCGACCTTTTCCGGTCATCCCCACGATAGTGAGCCAGTTTGTTTCGTGAACGTCAGTTTGCGAGGATTCGCGCGCGCCTTCTCCAAACGGGCCAAAAATTCCTCGCGCCGTATGTATTTTCCGCCGATGGACTCCGAAATCGGGGTCACCATCTGAATATCCATCCATGTTAGCCCGGACTTCTTAAGTTCCTCAATCAAAGCATACAGGCAACGCTTGCTGGCGTTACTGACCCGATAAAACATGCTTTCCGCGCTGAAAACGCCGGCGATGTAAACACCGTAAAGCCCACCCGCGAGTTCCCGCCCTACGGGGCTTTTCGTCCAACACTCGACACTGTGGGCGTAACCCAACTCATGCAGACGGATGTAGGCCGTCTTCATCTCCGGAAGAATCCATGTGCCTGCTTCGTGCCGGCGGGGCGCTGAAGCACAGCCCTCGATCACGCTCGCGAAGGCCCGGTTAAACGTGACCTCGAATGTATCCTTTTTGAGTTCACGCAAAAAGCGCCGCGGCCAATGGACATCCTGAAAATCAAGCACGCCCCGAACAGGGGGTGAAAACCAAAGGATCGGCATCCCTTCCCGGGGCCAGGGAAAAATCCCGTGCGAATAAGCGTCGAGCAAGGTGTTCGGTTCGAGATCACCGCCATAGCAAAGAAGCCCGTCGGGCGAGGCGGAACAGGGATCCGGGAACCGCGAACGTTCATTTGGTTCCGGCATCTTGCACCCCCGCCGCCAAGCAAAGATCGCAATGGTGACAACGTTCCTCTTCCCGGAAGCCGAAATACTCGGCGACAATCTTCATGCGGCACTTGTCCGAATCCGCTGCCGGCGTGAGCTTCGCGAATTCCACCATCCGGTAGAGCTTTTGCCTTTGCGACTTAATCCGCGCCTTATGATCGTCGATCGAAAGATATTCCTCGGGCGGCGACGCGATCGCTGTCCACTCCCGGGGTTCTCTTCCCTCAATGGCGCCCCAGCGCTCCAGAAGGTTCACCGCCGTTTCCACGCGGAAATCGCGACGGTTGTAGAAGTTCATCTGCGACCGAAGATAGTCGAAACCCTCCTGGCGGGCGCGCATGGGATTGCGCTCGATGAGATTGTACACGGCCTGAATAAAACCGGGATCGGGGTTCGCCCACTCAATAAAATCGCTTTGAATCGAGACGTCGTCGTCATCAAACAGAAGCGTGCAATGGGCTTCTTTTCCATCGCGTCCAGCCCGGCCGATTTCCTGGTAATAAGCCTCAAGCGAACCGGGAACCTCCGCATGCAAAACGAATCGGACGTCGTCTTTATCGATCCCGAGACCGAACGCAGGTGTGGCCAACATTAAATCACCTCGGCCCTCGATGAACGCCTCTTGAGAACGTTTACGGTCCCGGTCGCTCATTTGCCCGTGGTATGTCAAAGGTGCAAAACCCAACCGACGGATTTCGTAGGCGAACTGAGTGAGCGTCTGGATGAGCGAAAAATAAACGATCATCGGCCCCGGGTACTGGTGCCTTAAAGCCACAAAAGCCTGGATCTTTTGATCCAACCCGTGCACGTCGATCGCTTCCATCGCCAGGTTCACTCGGCGTATACCGTGATTGAAAACCCGCGTATCGCCCTCGGAGAGATAAAGGCGGCGGAGGATATCCTTTTGCACGTCGGGAGTCGCCGTGGCCGTCACCGCGAGAGTGACCGGATTGCCCAAATCTCTTCGATAATCCCCTAAACGAGAGTAATCCGGACGGAAATCGTGGCCCCAGGTCGAAATACAGTGGGCTTCATCAACCGCAAAAAGTGCGACCCGATTTTTCGAAAGAGCGTCTCGAAATGCCGGAATCCGAAACCGCTCAGGCGTGACGTAAAGAAGCTCATACTCACCCTTCGCCAACCGGCGGTACCGGGCCTCCCGTTCCTCGGCTCTCAACGACGAATTGATAAAACTCGCCCGCAGACTCTTTTTATGCGCAGCATCAACCTGATCTTTCATAAGCGCAATTAAGGGGGAGACCACGAGGGTCATTCCAGCTCCGGACTCCGCGAAAATCCGGGCTGGCACCTGAAAGCACAGGCTTTTTCCCATCCCAGTCGGCATCAAAAGAAGGGCATTCTCCCCGGAAAGAACCGTTTTAATGACGGCCTCTTGGTCACCACGGAAGCTCTGAAAGCCGAAAACCGAGTGGAGGACTTCCTTTATATGGGCTTCGGTGCCCACCCCGTTGAACGACATGCCCAAATTCTAACTTTCTTACCTTTCCGGTGTGAAACTCTTATGGCTTTCATTGCAGTCGGCGTCTCATCATGTTAAAACGTCGCCGTTAAGTTTAGAAAGCGCCGCGCCATCGCCGGTCGATTCGACCGGTTCGCTTCGCCTTTCTTCGTCTCATTTTATGTAACAGGAGATACTGAAGACTATGGCTCAGCAGAGACAATGGGTCCTCGAAAATGTTCGAAATATCGGTATATCCGCCCACATTGACTCGGGAAAAACAACCCTGACGGAGCGGATTCTCTACTACACAGGACGGATTCACGAAATTCATGACGTCCGCGGAAAAGACGGCGTCGGCGCCAAGATGGACTCGATGGATCTCGAACGCGAGAAGGGTATCACGATCCAATCGGCCGCTACGAACGTCTTCTGGGGTGACACACAGATCAACATCATCGACACTCCCGGGCACGTGGACTTCACGGTCGAGGTGGAACGCAGCTTGCGCGTTCTTGACGGTGCCATCCTCGTTCTCTGCGGCGTCGCCGGCGTGCAGTCGCAGTCGATCACGGTCGACCGCCAAATGAAGCGCTACAATGTTCCGCGCTTGGCCTTCATCAACAAACTCGACCGTTCGGGTGCGAACCCCTTCCGTGTTCTCGAAATGGTTCGTGAGAAACTGCGCCTGAACGCGGTTCTCATGCAAATCCCGATCGGCCTTGAAGACAAACACGAAGGCGTCGTCGACCTCGTCAAAATGAAGGCTTACACCTTCAGCGGCGAAAACGGCGAAATCGTGACCGAGAAGGAAATCCCGGCCGACTTGCTCGATCAGGCGAAAGAATATCGCACCGAGCTCATCGGCAAAGTCGCCGACTTCGATGAAGGCATCGCCGAGAAATTCTTGATGGAAGAAGAACCGACCGAAGCAGAACTCAAAGCCGCGATCCGTAAAGCCACGATCGCCCGCGACCTTGTTCCCGTGTTCTGCGGTTCGGCTTACAAGAAAAAGGGCGTCCAAAAGCTTCTCGACGCAGTGACGGACTACCTCCCTTGCCCGCCGGAGCGCGAAAACTTCGCCCTCGACAAGAACAACAACGAGGCGCCGATCAAAGTCGAATGCGATCCGAACAAACCGCTCATCATGTATGCGTTCAAGCTTGAAGACGGTCGCTACGGTCAGCTGACCTACATGCGTATCTATCAAGGTACGGTCAAAAAAGGTGACTTCATTTACAACGCTCGCGACGGCAAAAAGGTGAAAGTTCCTCGCCTTGTGAAAATGCATGCCGACGAGATGGAGGACATCGAAGTCGCATATGCCGGTGACATCGTCGCGATCTTCGGCGTGGACTGCTACTCCGGTGATACCTTCACGGACGGAACTCTCGATCTGACGATGACGTCGATCCACGTTCCGGAACCGGTTATCTCGCTTGCGGTCGCTCCGAAATCGAAAGACGCATCCGCGAACTTCTCGAAGGCTCTGCAGAAATTCCGGAAAGAAGACCCGACCTTCCGCGTGCATCGTGACGAAGAATCGGGCGAAACGATCATTTCGGGTATGGGTGAGCTTCACCTCGAAATCTACATCGAGCGTATGAAGCGTGAGTTCAACTGCGAAGTGGTCGCCGGTAAACCGCAGGTCGCTTACCGCGAAACGATCACGGCGCAGGCCGCGTTCGATTACACGCACAAAAAACAAACTGGTGGTGCCGGTCAGTACGCGAAAGTCGTCGGTACGATCGAACCCCTTCCGATCGAAGAAGGAAAAGATCCGAAGGCTTACGAATTCGTCGACAACATCGTCGGTGGTCGTATTCCGAAAGAATACATCCCGGCAGTCGACGAGGGCTTCCGCGAGCAAATGCTCAAAGGTTCGCTTATTGGCTTCCCGGTTGTCGGCGTGAAAGTGAACCTGAACGACGGTGCTTACCACGACGTCGACTCGTCGTATCTTGCGTTTAAGATCGCGGCGATGGCGGCGTTCCGCGAGGCTTATATGAAAGCTCAACCAGTTGCGCTTGAGCCGATGATGAAGCTCGAAGTCGTAGCTCCGGAAGAATTCCAAGGCAACATCATGGGTCAGATCAACCAGCGCCGCGGAATTATCCAAGGTACGACGACGCTCGAAGGTAACGTGACCGTCACGGCGGAAGTTCCGATGACCGAAATGTTCGGTTACGCGACCGACTTGCGCTCGGCGACCCAAGGTAAAGGCGAATTCACGATGGAGTTCTCCCGTTACGCTCCGGTCCCGCGCAACATTCAAGACGAACTTCATAAGAAGTATCTTGAGAAGCGCGCGGCTGAGAACAAGTAAGCCTGAAAGTCAGCGCACGGAAACAAAAACGGCGGCTTCCAAAGCCGCCGTTTTTTTATTGCCCTTCGACCACCATACGGGCTTTCTCGCGAGCCTGCTGCAGGCCCGCCTTGATGTGGCAGCGGGATTCCGTTAAGTTCTCGCCTTCTTCAACCCACGAGAGTGGAATACATTCGCCCCTTTCGAGCTTGACGAGCTCGTTAATGTAATAGCCCAAAGCCAAAACGCGGTCGTCGACCCAATTCCCATAGGCGTCACGCGCCCCTCGTTCCCGCTCCCGGAAGGCGCGCTGCAACCCCCTTAACATATCAAGGTGCTGCTTCCGGTTCATCTTCGACATGTTTCTCACGCGAAGCCCCGGTTCCACGCCCAACTCGTCGAGGAGACGGTTCAGGTCTTCCAGCTCCGTTTTATGGAGTTTTTCGAAGTTCGTCCGGACGTTCTTATCGAAAAGCACCCGACGGACGGCGTAAGGCGTGATCGGCCACTCCAACGGGCTGTCTGGGAATCGCTTATTGTACTCGTCAAACGCCCTTGCACAGTGGGACGTTTCTTGGAAAAAGTCATAAACCCGGCGCAAAGGACCGCTGTTCAAATCCGCTGGCACGGCTTCACATCCTTCGCGAGCCTCTCGATAGCACTTGAACGTCTCGAAGTGCTTTTGCTTCTCTTTGTCGTCAAGGTTGAAGCAGGCGGCGACCTCGTCTTTCACCGTCCGCGCACCCTTTCTCGACACGATCATCTCTCTGTCGAGACAGATCGCTGACTTCAAGTTATTTGCGTCTTGAAGCGAGTTGAAAATAGCCTGGAGCTTCTGCTTGTCCCTGGTTTGTAAAAGCTCCGGCTCCTTCAACATGAGTTGCTTTAAGTGTCGTCCGCTTTCGGGCCGCGAGCTCAACGGCGACTGGCCATAGTATCCCGCTATCATCGAGATATTCGGACAACCCGACTTCCAGCCACGGATAAAATCGTCGGTCGTTGCGGTGTAACAACCCCAGAGATACAACGACTGAGCATTCTCACAAAGTTTCGGATTCGCGCTGAAAGCCTCCTCGATCTCCCGCTCGTTCAATTCGCCCAAAAGACCGTAAAAGAGGCGGTTGCCGTCATGGCCCGAAATGATGATCGAAGAAAAACGAGTCCCCTGCTTTGACAGAGATGAAAGTACGGCTTTTAAGTTTTTCGCATTTAATTGCGGCAGCGATCTTTCGATTTCCTTTAACCGCGCGTTCGCCGTGCTCACAGCCTTCTTCGCTTCTTGACATTCCGAGCTCGACGAGTTCGCGCAAGCGCTTCTTTCTCTTCTCTTCGCGCTCGCCACTTCATTCTCGGCCTTCGTCAACCTCTCTTGTACATCCGCACGCAGCTTCGGGATGACGATCAGTTTTTCTCCCCGCTGGCGGGCCGCCTCTTGCGCGGCCGCGACCTCCTCTTGCGCGTTATTGATGTCGATAAAGAGGATGTCGGCCCGCGATACGGCCGCCGCCAACAAAATCAAAGGGAACAAAAACGAACCTCTCATTTCTGCCCCCGCTTTTTCTTTTCGTCTTCAATGACACGCACAAGCGTCTTCAAAACCTTTTGGGGAATCTCGGGATACTTTCTCGCGAGTGTTTCCACGCTTTGCTCTTGGGCCCGCAGGAATAGAAGATCGCGCTTGAAATGGTCCCAGCCCTTCAGATGCCTGTTCAAACCGGCCGCATGGAAAATCTGGTCACGCAAGACTGGATCCGGTGCCGCCCAAGGATCAAGCTCCGTAAACTGATCAAAGGAAACCGTCTCGTAGCCTTCAAGCTCGAGCTCTTTAATCGGGAAATCCGGATCGAGCTGAATGATCTTGATCGCCGGCGTCCCAGGGACCGTATCGGAACTGGGGCTGCGGCTTGCGGATGCTTGTGGAACACGGCACATGAGAGCTTCGGCGCCCGCCGTTTCCGCGCCCATCGCGACCATAAGCGGCGCGAAAACGCCCAATAAAAGCCCCGCTTTCCGGAACCTGTCACGCATGCTTCCTCCGAGGACAAAAACGCCGTTCACCGATTCTTCTCGGCCAAGGAAATCAAATACTTAAGCGTTTTATTCCAGCCATCCGAGACTTGCCACGGCAGGGAATTCTTGCCATACAAAGCACTAGTTTCATTGAAAACAGGGGGCAGGAAATGATTCTTTCGGACCGGACTTTAAGACAGATGATCGCCAGCAAGGAGCTGATCGTCGAGCCCCTTACCGACGAAAGTATCCAGCCTGCTTCCGTCGATTGCCGGCTCGGAAACCACTTCCTCATCGTCGAGGACTTTAACATGCAGACGATTGACCTCGACTCGGAGGTCAAATACCGCGAATACGAGGGAGACGAGATCACTCTTCCACCACATTCGTTCCTGCTCGCCACGACGATGGAATGGTTCAAGCTTCCGAACGACCTCACGGCCTTCGTCGAGGGCCGCAGCTCGATCGGCCGTCTCGGGCTTTTTATCCAAAATGCCGGATGGGTAGACCCCGGTTTCGAAGGCAACATCACGCTCGAGCTCTACAACGCCAATTCGCTTCCCATTAAACTCCACGCGGGCCGGAGAATCTGCCAACTCGTCTTCTGTAAGATGGACCAGGCGGCAGAAAATCCTTACCGCGGTAAATACCAAGGCCAACGTCGCTCGGTCGGAAGTCGAGTCTTCCTCGACGTGGAAAACGGCCGCAGGAAATAAGGGAGCACCTGTGACGAGCTTGCGCCTCCTCTACGTGACGACCAAAGACACGGACGAAGCCCGCAAGATCGCTCGCGAACTCGTTCAGCGCCGACTCGTCGCTTGCGCGAACATCTTGCCGAAGATGGAAGCCGTTTACCGCTGGAAAGGCCAGATCGAAGAATCCTCCGAGGTGGTTTTGATACTGAAGACGGAAAAACAGCTTGTCGCGAAAACGATTGAAGCCGTTCAAGAACTCCATTCTTACGAGGCGCCCTGCGTACTGAGTCTGCCCATTGAACAGGGGGCCGAAGGCTATCTCAACTGGCTCTCGGGCGAAGTGAGCTGAAGTCTTGTCGGAACCCCGTGGGCATGCCAATGTTTTAGGTAACGCACAAGGAGCGATCGCCATGACGAAGTCGGAACTGGCACGCAAGATTTACCAATGCTCTCACCTGACAGGCACATTCCTGCTTCGTTCGGGCAAAACGTCGAACGAGTACTTCGATAAATATCAATTCGAGAGCAACCCTCGGCTTCTCAGTGAGATCGCGAAGCAGATGACCGGCTTCATTCCGAAAAACACCGACTATCTCGGCGCCCTCGAGATGGGAGGAATCCCCATCGCAACAGCTCTTTCCCTTGAAACCGGAATTCCCGTGGTCTTCGTTCGCAAAACGGCCAAAGAATACGGGACCTGCAAATTCGCTGAAGGCCCCAGCGTGAAAGGCAAACGAATTACGCTCATCGAAGACGTCATCACCACCGGCGGCCAAGTCGTGATCAGCTGCGAAGACCTGCGCAAAGAAGGCGCTATCATCGAAAACGTACTCTGCGTGATCGACCGAAGCGAAGGCCAAACCGAGAAGCTTCAAGAAGCCGGATTGATCATGAAGGCGCTCTTCACGATGGCGGAACTGAAAGCGGCCGGAGAAGGCTAAGGCCTCTTATTTTTCGCCGATGACATAGGCGATCCACGCTTGGCACTCTTCACCTGTTTCGACGGGTGTGAAAACGCCGTTACCTTCACCGGACTTGGTGGAGCCTTCCCAGTAAACCGTCGCCTTGCGAAATCCCGTCTCCCGCATCATTTCGCGCAATTCGGGAAGGGACCACATGCGCCAGTCGTAGGAGAAGACTTTGTCCCGTCTTTTCTCGCCGTCGACTTTGAAGTGGATATGAAACTTCGCGAAGTTCGTGACGGGATCGAAGTACTCTTGATCCCAATAATATGTGAATCCCTTATGCTTAGTTTTTTCGACATTGGCGGTTTGACAGAGCGGACCGCCGAATGCGTCCGCGATCAAAATCCCGTCATCGTTCAACGTTTGATAGCAATTCCTAAAATACGCTTTCATCTGCTCGCGTTCTTTGAAAATAAAGTGCGAGAAATTCATCGCGCAGATGATATCGGCTTTCGGAAGGCCGGGCGTTAAAACATTTTCTTGAAGGATCTGAACGCGCTCGCGCTGCGACTTCGATAGCTGCGGCAAATAATGCATTTGTCCGTATTGAATCGGCTCCAAGTCGAGATCGACTCCCACAGCTTGGTAGCGGGGCCCCAGCTTCACCCATTCACAACAAAGACTAAAGGTCCCGCAAAAGTCCTCTCGCAGTGTGGTCGGGAGCTTTTTCCGGATCGACTTGTACGTATCGCGGAAAAACTCGACATCGGCTTCCGGCGACTGCACGGCGCGCCGGTAATACCAGTACTTATCGAACGGTTTCTTCGTGGCCATCAGGGAACTTCTGCAAGCAACTCTCGAGTTTCGCGCAAAACATCTTCCAGTTGCGGCACGGTCGCGTCTTCGAGATTCGGATGCAAACCGATCCCCGGCACGTGCTTACCGGCCAGAACGCGCGGACGCGCCATGACTTCGTAGAAGAGTTCTTGGGTCACACGATACGCCAAGTGCTCCCCGAAGTTCGTGACTTCGGTGTCTTCGTTGACAAAGAGGACGCGACCGGTTTTCTGCACCGACGCCTTAATCATTTGCCAGTCATAAGGATAAATCGACCGCAAGTCGATGACTTCGATGTAAATCCCCTCTTCGCGCAGGATATCGGCCACTTTGTTGCAGAGGTGAAGCATACGGCCGTAGGAAACCAAGGTCGCCCGGTCTCCTTCGCGCGTAATCTTTCCTTTACCGATCGGAACTTCGTACAACTCAAGTTCCGGCCAACGTGGCTTCCACGTCGCTTTCCGCTCGTCGACCGGCTGGTCGATCATAGCCTTCAATTCTTTTTCATCGGCAGGCTCGCCCGGGATGAGTTCCTCTCCCCTAACCCGCATCAGCGCTTTCGGGTTCAAGTAGAGAACCGGGTTCGGATCCTGAATCGCGGAGAGCATGAGACCGTACGCGTCCAGCGGTGTCGCCGGCATCACGATCTTCCAACCCGGAAGGCGCGAAGCCCAAGCGTCGAAGCTATGGCTGTGGTAAATCGAACCGCGGATACCAGCTCCGACCGGGGTCATCACCACAATGGGGAGAGGATACTGGCCGTTCGAACACCAATAAGTGTTGCCGGCCATCTTCAACAAATCCATCGTGTTGAAGATATAGTCGGCGAACTGAATCTCCGCGACACAGCGCTGTCCCGCCAAACCGAGGCCGATCGCCGTGCCGATAATTCCCCGTTCGTCGAGCGGCGTATTCCACGCGGTCTTAAGGCCTTGAGTCGCCGTGAAGACTCCTCCCAACGGGGCGCCGACGTCTTGCCCGAAAATATCCGTGACACCCAGCCGGGTCTCACCAACGTGCAAAGCCATGCGGATTGCTTGCGCCATATTGGCCATTAGAACTTCCTCCAATCGGCATTTTCGCCGCCGACATAGATGTGATCCCAAATGCTCTCACGAGTCGGCACAGGCTCCTGCCGAACCTGATCCGCCGCTGCTTTCGACTCCTCGTCGTACTTCTTCCAGATCTCTTTCACTTCAGAGGTCGTAATGTATTTCTGGTCGACGAGTTTCCTTTCAAAGAGTTCGATCGGGCACTCCCCCGGCTCGCGGTTCGCGCCGCTGGCCGACGAGTGCCCATAAAGACGCGAGACATAAAATTCGGCCAGAACCGGACGACCGGTCTTCCGGATATAGTCCATTTCCGATTGAATCGCGAGATAGGTCTCGATCGGATCGTTCCCGTTGACGACCGTCGTGCGCATGCCGAACGCCTTCCCGCGATCAGCGATGTACTTCTCGCCGTGCTGACCTTCATAAGCGGTAGAAATACCCCAACGGTTGTTCTGAACCGTGATAAAGATCGGCAGCTCATTGCCCGGGCGGGTCGACCAAATCAAGCAGCTGGCG
>CALBDW010000049.1 GCA_937927435.1 uncultured Bdellovibrionales bacterium
CCGGCGAGATGCACTTCCACTTCGGCCAATTGATCGCGCACGCGGCCCGCACGCGCAATCTCGGTCCGGGCACGATCATCGGTAGCGGAACGGTCTCCAACGAAGATCCGTCGCGCGGGTCGAGCTGCATCGTCGAAAGACGCATGATCGAGCAGATCGAAAAAGGGAAGCCCGAGACGCCGTTTATGAAGGTCGGCGACCGGATCCGTATTGAGATGAAGGATGCCTCCGGCCAAAGCATTTTCGGGGCCATTGACCAAATGGTCATCCAGGTCTGAACGAAATAAGTTTATGGGGCGCGGCTTAATGCCGCGTCCTTTTCGATCACCTCAAGGCTAAAATTTAAGAAAATCGATGATTTAGGCTTTCCAGTCCGGCTCCTTTCTCACGGCTGTTTCATGCTGAGACGGACAAGAGTCCAATCTTTTCAGCGGTTTCCCTCAGCTTTTGTCTCATTTTGCCGATACGAAATTGGTCTCTACCGAACGGCATAGGAGTCGTGGACTGGAGTTTTATGCGTGCAAATAAAACGTCTATTCGTCTCCTGATTCTGGCTCTTGCGGTGGCTGTGCCTCAATTTGGTTCGGCCGCACGGCCGACGCCTAAAAAGAGCGGGGCGAAAATCGAAAAGAAGTACTTCTCCGTCAACGGAGAACTCTTCCATTTGGCGCAAAGACGGAACAGCCGCGGGGTTGTCACCGAGCAGATGGTGTTCTCAAACAACCGGATTCAGCTCGCCTTCGACCAAGACGGCGACGGAACCTGGGACTCATGGGAATCGCACACGCCCGAAAGACGTGTTATTTATCACGATCCGCGAAACGGCCACTTCATGCGAATGGACGTTGAGTATGTCGCGGGCGACAGTGTCGTCTATTTGAACTTCGTTCGAAAGAACGACGGACGCTATCATCTTGTCTGGCGAAGCAGGGGCCCGAAAACTCTTCATCTCCTTGGGAAAGCTCCGGAAGACATCGTAGTCGGGTGTCGCCAGGCTGAATCAAGGCTTCAACGGGAGGCGGCGGAGATCAATATTCTACTCGCCAATAGTTCGCCGGCGACAAAGGACCAAATTATCGAGAAGATTTTCACCGACATCGTCGACAATTCCTGCAAAACGCCGGAGTGGATGGGGACCAAGGCGGATCCCAATAACCCCATGCTTGCCGCGATCTTCGAGGTCTTCAATTCCGACCCCGACTTCAGGGATGCGACCAGCATTTCGGCGCCTCGCTACATGGAAAAGGTGGTTAACGAGACGACGCAGCCGAAATATCTAGCTTGCTTGCGTAAATACCAATTAGATACACATGCGGCCCGAATCTCCGCAGCTCTTCACACCTACATACAAAGTGAGAACCCATTCCGGTGGAAGATAACATGCAGAGACGCTGTAAGCTCAGATCCGATCGGAATCAGGGGCGAGTACAGAAATTGGGATGGTGCACCTCCTCACGTGACGTTTATAAAGGACAAACGTAATAGACGCGATAGTGGGGCCTATCTCGATAGAACGAAAGAAGATTTCGCGATGACGTTCTTCCACGAAATGCTTCATTATGCCCTCATTCAAGACGAAGACGTCGTTCACACGATCGAGGACTGTTGTACGCAGACAAACCCCAACGCGAAGGCGTGCCAAGACTTGAGGGAATACGTCAATCTCAGACTGACCGCCCAAAAATACGCCAATGCCATTCTGAAACAGCTCGATCCGGAAATTGCGGTGCAGCTTTCGGACATTATCGAAGACGTGTACGGATCGAGCTCTAAGGAGAAATTCGATAACCTCGTGTATCATCTCGCGTTGGCAAGAAAGGCCGCTCTGGACAGTCAGGCTTGCCGAAATGAGGGTGAATATGCTGAGGAGAAGCTCACGGATCCAAATTCTGCCTGCCATCAAGAATGGAAAAATGAGCTTGAAACGTTGACGAGCTGGATGTTCAGCCGGGAACAGTGCTCTCAGATGATGATCGGCAAACTCAACTCAGCCGAGGATCGTCGGCAATATTGTGCCTATCTCGAAGAGTACGCGAAGCAGGTCATCTTAGGTATCGAGTCTAAAGATCTCCAGGAAGTCTGTAAGGCGTACGCTAGTGGATATGAAGCAGGCGAACGCCGTTGGCTCGCTTGGCTTTGGAGACCTTCTGTGGCGCGAGCTGGGGTGGTGTCCGATGAAAACGTTGGGTTCATGGACAGGAAAAAGGCCCTGTGTCAGGTTGCGCGTCTGAAACTGGATTGGGATCAGGTGAACGCGTCGGAAGACTATCGTCCCCTGGAGAGTGTCGTGCTTAATGATCAGGGCCGCCAGGGTTTCGACGAGAGCCGTAGGGTGCCTCTGGACGAGATGGTGCAGGGCGGGGCGATAAACGCCGGAAATCTGTATGAAGATTACAAGACGGTCTCGCCAAATTCTAAACAGCGGAGAGGGGCCGATGGCGCCGGTGGGTCTGGATACTCTTCCTATAAGCGGGCGCCGGCGCGCGAACACATCAGCTTCGTACGCGAACGTCAGGGACCGCCCACTTTCGACTATTCAGAGGGTCCCAGTGAACGAGCTCGGAAAATCAGCGAAAGCTTAAAGATTGAGACCGAAACGGATTCAAGAATTAAAAAGTACGTTGAAGCGGCTTACCACCGCGTTGTGCCCGAAGCGCAAGCGAAACAGGCGAATAAAGTGACCTCGGTCGTGGATAACACCGCCAAATCGTTCTCGGTTCCAGATCCGTTCGTGGCATTCAATCGAGCACCGGCGAGTGTATCAGGCGGATCCGGAATCAAAATGGCGTCCGCGGGCTCGGGTGAGCAGCAGGCGAAAGTGGGCTCCGCCACGAAGAGGGGTGAGTCGAAAGCCGGTGTGACGGCCAAGGCTTCCGAGGAGTCTTCGGCCTCAGCGAGTGCGGCTAACAAAGGCCGTGGCGTTGCGGGTCTTGCTTCGAAAGCGTCGGCTGGTCGAGCGGCCGGGGCAACGCCGTCGCCCAGTCCGTCGGCGCAGAAAACGAAAGAGGTCGATCGCCGGGCGCTTAATGCGTTCCTGAAATACATGCAAAACATCGACCGTAGGCTGATGAAGGTCGAACTTAAGCGGCCGTCGGTGTTGAAGTCTCTCGATCAATTCCGAGTCGCCGTCGTTGACGATGAAGGCAAACGGTACGGCCCGGTGGATATCGCTGAACATTGGTTGGTCTATAGTCACGAAAAGGGACGCTTGGTTTTGATGAAGGAGGGTGCTTCGCGATGAAGCGCTTCTCCGTTTACGTTCTTTTCGGTGTTACGATTTTCATACTCGTTTCGGTTTACGACCTCTGGTTTACGCGCCAACATTGGCTTTCCTTTTACAAGGAGTCTTTTGGCGTCTCCGCGGACCGCCTTAACGATGAGGTGATGGCGGCACGGTACATCTATCAAGGGCTTGGAGATCTCGACCGCCTCCATAATTATCTGGAAAGCCGTCGCCGGACCGCCAATATCAACTTCTGGGTCATTTATAAAGATGGTGAGGTCCTTGAATCGAGCATGGACCCTTTTGAACAGGAGATGGTGGAGTTCGATCTAAGCCGCGGTAATGACGAGGTCGTCACCCATCCCGAATACACGAACTATTTTTACACCGTTGACCAGCTGGACGAGCATCACAAGCTGGTGGTGGGATTAAGGTTCAATCCGAAACTGTTCTTGCAAGAAGAATTCAAGTGGGCGGCTTCGAACCTGGCGAGATACATCATCGGCATCCTTGCAGTTTGCATTGGTGCTTTTATTTTCTTTGTACGCGACATCGTTCGCGCTATCCGCTCGCTTTCTGAAAGAGGAGCTCGTTCTTTCAAGACTTTGAAAGCGAATTCTAAAGAGGCCGAACTTCTCACTCGTGGCATGGCGGCATACGACGATCACGCGAAACGTCTCGCTAAAGAAAGAGACGTCATGACGGAGCAGGTGTTGTCGTCGTTACGCTCCGAAATTTTATCTGGCCGCACGCCGCCGTATTCTTTCGACTGTACACTCGTTCGTACCGATATCAACAACTTCTCGACCATTTACAACACTCATTCGGTCGAAGAATTTGCTGCGACGATCAACGATTTTTTCCTCGATGTCACCCACATTGTCTCCCGTTACGGCGGATACGTTCACGAGTTCATCGGGGACGAGGTCATTTATTACTTCAAAGATGAAGAGGTCGGTAACTCGGTGGCGACCGCGATCTCGGCTATACGGGACATTAATGCCGCAGCGATGAAGTACCACCGTATGACGATGAGCGAGCGCGGGTATCCGTTTACGGTGAAATCGTCGCTCGCGCATGGGAGCCTTCGGTTCGGTCGCTTCGTGGAGGGGTACGGAATTTCGGGACCCATTCTCATCGAAACGGTGCGGATTCTTTCGACCGTCGCGGAAAAGGATGGTTGCGTTGCGGTCTTCGATGGTCGGCATTGTGAGGCGATCGAGGGTTTCGCTTCGTCTGAAAGCTACGCCGAAGTCAAACTGAAAGGATTCTCCGATACTAGGCGTCTTGTCCGTTATACGGGCCACGAAAGCATTCACAAGTGGCTTGCGGCGGATAAAGTTTCGGATCTTGAAGAATTGAAATACTATCGGAGCGATGCGGATATCGCGACCGTTTTGAACTGGCTGCGTGAAAATTGGAGAACAGCTCCAAACGACAAGGTCGCTAAGTTAATCGCGATTCTGCGGTTGTTCAACGTCACGAGATCAAGCGATGAGGTTCAAGCGGGCCTGTTCTCTTGGTTAAGGGAAATGATTTCGGCCGCGCGCGAATCGCATAAGAAAGAAGAGTTGCGGACCTTGGCGTCGGCGGTACGCCTGACCGAGAACCTTTTACCCAAAGGCGAAACGCCTCAAGAAGCCGAAGAGATTCTTCACAGCGCCTTGGATGTACCGGATCGCCGGGTGGTGGCGAACGCATTGGATGCCATTGCAGTTATCAGCGAAGAGGCGAGCAAGCGAGCCCGTCAGCTTGTCGACCACCCGGACAACCGGATCGCCGCCAATGCTCTTGTGCACGAGGGCATGAGAGACATCTCGTCTTTTGTTTTGAAACGTCTGCGGCAGATGCTGAAATCCGACGAAGACCTTCGTGTCTCGAGCGGTCTTTACGCGCTTGGGGAGATCGCCGACTATCACCGCAAACGTGATGCCGTTTATTATGAGACTCAGCTTGGTTTCCTGCGGCTTCTCAGGACGCTGCCTGACTATGCGTTTCATTCCGATGAACGCGTCCGTCGCCAGGCTGTCATTGCGGCCCGGAAAGCAGCGATTCCTGAAGTCATCGCCGCTATCGAGCAACGAGCCCGCCTTGCAATTCATGCCGAATATGCGGACGAAGTTCTCGCTCTCATGGAAGCGAACGGCATGTTACACAAGGCCGCCTGAGACCGGATTTTATTGACCTGCAGCAGGCGTCGCTCGTAGCTTTGACTCATGCACATCAACGACTGGATCTACTCGGCTGTTATATTTCTAATCGTCGTCGTCGTCGGTTTTATTCTTCAAAAGATTCTCCGGTCTCGCATTCGTCATTGGCTCGCGAAAGGTGAAGAAACGGAAATTCTCTTTTTAAAGACGATTTCGCCGCCCATTACCGGTGTTATTGTGATTTACGCTCTCGGGATCGCGCTGCAGGCGGCCCCCGAGGCGTTTCGTGGCAAGGCTTCCGTGCAGATGACGGTGAAGGTCTTGATGATCGCAGCCGTCGTTTGGTTGATCGAACGGATCATCACGGGCCTTCTTCGCTCCACAATCATTTTTTCGGGTCTTAGCGTCAGCTCGCGTGCCCCGCTGGCGACGATCGCGCGGGTTATTATTTTCGTGGTCGGTCTCTTGGTGGTTCTCGACTCGGTCGGCGTGTCGATTACGCCACTTTTGGCTTCGCTCGGTGTTGGATCGGTGGCGGTGGCCCTTGCGCTCCAGGATACGCTGAGCAACTTTTTCGGAGGATTGTATCTGCTGGCTGATAAGCCGATCCGGCTCGGAGATGTCGTCAAGATTGACGGTGTTGAAGGGAGCGTTATGGATATCGGCTGGCGAAGCACTCGTATTCGGACCTCGGGAAATGGAACTTATATCGTCCCCAACTCGAAGCTCGCGGGAAGCCAGCTGCAAAACCTCAACATGCCAGATTCTCGAAGCGTTGTATCGATTGCATGTTCCGTTTCCTACGATGCCGATTTGCAGCGTGTGGAAAAAATCGCCCTAGAAGTCGTCGAGGAGGTGGCCGGGCGGGTTTCGGATCTCGATAGGACTTATGGAACCAACGTGCGATTCACGAAATTCGCGGATTCCGGGATCGAGTTTAATTTGAACGTTCGTGTTTTGAATTATTCGAACGCGGGATTCGTGCGGCACGAGCTGATAAAGGCTCTGCACGCCCGCTTCAATGCTGAAAAGATCGAAATTCCGTACCCTCAGCGCGTGATTCATTGGAATCAGAGCGCGGGAACGTGTTAAAGACGTACCAACTTTGGAGGGCACATGGAAAGAGAAATGCGTGTTTCCCATGTCATAGACTTGCTTGAAGAAACAGGTCTGTCTCCAGAGGCTGTGGGTGAACAAATGGATGTCTCCGGGATGACGATCCGGCGCTGGTTGCGCCGGCCCCCGGAAGAGATTTTGCCTCCCCTCTACGCGGACGCTACTCGTTGGGCGATCTATAAGTTGATCGTCGATGGCCGTTTGAGGCCGGATTCCCGCTCGGCGCAATGGGCTTTCAGCACGACGGATGCGATGGCGCAAAAGGCACGTCTGGTCGCCTGCGGTTTTCCAGTTACGAACGGGGGGCCGGTTTGGAACGAAGAAGAGGTTCTCAAAGCTCTTGAAAAATTGGGTCAAAGCGAAGATAGCCGCGAAAATGTTTGTGCACAAATGGCAAGGGTCGAGTCGTACCGTACTTACGGCCAAGGATGGGATGATTCGATCGGCACGGCGTTGAAAGTTATTACGAGACCTACGGCGTCGGCGAGACTGAAGAGTATCGCTTATGGGGCTCTTTGCTATCTTCTGTTTCCGTTTGATTTGATTCATGATGCGATTCCGATCGTCGGACTGATCGACGATTTTTCGATGCTTTCGGCAATGGCGGCATATTGCCGGCGCATGCTGAATCTGTGAAGCCGCGCGGGTGAGGATATGGCAGGACCGTCTGCAATTGAAATCGGCGGGACGATATGTTTCGTCCTCGCCATCATTCATACCTTTATGGTCGGGCGTTTTCAGAAACTGGCTAATCGCTATCCTTCGGGTTCGATCCAGGAGAATTTGTTTCATCTCTTGGGTGAAGTCGAAGTGACCTTCGGCCTGTGGGCGGCAGGCTTTCTCCTGTACTTCGCTTTGGTCGATAGCCCTGAGACGTCTCGCGATTACCTTAATTCGCGTCACTTTACGGAAGCGGCGTTCGTATTCGTTATTATGGCCGTGTGTTCGACACGCCCCATTCTTGAGTTCGCGAGATCGCTCATAGGTCTTTGTGCGCGCCTCATTCCGCTTCCGCGCCCGCTCGCGTTCTTCGTGACCGTTACGACCCTGGGCCCTTTGCTCGGAAGTCTGATCACGGAGCCGGCGGCGATGACGGTTACCGCGCTCTTATTGATCGAGACGGTGTTTAAACATTCGAATTCGTTGAAGCTCAAGTACGCGACGATCGGTCTTGTATTCGTGAATGTGTCGATCGGAGGTACTCTGACGCCGTTTGCGGCGCCTCCGGTACTCATGGTCGCCAGTAAGTGGAATTGGGACTTGGTGTTCATGCTGAAGAATTTTGGATGGAAGGCGATTATTTGCTGCGTCCTTGCTTCGGTGGCGACTACTTATGTGTTCCGAAAAGAGCTGGGATCTCTTCCGGATCTGCAAAAGCCCAAGAAAGAATCTCGTCTGCCCCTTTGGATCACGGCCCTGCACCTCGTTTTCCTTTTAGCGATCGTTGTTGTTCATGAACATATCGCCGTTTTCCTCGGCATCTTCCTTTTCTTCATGGGTCTTTACACGGTGACTCGCGAATACCAGCACAGCATGCGCTTGCGCGAGGGATTGCTTGTCGGGTTTTTCCTGGGCGGACTTGTAATTTTGGGCGAGCAACAGACTTGGTGGTTGGAGCCGCTTCTCATGAAGCTGGATTCGGTTCAGCTCTATTTGGGCGCTGTCGCCCTTACTTCAATTACCGATAACGCCGCCTTGACGTTCCTCGGTTCGCAGATTTCCGGACTATCGGAGGTTTCGCGCTATGGACTCGTCGCGGGGAGTGTGGTCGGGGGAGGCTTGACGGTCATCGCCAATGCCCCGAACCCGGCGGGCTACGGCCTCTTGAATCCGTATTTCGGTAAAGAGGGAATTCAGCCGCTTTGGCTGACGGCCTCAGCTCTTCCGTTCACGGTTCTTGCGGCCGTGATCTTCTGGTTCCTGTGAGACTATTTTACGAGCGCATTTCGATCACGCGCGGGCGCTCGTAAAGGCTCTCGATGAGGTCGGCGTACTTCCTCTCGATCACCAAACGCTTAAGCTTCAGGGTCGCGGTCATTTCGTCGCTTTCGATCGAAAAAGGACGGGCGAGAATTTTGAAACGTTTGATTTTCTCGTGACCGGCGCTTTGGCGGTTAATGGAGTCGATGTGGTCCTGAATTTGGTTCACCAGGATCGGGTCCTCAACCGTGAGACTTGTGGGATTCGCCGGGCGGACTGACTCCGCTAAAGTCACAAGCGCTATGAGGTAAGGACGCTCATTACCTATGACGATGGCCTGGTCAATCAACGGGTGAGCCTCGAGCTGCGCCTCCAGGAAGAGCGGAGAAATCATTTTTCCTTCAGCGTTTTTGATGATCTCGCGCTTGCGGCCTATGATCTTCAGGTTGCCGTTCTCATCGATCATTCCGATATCGCCCGTATGCAGCCATCCGTCTTTAAGGATTTCAGCTGTCGCGGCCTCGTCTTTAAAGTACCCCTGGAAAACATGGGGACCGCGAGTTTGGATTTCGCCGTCTTCACCCAGCCGCATTTCGATGCCGGGATAAGGCACGCCGACTGTGTGGGCGGTTTCGTACTCAGTGGTTCCGCATGTAAGCAGGCCCGACGACTCCGAGAGGGCGTAGGCCTCTATGAGGCGGACACCGATGCCGCGGAACCATTCGAGAGTAGCGGGTGAAAGCGCGGCGGCTCCGCTCGCCATCTTTTGCGCCTGTCCGATTCCAAGCTGTGTGCGGATTTTTTTTAAGACGAAGCGGTCGGCGATCAGATATTGCAGGTGGAGAAGAGGCGAGACCGGCTTCCTTTGCAGCGAGAGCGTATGATACTTTTTCGAGATCTCCATCGCACGGCGAATGCGCCTTTGGTCTTTCTCTGGCATTTGGCGCATTCGGTTTTCAAAGCCTTCTTTCAATTTGTCCCAAAGACGCGGAACGCAGAGAACGACTGTCGGCTGCACTTCGCGCAGTTCTTGCGCGATCGCCATCGGTCCCGAGCAGAAATAGACGGTATAGCGGTTCGTAAGTCCCATCCCAAGGGCGACGGTTCGTTCGGCGACGTGGGCCAAAGGTAGGAACGAGAAGAGTTGTCCGCGTTTGGGAGGATTCCAAAGGCTGTAGCTGGACGCCGCATAGGTCATATTGGCGTGCGAAAGGCAAACGCCTTTCGGTTGGCCCGTCGTTCCCGAAGTGTAGATCAGCGCGGCCCGATCGTCCGGACACACTTTTACGAGAAGCTCATCGAAATTCGGCGAGAGCATTCGGCTTCCGGCTTCCACTGCGTCGTCAATGTGGATTGCCCATCCGGGAAGATTTTCTTTGCTTTTGATCACGATGATCTTTCTTAAATGCGGGAAAATTTCGTTCGGCTCGCGGCCTTGGAAGATCTTATCCGTGTCCTCAAGGCGATCAACGACAAGGAACTTCGCCTCAGAATGGTTGATAATGTAGTGGATCTGGCGGACCGAAGCATTGATGTAAATTCCAGCGCTGGACCCACGCGTAAGCATGAAGGCGAGATCCATTTGCAGCCAGGCGGACGAGTTGTATGCGTATATCAGGCCGATATCACCCGGGCACATGCCTTCAGAAATCAAATAGCGTGCTAAAGACTCGACTCGCGAATGAAGTTCTTTAACCGACAGCGAAACCCATTCGCCGTCTCGCTTCCATTTGTGGGCAGGCGCGTTCGGTTCTGCGAGCTTCCATTGGTGTAGGCGGTGTAAAAGAGTATCCATAGCGGCAGGAAAACAGCATGGACGACATCTATAGTCAACGTCGCGGACGCGTTCCCTATGCGTTGTCACGTTTAATAAACATATTCAGATGACTCAAGAGGGAATGTTTTAGACATCAACACAAATTGTGCAAATACGCTCCATGTGACTTTTCTCAACATGGCCTGGTATTTATCCCCCTCCCGAGGAATATGGCCTCGAATGCATTGAATGAAAGGAGCGACCAATGAGTCTGAAAGCGAAGACTCTTCTCACTGTGCTGTTTCCGATTTTGATGGCTTCTAGCGGGCAGGCGAATACCAACGCACTTCCTGGTATACCTTTATTCCCGACCATTCCTCTCGACGGCGGTCCCGCCCTCATTTGTGCGATGATTATCGACTACATGGGGAACGACCAGATTTGGTTCGACAACGTCGGCAGTCTGTTCGAAGAGAGGGAAGAGGTCGCGCCTCGTGCGGCGCTTGATCAGATCTTCGGAACTTCGGTTGAGCAGGGTGAGCCGATTCAGATTCGTGCTGCCTTCAGCCGATGGATTACCGATAACGCCATCATGGTTTACGTCGGCGGCGAAGAAGTCCTGGTCGTCGGAAAAAAATCGCTGTTCGAAGACCCCACGCTGGATCCGTATGACTTGACGATCGATGGCATATATTACGGTGGCCTGAACGAATTCTGCCGGAAAGGTCAAGGCGGCATCCGTTTCATTAGAGCAGAGAAGATCTATTCACCTATTCGCTGACCAAGTCACGTCCGGAATCATGTGAGGTTGCTTGTCCCCGGAGGGCCGTCGTGCTTTCATTAAATTCGATCGAATGGAGGATGAAAGTCGATGCTTCGGGGGCGGAGCCTCAAGAGGCTAGTTCCGGTTTTGTGTTTTGTTCCCGTCTTGGTTTATCGCATCTTTTTGTGCGCTCAGCCGCCGGAAGATACGTCGGACCTTTACCGACACTTGGGATACGCAAGCCACTTATGGACGCACGGGCTCGAGGTGTATAACACAACCCCGAGGGATTTCGTTCCTGAGTTCTGGACGCAGTTTTGGCCATACACGCCTTATATTTATCCGCCGGCGGCGCTTTTGTTTTTTTCCGCCTTCGGCAAGGCGGGTGTCGGCCTTTTCTGGGTGAAACTTGTTTTCACGCTCTTCGATATTTTTTCCTCCATCATTCTTTCGCGACTAACGAATTCTCTTTGTGGATGGCTTTTGTTTTCGATGCCCGTCGCGCTTTGGTATACGTCGCATGAAGGCATGTACGAAAGTCTGGTTTTGCTGCCGATGCTCATGTCGGCCGCTTCGGCGGTCCGCGGCCGTTGGCTTTCAAGCGGCGTGTTTTGGATGTTGGCGTTGCAACTCAAGCAGTTTCCTCTTCTTATGGCGCCGTTGTTTATTTCGGAATTGTTGCGTTCTGAACCAACGTCGCGGAAGAGCGAAATTCAACGCTTCGCCTTGGGGTTTTTCGTCACTTTGGTTCCGTTTCTTCCGTTCTATTTTGTTGCGCCAAATATATGGTTTCGACCGATTCAACTTCATTTGACATTCAATCCGTTCGCTTGGGACTTTACGAACCGCTCGCTGTTCGGCTGGATGCCGGACTGGTTGATCGCATGGAATGCGGTCGCGAGTGGAATCATCTTTTTCGTCGCGGTCGTGCTCATGTTTCGGCGTCCGCTTCTTGTCAGCGTCACTGAAACTTTGCCCATCGCGAGTTTCTGGGCGCTTCTGAAAACGTTGAATTGGGGGCAGTTTTGGTATGTGATCCCCGCGGCCGGATTTTACGTTGGTCTGCACAGAAAGAAGTTGTTGGTCGTCCTCTTTCTCGCCTTGCACTGGATTCAATGCGGGCGAAGTATCGCCCTTTTGACCGGACCCGCTTTCGGTGTTCGCGAATACCAACAAACCATCGACCGCTTCCGCTCGTGCCTTTGGATGTGCGACTACTCCTTTGTGGTGGAGCCGCAAGAATCTCCCGCCGATATTCACCGATAATCGCGCGTGCGGTGTCCAAAGTTTTGGATATGAGAAGATATGTGTATAGTCCCGCAACCCAGGAAGAAGTGCGTACTGTTGTTTTCATTCTCTTCGCCGCATTACTTTGTCTTCTGATGGTGACTGGATGTGCGAACGGAGAGGCGACCGTTTGGTCCGCAAGTAACGGCGGCACTCTTCCGGGCGATCCGGGCCAGAACTATAGTGGCGGTGGAGGCGACTCAGCCGGATTATGCGTGAACCGGCTTCCTGGATTTTCGGCTCAAGAGAGCGAGTTTATCGAAGAGGTCTGCATCTTGACGAATCAGGAGCGCGAGAGACAGGGTCTTCCTCCGTTGACACTCGATGTGAAAATGTCGGAGGCCGCGCAAGCGCACGCTGTCGACATGCACACCCGCAGCTATTTCAGTCACGACAATCCAGAAGGAGAAAGCCCCTTCGATCGCATGCGTAACCTTGGTATCGAGTTCGGATACGCAGCTGAAAATATCGCTCGAGGCTATCCCACGCCCCAGGATGTGATCGATGGCTGGATGAAGTCATCCGGCCATCGAGCCAATATTCTTCACAGCAAAATGAAGAGAATCGGCGTCGGATACCACCGAGGATACTGGGTTCAGAATTTCGCGGACTGAAGTCTT
>CALBDW010000050.1 GCA_937927435.1 uncultured Bdellovibrionales bacterium
ACATTCCAGATCCGCTGCCGCTGAGGCCGGGAGCCGCCCCGATGGATCGGACCAGCCGCCCCCCCGATCGACCATCCTCGAACGAATGTGAAAGATTCAGGCCTTGATTTGCATCATCACCACCGATTGAAAGGGAGAAGAAACTGGCTCACAATCGTGGTGATGAACCGTTAACGTTACAAAAGCGACGCTATACCCGCGACTTAGCGCCGTCACCACGGTAGTGAGCCAGTTTACTAAGGGTCCGTTTCCACACCCAAAGAAGGTTCGTTATTAACCGTGGATGATGCGGAACCCCTGAGCCTTCAGCGCCTCTTCAATCTCGCGGATGTGATCGTCGCTTAAAGTTTCCACAAGAAGGTCGATGCGAGTTTCGCGCAAGCCCAATTCGGGCGAAACGCGGTCGTGATAAACCTCAAGGATATTGGCGCGGTTTTCGGCCATGACGTTCGTGATCCGATTGAGGTTACCGGGCAAGTCGTCGCAAACGACCGCGAATCGCGCAAGCCGGTGCTCGCGTCGAAGACCTCTTTCAATGACTTTGGCCATGACATTGAGGTCGATATTGCCGCCGCTTAAGACCACGCAGGACTTCTTACCCAGACAAAGGGTTCGCGACATCACGGCCGCAAGCCCTGAAGCACCCGCTCCTTCGACCACCGTTTTCCCCTTCTCAAGAAGGAAGACGATCGCTTGGGCGATTTCGTTATCGTCGACCTCAACGATTTCATCGACGAGCTTCGAAATATAAGTCTCGAACATCAACGGACTCGGGCTTTTGACCGCAATCCCTTCAGCGATCGTCGAAATCCGCTTTTTCGACACCGACTCCGGTTGACTGCGGAACAAGTGCATCATCCCGGGCGCCTGGTTACTAACAACCCCGATCACTTTGATCGACGGTTTGAGCGCCTTTAAAGCGGTGGCAACACCGCTGATCAAGCCCCCGCCGCCGATCGGAATCACAACGGAATCGAGATCCGGGAGATCTTCAAAGATCTCAAGCCCAATCGTCCCTTGGCCGGCAATCACATGCGCATCTTGATACGCGTGAACGAAGGTATAACCGTTCTGGCTCTCCAACTCCTTCGCCCGGGCATAGGCCTCGTCATAAACATCTCCATGAAGAACGACATTCGCCCCGTAGGATTTCGTGGCATTGATTTTCACAATCGGCGCCGTGACCGGCATCACGATGTGGGCGGTGACGCCCAATTCGTTCGCGGCATAAGCCACTCCTTGCGCATGGTTGCCGGCCGAGCTTGCGACCACACCACGCCTTTTCTCTTCTTCCGTAAGGGAATTCATCTTGTTCAAGGCGCCGCGGATCTTAAAGCTGCCCGTCAGCTGTTGGTTCTCGCACTTGAAATAAAGTTCCGTTCCAGGAATTTCGAGCGCGTTCGGACAGCGGCGCACAGGAGTCTTCGTCACTTTGTTCCGCAAAAACTCCCGCGCGCGCTCAATGTCCGCAAGCTGAATAGCCTTAAAAGAAGAATTTTGATTGCCGTTCGAGGTGGAAATAACTTCGTCTCCTGCAAGATGGTCCACTAAAAAATCTGGCCATATTAAACCAGTCCCTTAAAGGGCGCCAGCCGAGAACTACCAATATGCCGTAAATCCCCGCACCGGCAATCTTTCTCCCGGCTTACACTCGTTGTCGGGCCGCAGACCGTGTTCCGACCACGGCGCCACTTCAGCTTCATTGAAAAAGTAGAACGGTGCCATGGGCTTTCCACAGTGCATACACCTCGAAACGGGAGCCCCCACGCTTTCAGTGATACCCTGGCAGAGATGGCAACGTCGGAAATGATGCTTATGTTTTTTCATCTGAGGCGACCTCCCAACAACCGGAGTCGCACCCCAAAACCGGAAGGAAACAGTCAGGTTCCGTCTCGAACTCTTAAGCCTGTTCTGAGTCTAGCTCCCTTCCCCACCCCTCACAAGGGCCGCGCACTCATAACGCAGCAAAATCACCGGGAAAACTGTCTAATGACTTTACGCTTCAAAGACTGGAATCCAGTCAATTCGCGAGGAAGATGCGTCGCAACCTAAGCCGTCGAAAACGCGAAGATCCGTGTCTCAAAACAAGCTTACGAAACCGAAACGAGACAGAGCGGTAAGAAAGTGGAAACCTCCAGCGAAGCTCCGCCAACCAGAAACCCGTCAACTTCCTCTTGGCGTGCGATGGCTTCCGCGTTTTCGGGCTTTACGCTGCCACCGTAGAGAATCGGCGTTTTCGCAGCAAACTCGTCTCCACCGATCTCGGCGAGCGCTTTTCTCAAAACCGCATGCGCTTCACCCGCTTGCTCAGGCGTCGCGACCTTTCCGGTTCCGATCGCCCAAACAGGCTCATACGCGACCGTCACAGGACGCGAAGAATCGCGGTCTTTGAAACCCTCACGCAATTGGCGGACGATCACGTCGGACGTGATCCCTTTCTCTCTCTCCTCGAGCGTTTCTCCCACGCAAAGCATCGGTGTGATCCCAACCGCGTGGAGCGCTTTCACTTTGCGCGCGGTGTCTTCGTCGGTCTCGTGGAAAAGTGTGCGCCGCTCACTATGCCCGACGAGACAATAAGTCGCGCCGATTTCGGCGAGCACCGCCGGAGAGTTCTCACCCGTGAACGCTCCTTTCATCTCGTAAAAGCAGTTTTGCCCGCCGAACTTGAGATTTGAACGTTGAAGCGCTTCTTGGGTCACCCAAAGATCGACCGCCGGAACAAAAAAGATGACCTCCCTCATCGCAGGCAGCTCGGCCAAGCGTGGGCGGATGTCCTTTAAGAACTCAACCGCCTCACGCGGCGATTTATGCATCTTCCAGTTGGCGGCAACGATAAACGGGCGACCCACGAAACTTCCCCTTAAAGAGTCGGTTGAACGGACGGACGCAGATTCCGCAAGACTTCCAGGCCAGGAAGCTTGTCGCCTTGCAGATACTCGAGGCTTGCACCTCCTCCCGTCGAAATATGCGAGAGTTTGTCGGCGAAGCCAGAGGCTTCAGCCGCGGCTGCCGAGTCGCCGCCGCCCACGATCGTCGTAGCCCCGGCCGCCGTGATTTCCGCCAAAGCGGCCGCGATTCCGAAACTTCCCTGCGCGAATTCCGGTTTCTCGAACACACCCATCGGACCATTCCAGAAGACCGTCTTCGCCTTAGCGAGTTCTTTCCAATACAACTCGCGGGTTTTGGGACCGATATCGACGCCGAGATAACCTTCAGGGATCGTAACCGTGTCGGTCGTTTTGATCTCCGAGGATGCGAGGAAATCATTCGTCACGATGTGATCAACCGGCAAAAGCAACTTTTTACCGCGGGCTTCGATCCGTTCGATCATCTCACGAGCGAACGGAATCTTTTCTTTTTCGATCTTCGATTTTCCGACCGGGACGTTCTGCGCGGCCAGGAAGGTGTACGCCATGGCACCGCCAACGAGGAACGTGTCGATCTTTTCGATCATGTTCTCGATCATCGGGATCTTGTCGGAAACCTTGGCGCCTCCCAGCACCACCATGAACGGCGAAGCCGGAGAGTCAAGCAGCCGATCGAGCATCTCGATTTCTTTATTGATTAGGAAACCGATACCCTTTCTCTCCACCGCTTTTGGAAGAGCGTCGATCGTCGCGTGAGCCCGGTGGCTCGCACCGAAAGCGTCATTGATATAAATATCGGTGTACGACGCGAGCTTCAGAGCGAACTCGCGCGAGTTTTCCGTTTCACCCTTGTCGAAACGGACGTTCTCCAAAAGAATGACTTGGTTCGAACGGAGCGAAGGAAGCAGCCCCTTCGGCGCGTCGGACGTCGGCTCGTCGGTCAAGATGACCTCGATATCCATCAGTTCGCCCAAACGGCGCCCAACCGGCTCGAGCGAATACTTCTTGCGGTCCTCGGGCTTCCCTTCCGGACGACCCAAGTGCGACGCCAGAACGACTTTCGCGCCGTTCTCCAGCGCGTAGCGGATGGTCGGAATCGCGGCGCGAATCCGTGTGTCATCCGTGATCACGCGCGAACCGTCCGCCGCCGTTTCCATCGGAACATTGAAGTCAACCCGGATGAAAACGCGCTGATCGCGCAAATCAAACTCATCGATCCGTTTAATTCCACGAAGACCGGTTGTCGACGCCATCTCAAATACCTTTCTCAGCCATGTAGAGAGCCAAATCGATCATCCGGCAGGAGAAGCCGGTTTCGTTGTCGTACCATGAGAAGACTTTGGCCATATTCTTGCCGATGACCATCGTGCTCTCGAGATCGATGATCGAACTTTCTTTGCGACCGTTAAAATCGACGGAAACCAAAGGCTCGCTCGAGTAAGCCATCACGCCTTTCATCGGACCGTCGGCCGCTGCGATGAGCGCTTGGTTGATCGCTTCCTCGGTGACTTCTTTCTTCGAAATAAAGGTCAAATCAACGAGCGAAACGTTCGGAGTCGGGACACGGACGCTCGTGCCGTCCAAACGGCCCTCGAGTTCGGGCATAACAAGCGCGACGGCCTGAGCCGCACCGGTCGTCGTCGGGATCATCGATGCCGTGGCCGTGCGCGCGCGTCGCAAGTCCTTGTGGGCAGCATCGAGAATCCGCTGGTCGTTCGTGAACGAGTGGATCGTCGTCATAAGGCCGTATTCAATGCCGAACGTCTCGTGGATGACTTTCGCGAGCGGTGCCAAGCAGTTCGTTGTGCACGAAGCGTTCGAGACGACGTGGTGCTGGTTCGGATCATATTTGGTGTGGTTGATTCCGTAAACAACCGTGAGGTCAGCGCCTTTAGCCGGAGCGGAGACCATCACTCTCTTCGCTCCGCCTTTGATGTGCTTCATGAAGTCTTCTTTGTTTTTGAAAGCGCCGGTGCACTCGAGCACGATGTCGACACCCCAGTCCTTCCAGGGGATGTTCGTCGGATCTTTTTCATGCGACATCGGAATCTCTTTGCCGTTCACGCGGATGAAGTTCTCACCATGCGTGACTTCGCCGGGGAACACGCCGTGCGTGCTGTCGTACTTCAGGAGGTGGGCCGAAGTTTTGGGGTCGCCCATGTTGTTGATCCCGACGATATCGAGCTTCTCCCAACCTTCACGGAAAAGAATGCGCCCGATCCGACCGAAGCCATTGATTCCGACTCTTACGCGTGCCACCGCTTCACTCCTCTTGTTTACTGATTGAGTTTGCTTACGCAAAAAACACCCGAGCGACCCCTATACTATGACGACTTGTCGCAGGACAAATCGCCGCGCACAGCCGATACACTCGAACGCGGCCAATGTAGCGAAGGGACATGGAATCTGCCAAGAAGGAAAACGGCCATCTCATCGGCCGCTGAACAAGCACGGCAGCAGGCGCCCTCGGGCGCTCAAGAATGAAGCAAATTTAGGCAAAGAGTTTGGGAAACGTGCGACGCGCGTTGGCCAACGTCACCAACGCCAGTTCCTCTTCAGTAACCCCTTTGAGCGACGCAACGGCCCGCGCGGTGTGCACGACATAAGCAGGAACATTGGGCTTTCCGCGCATCGGCACAGGAGCCAAAAACGGCGCATCGGTCTCGACGTGCAAGCGATCCAAGGGCACGAATTTCACCACCGAGCGGAGCTCTTCCGCGTTTTTAAACGTCACCACGCCACTGATCGAAATGTCGAATCCGCAGTCGAGCGCGGCGCGGGCGAGTTCCATCGTTCCCGTGAAACAATGAATAACCCCGCCGACTCGCCCCTTATATTCCTTGAGAATCTCAATAGTGTCCGGCTCCGCGTCTCGCGTGTGGATTTCGACCGGAAGCCCGTGACGAGCAGCCAAATCCATCTGGCGGCGGAATGCCACCTTCTGTTCCTCGCGAGGTGAGTTATCGTAATGGTAGTCGAGCCCGATTTCGCCGACCGCCACCACCTCGCGGGCATCGACGTTTTTTTCGAGAAATTCTTCGACGCTGTCGTTATACAAGCTCCCTTCGTGCGGATGAACGCCCAGCGTGCAGGCGACAGTTGGGAAATGGCGCTTGGCGATCTCGAGCACGACAGGCAAATCATTGGGCTCCGTGCCGATCGTAATGAAACGTTCAACACCCGCCGCCTGGCCTTCGGAAATGGTTTGCTCGGGTGTCGCTCCTTTAATCATGTTAAGGTGCGTGTGGATGTCGATCCATGTTGCCATTTCTGCTCTCCAAGCCGCCAAAGAGGATTTTTACGTCAGCCTTCACGCAAAAGGATAGCGAAGTTCTCAAACGCAAGGCCACGATCAATGTTTTTCGCCAGATCGGCCTCAAGTTGCAATCCTGCGTCGGCCAATTCAAAAAGCCGGGCAGTCGATAATTTCAAAAAAGTGGGGCCTGTTTGTTCCCAAACAGGGCCGCTCAAAGGATTAAGCCCCGCGTGAACCCGGAGCGCGTCGCGCACAAGACTGACCAGCCAAGTCGTGACGAAGGACTGTGCCGAGCGGTCCTTCGTCAATGTCTTTAACTTCGCCACTTCATCGATGGGCAACCGGTTGCCGGCCGCCGTGACGTATTCAACAATCGCCCGCTCAAGGTCTTCAAATTCTTCCCGGCTCGCGCTCAAACGCTCCGCCGTCTCAACCGAGCCGTGCGCCGACTCCAGAACCCACGGGTCAGCCGTGGGCCCGAGAATTTTCGCCAGCTCCTCTTTTTCGAGGGACGAAAAGCGCACAAGCTGCGTGCGCGAACGAATCGTGGCCAACATTGCTCCAGCCGAAGCTGTCACCAAGATGAAATAGGTGCCGGGAGGAGGTTCCTCAAGCGACTTTAAAAGCGCATTCGCCGCTTGAGGCCCCATGAGGTGCGCCTGATCGATGATCACGACCCGCGCCCGTCCAAGCTTCTGCAAGCTGATAAATTGGATGATGTCCCGAACTTGCTCGACTTTAATATTGGCGCCGTCCGGAGCGATCTCGAGAAGGTCCTCGCTCTGCCCTTTTTCAACCCGAATGCAGGGACCGCACTCTCCGCACGCCTCGCGCGGATTCCCGCGTTCACAAACCAATACCTGGGCCAGCCCTCGGGCGGCGAACTTCTTTCCCACGCCCGATGGCCCCGCGAAAAGAAGCCCGGAAGCGAGACGCCCCTTTTCGTGCGCCATGAGCAGCGGCTCGATCCGATCCCGATGTCCGACGAGAGCGTCTAAGATTCGAGCCATCCGCGCTCCTTAAACTCGCGAAGGGTTCTTTGCACCAATTCGTCGGGCCCGAGGTTCGCATCGAGAACCAGCCACTCGGACGGATTCTCTTTCGCCTGCGCCAAGTAACCTTCGCGAACGGCCTGATGAAACTCTTCCGACTCTTTTTCCATGCGATCGGCCGCGACTCCGCTCCGGCCCGATTGACGCTTACGGCTTTCTTCAACCGATAAATCAAGAAGGATCGTTAAATCGGGGCACAGGCCCTTCGTTGCAAAAACGTTGAGCCAGTCGACCTCGGAACGGACCAGTTTCCGCGCGAAGCATTGAAACGCGACGGTGCTCGCCGTGAAGCGATCGCAAAGCACCCACTCGCCGCGAACGAGGGCTGGCCGGATAACGCTTTCCACGTGTTGAGCACGAGAGGCCGCATATAGAAGAAGCTCTGTCGCCGGCACAGGCGCCTCGCCGTCAGTCCTCAAGAGAAGCCGTCGAATATCCTCGGCTAACGGGGTCCCTCCTGGTTCTCGGGTCAAGCGGAGCCCAAGCCCCCTTTTTCGAAGCTCGGCTTCCAAACCACGAATCAGGGTGGATTTTCCCGATCCGTCCAGACCCTCAAACACCAAGAACTTGCCTTTCATGGCCCCACTTTCGCCCAGTCGAGGCTCCACAGTCACGCATCAAGCTACCGATTTATCTGAATTGCGCTACGCATTATATTTGAGGAAGACGGTAAAGTTCCGATAGAAACCATATGAGTTCGAATGAAAACACCACATCTACGGGGCAACCAGTCCGCATTTTGATTGCCGACGACGAGGCGCTACTCTCCAAACGCCTTGCCGAATATTTGAACAAACGCGGCTTCGTGGTGAGACACGTTCGAACCGGAAACGAAGCCAAAACCAGCCTCATCGATTGGCTTCCCGACTTCGTTATTTACGATTTGATGCTTCCTGAAGCAAACGCGCTCCAGTTCTTGCACGCAACCAAAGAAATTCGCGCCAAACAAAACGTGCGCGTGGTGGTCGTGTCGGGCCACAACGATCCCCGTAACGCGCGCGAGTGCCTTCTGGCAGGCGCTATCGACTACATTCAAAAGCCGTTTCAACATGCGGAACTTCTCAACCGGCTGGTCATGTTGATGAGGGCGCGCGGCGAAATTCCCGATTACAAACCGGGGACCGATACCTCGAGCGCCCACTACTTCCTCCACCTGACCGACCTGACTTTGCGTGAAGTCTTAAAAGGGGCGTCGGTGCAGGAAACTCTCTTCAATCTCGTGGGCATGGTCGGCATCTCTTTCGGGGCCGTGCGAACTTCGCTGATTTCCTGTCCGCCCGTGAGCAACCACGCGACGGTGATCGCCTCAAATGACAACCGTCACCTCGGGCGAATCACGATCGAGCTACGCCGCTACCCCGAAATCCAATATGTGCTGCAAAACGATAAAATCTTGGCGCTCGATAACCTGGCAGCAGACCCCGGTATGCAGTTCGTCAGTCGCGTGGCCAAATCGATCTCATTTAACTCGATGTTGGTGGCTCCAATCAGGATCCATGGCCGGGTGTGGGGCGTACTCTCGATTCGCCTTCCTGAAAGTCGAAAAACCTCGTTTTCGGATGCCGAGATCCGTTACGCGCAATTGGCCGCCCACGTGATGGGAACTGTTGTTTTGCGGGACCCCACCCTCCTCCATTCTTCCTCAACCGGATCGAATGAAAGCGAGCCCGGGGGCGAAAGCCTCGCTCCAACGGGAAGCTAAAAGAATCCGGACATTGCGGCGCACAAAATCCTTTACCGCCCCCCTCCTCTCATCTATATTGTGAACCTTCTTTGAGAGAGTCCCACGGAGGATTATCCTGATGTTGACCTTTATTGCCGTCATTCACGTTCTTGTGTGCATCATTCTGATCAGCCTTGTTCTTTTGCAGGACCCGAAAGGCGGTGCCGGGAGCATGTTTGGCGGCGGCAGCTCCAACACTCTCCTCGGTGCAACGGGCGCGGTGACGTTCCTTACGCGCTTGACTCGTTACTCCGCCATCATTTTCGGTGTCACTTGCATTATCCTGACTCTCTTGTCCCGCCCGAATACGGGTTCCGTACTCGACACAGCTCCGGCTTCTTCGCCCGCCGCACCGACGACCGAGCAGCCGGTAGAAAGCGCTCCGCAAAACGCAACGGACGTGGAACAGTCGCAGCAGCCCGCCGCCCAGTAAACGGGTAAAGACGGTCGCAGAGTCCGGCAGCGAGAAGAAGCAACATGGCGAAACAACCTTTGGCTCTTCACATTTTCGCGATTCTCATTGCCGTCGCCGTCGCAACTGGATTGTTTTTCTGGCTGAAGGATGCGGACTTTAACTCCTCCCCGAAGCTGACGGCCATCGGTGAAATCACGCATATCGACGGACGGCTCGATCATCGTTTGCCCGGTTCGCACCGGACGCAAATGGTTCCCGCCCCTCCTCAGCCTCTGCACCATCAAGAACTTTTGATCACGCAGCGAGCTTCGACCGCGGACCTTTACTTTTCTGCGGCAGAAACGGCGGTGCGTCTGCATGAAGGAACGCGTTTCGTCGCTGAAAAAGATCCTGTTCAGGAAGGCGCCGTCATTGCAACGATTTTAGATGGTGCGCTCACCGTACTCCAGGCGGGGAAGAAAGACCGGATCAAGTTTTACAAATCCGGACGGGAACTCACTCTCAAAGGCGCTTTTCCGATCACACTCGGCCAAACCGCAGCACCGGCGCTTTCGGCGGCGCAACCTGCGCTTGAAAACGAAAGCGAATTCAAGATCATCGTCACCGCCACCACGCGCCCGGCGGGCGTTATTCGTTCAGAAGAAGATATTCCTCGCCCCGAAGCCGGTTCTGACATTCTCACGAACGATGACATCATACGCCGCTTGCGCGCGCAAACCGGTTTCTTCCAGCGTTGCTACCTCAACCACATCCATCGTGAGCAAGCGAAGTCAGGCGGTTCGTCTCCCGGCGCGCTGATTAGCACCGGCACGATCGTGACGTCGTTCACGATCCAAATCAACGGCCGCGTGAGCGACGCGAAAGTCGTTCGCTCGGATTTCAAAGATGCCATTTTGCACAGCTGTGTGACGGAAGTGCTGGAAAGAACGACCTTCCGCGGTTTCAAAGGCGAACCCGTTCCGGTCCGCGAATTTCCGATTTCGTTCCAATAACCAAGATGCCGCGCAAGCGGCGTTTATGAGCCGAGCTGGTTGACAAGATCCACGGCGTTTTCAAGGTCCAGCATCTGAAGGTGCGCCCCCGCTTCGTTGCGCGAGCGAATCCATTTCAAAACACCGGCCGCGGCGTCGACCGTGGACTCATGAATATCGTGCATGAGAATCAAGCCGCGCTTGCGAACCTGCATCTCCTTTATAACGAGAGAGACAGTGCGATCCGGATGTCCGATGTTTTTCCAATCAAGACTGTCGATATTCCAGTACGCGTGGATGAGCCCTTGTTCGGCGATCAGCTCGCGCGCCGCCGGAACCTTCGGCGCGAAACAAGCCCCATAAGGGCAACGGAAGAAACGGAACGACGTCCTGAGATAACCTTTCAGCTCATAAGTCGAATCGACGATCTCACGCCGTAACTGCGCGGCGCCGATCTTCGAAAAGTCCGGATGCGTCCACGAATGGTTATTTATGCGAAACCCCAGTGCCTGAGTGGCCTCGAGAACATCGGGAGCGCGTTCGACCCTTTCAATCAAAACAAAAAACGTCGCGGGCGCTCCCGAACGATGCAGAGGATCCCGGTACTCAGTCAGCACTTTATGCAAACGCAAAGTGGATTTATTACCGGGCCCGTCGTCAAACGTGAAAACGTAAACATTTTCGGGAAGAAGATTGCCGGTGAAATTGCCCGCCGAATCGGGCGAAGGATACACGATCGCGCCACGCTCAGACCGTCGGCGGCTTGCGCCCGCGTAAGCAGCCGCTTTCGACGCGATCTCCGCTTCGTTCTTCCGGAAAAGAGCCCCTAAATTCGATTGGTCGACCCAGGAAGGAAACGGTCCATGATCACCGGAGATATCCTTAAGCTTCAGTAGGAGCGGGAGAATCTGCAGCTGATCGGCTTCCGTCAAACTGGTCAGCCACCGGCGCGCATCGGACAACGTGAGCCGGTCCTCCCCGCCCCCGGATTCAAGAAACGCCTGATACGCTTCGGCCAACCGATCCGTTTCAAAAACAATCAGGGGCCAGAGCCTCCGCAGTTCCGCATACGGTCTTGTCGAAAGCGGGTCTAATTCGCGCGACGGAAATTTTTCTTTTTCCGCGACCATAAGATCGAGCTCGTTCTCGAACTCACGTACGTAGAACTCCGCTTCATACTGCAGTCGGAGGTAGTTGTTCAAAGCCGCGACGAATTCAGGCCCGTTCATAAGCCCGCTCGCGCGGGAAACACCCAGATAAGCGAACAATCCGATGCATAAAGCGGTGAGCCCTGTAACGGCGATGAACCTCATCTCCCCTCCTCGAGGTCATGCCGCTGAAACGCGGCTAGTAGATATCATTCAAGTAATCGATGTGGTCCGGCACCCACGGCTCGTGAGCCCCTTCAAGAGCGTAAACCCGCGAACCAACCCGTTCGGATTCGGGCCGGGGTTCGATCGACGGCCGGAAATCGGGCGCAAAAAGACCGTTTTGTTTTAAGATCGGCAAAATCTTGTTCACACTTCCTGCCCCCAAGAGCTGGCGCCTTACCAAGTCATCGAAACTCGATTCGAGCTCTTCGTTACTGAAGCCATAGTTGATCACCATGTCTTGAGCGACGGCGACCACTTGCGCGCTTTCGAGGCGCCCGTCCTGCATAAGATCAAGGGCCGCTTGAAATGTGTTGTATGTGGGCACCATTCGGCGGCCGAAACGGAGATAATAATCCGGGTCCGTATCGGTCGCGAGATTGATGTAGATTTTCTCGACCGGATCGTGCACGGGAATCTGATCTTGGAGGTCAAGAATGGTGTCGGTCTGTTCGCCGACAACTCGAAGACCTCGCAAGATTTCCAAAAGCTCCTTTTCTGAATGCCGGCGGGCGCAAATATCGGAATAAAGCGAATAGATCACGGCATCCGATTCGCTGTCATCACCCCAGAGCACTTGGCGAACGTCTTCCTTAAGGCGCAAGCGCAACTCCAGAAGAGCTTGCAACTTGTACCCAACCTGTTGCGTGAGCCGCCACAAGCGGCTTGGACGCAAGTTCTTCAAGTTGTCCTTATAGAAAGAGCCGAGCGGAAGAATCTCATCGAGTTCAAGCTTCTCGCGGATTTTACCTTCCATTTGCGGCGGCGACGCCGTAATGAAGTAAATCGGGAAAGGACGGCCGCCGCGTTCGCGCTCCCAGCTGATCTTCAACGCACGCACGAGCGACTTCGTCCCGGGAACGTTCCGCTTTTGTCCGGCTTTTTCAAGTGCGGTCCGCCAGAGTTCTTTGAATGAACCCCAGCTCGTGTCCAAGTACGTCTTATCGAGATCCCAGACGTAGACTTCTTCGTAGGTATTCTCGACATCCATTTGGACGTAACGGAAGAAAACCACGTCGCCGAGAATGTGTGACCGCGATTTCCAATCAGCCATTCTACCCACCATGTCCACCGGCAAGCCGGTCGGGTGCCGGCGTTCTCAGAACGCAAGCAGGAGAAACACCGCCATACTGCCCACCCAACTGAGAGTCGCGACAAGAGGCTGGCGTTCCCGGACCACTTCCTTCATCGGCGCGGCTTCCGGCGCAACCAGTTCCGGACCCAAAGTGATGGGAGGAGTGTCGGTCAATGCGTACGTTGCCCGCAAACGCTCTGCCTCGCGTGGCAAGCGGACAAGCGTATGTTCCTTAATGCTTTTGAGTGAGGTGGCCCGCATGACCTCGGCGGTGGCGATCCCGTTTTCGATTTTGATGATCTTCCCTTCGGCGATCACGGTGATCTTTCCGCCGCCCTGAAAGAGCGGTTCAGCCCCGATGGCCGACATGCGGATCCAATGGACGGTGTCGCCCGTGCGCGCTTCGCTCATGGCGCCCAGATCGATTCGCGCCAGACGCATGGAGCCTTCGTTATAAACGGGCGTGCCGATCAAAGGATCGATAATGGTGAAGCCTTGGTACGGAATCGCCGCGATGAAGTCGTTGACCACTCGGCGCGTAAGAGAGCCCAACTGGTCATCGACCGTCAACGACGGATGAAGACCAACGGTCTTTTGGTAAAGCGTCGCGCCATTCCCGCCGTCGTAGACAGACATCATCAGTTCACGATCCTTCAAAATGAACGTCACCAAAGCATGGGCATCGAGAAGTTTACCGAGAATGATCGCATCGGCCGGACTCAATTCTCCCCGCGGTTGAAAGACATCCGACTTAATCAAAAATTGCTTACTCGCCACCAAAAAACGCCGGCTGCGGGTGAACTCGTCGCGCGCCTGCCACCAAGCCTCTTCGCCGGCGTTCTCATAGCCTTTAGGCACTGTCATCGGGAAAACGACGAGGCGCCGGACCAATTGATGGTCGTTATCGGCCCGGGCTTCGCGAAAGGCCGGAATGAGCGAGAAAACCAAAATAAGAACGGAGATCAGCGCGCGTCCCATGACTGCATTCTAATCAGATTCAAGCCCGAGTGAAGGAAATTCCTGGCCTTGAACCCGAAAATGCGGCGTGGCGACCAGCTTTTACGGGTACAGAAGGAATTCGCGCCGATCTTCAAGCCAATACTTCTCGTCAGGTAAACAGATTGAATCGAGATCGCCGGGTTCGGCTTCGCTGTCGTCGACCCATTCGCGCAGTTGGGGGCCACCGTTGATCAGATCAAAAGCGAGGCGTTCCGTCTCATATTCGTAGGGGAAATGCCGCCAAATTTGGTAATCCGGGTAGTGCTTCCGGATCGCCTTCAGCCACAACGCCACCAAGCGATAGGGCTTGAACCGTTCGTGGTCGTAGGCATGGTCGTCAACATGGATTTGGAAACCCGCGATGATTTGGCCCGCGTGTTTTTGGAAAGTCGGAAGGAAGTAACACGGGCGCAACCGGCATCCGTCCAGCCACTCAGCCTTCATTTCCTCCATCGTTTTCAGGAGCTTGAGCATGTCGAGATCGGGACCGCCCAAGATCTCCAGCGGCCGTGTTGTTCCACGCCCTTCGGAAAGATGCGTTCCTTCAATCAAGACAGTTCCGGGAAAACACCGGGGCATGCTGGGCGTCGCGGCGTTCGGAGAAGGATTCACCCATGGAATTTCACCAAGAGGCCACCCGTAACCGGGCCCTTTCGTAGGGTCGTATCCTTCCATCGGCACGACTTTGAGGTCGACGTCGATCTTCAAACGTTTCTGAAACCAGAGCGCAGCTTCACCCAAAGTGAGCCCATGCCGCATGGGAAGTCCTTCCGCCGCGCCAACGAAACTGATCCATCCCGGCCTGAGAAGAGAACCCTCAACGGGTCTTCCCGCTGGATTGGGCCGATCAAGGACCCACACGGATCTCCCGTAACGCGCGGATTCCTCAAGCACATAAAGCAATGTGGTGAGGAATGTGTAAATGCGCGTGCCGACATCCTGAAGATCGATCAGGATGACATCGAACGACTCCATCATTTTCTTGTCAGGACGGCGAACACGACCGTAAAGCGAAAAGACCGGGATGTTATAAACAGGATCGATGTAATCATCGGTCTCCTGCATATTGTCCTGCATTTCTCCCCGCATGCCGTGCTGGGGACCGAAGGCCGCGGTAAGGTTGATTTCAGCAACCGCCATCAACGCGTCCATAGAATGGCGAAAATCACCGGTCATCGAGGCGGGGTGCCCGAGAAGAGCCACCCGACGGCCGGCGAGTTCGGAAATGAGTTTTTTTGAACTTAATAAAACGTCGACACCCAGTCGAATCATAACTCGAGCCGCCCCTTAAAGCCTGATTTGGAAGCTCTCGCGCAAATGGAAATCCGGTTCTTCTCCGGCGTGTTTCAGCGCCCAATACTCCCGCGCACCCGACGTATATTCGAGCACGGCCGTCGCGCCCAAGACAAGCGGACAATCGGGCGTCGCGGTTCCAAAAAGCTCGTGAAAAGCGACCCCGCTCGCCCCCAACAACCGAGCCTTCCATTCGAGGGATTTAAAATCCCGCGAGCGATCGAAACTTAACAGATTGACCCGCGCTTTCGGATGCGTCCGCATTCCGTTTCGGTAATCGTCGAAAGCATAGACATTCCAATCACCCGAGGGCGAAAGATTCACTTCGAGGTAAGAGGCTTCACCCTCGACGCCGACGAAAAGCTCCAAGCACGTGTGTCGCCAAAGCTCATCGCGACGGCGCCGCGACGGTAACTCTTTCAGCTCGGGAATCACCAGCGCTTGAAAAGCCTCGGCCTCCGGCGCATTGAGAACAAATTCAAACTCAAGGTGAGCCAACCGTCGTCGAACAGAGAAATGGAACTGAAAAGGCCCACTTACACCCGTTTCCGACAGAAACGGAACTAAAGGGTACAGCGGGCCTCGCGAAATCGAATCGAGCGGTTTCACCCGATCCATTATGGCAGGAACTGAAAGCGGACGTCACTCATTAACAACCGTGAACGTCAAAACGCGGTAAGGAGAATAATCGCCGATCTTGACCAAGAAACGCTCCCAAACCACGGTCTCGCTGGTTTGGGGATCTTTCACGCGGAATGTGACCGCTGAATTGTCTTGCACGTCGTGTTCTCTCCACCACATATCGAACTCTTTGCTTTCCGTCTTCAAAAGATCGATCAATTCGAGAACCCACGGGCTGTCCAGCGAGTCGCTGACCGACGCACGGAATTCCGCCAGCAGTCGCCGGGCGTGGTTTTCCCACTTGTCGAGAACGCTATATTTGGGAAGCGCGCAAAAGACGAAATAGATCCAATTTCTGCGCGGAGGTTCTCCCTGCATCAAATCGCAGAAGACCGGCGTCTCTTTCGCTTTATTGTTAATCGCCAAGATATCCCAGCGGCTTCCGACCAAAATCGCGGGAACTTGCAACGATTCATTGAGGAATCGCTCCATGCTCGAAGTCACGGTCTCTTCCGGCGGAGCCAAGAGCTCCGGCGGCGGCGCCTTACCCGCCAAGGCAAACAGGTGACGCATTTCCGCCGGATTCAATTGGAGAGCTTTACCTAAACGGCGCAAAACTTCAGCGGACGGCTGAATGTCGCGAGCCTGCTCTAGCCAGGTGTACCAAGTGGTACCAACCTTCGCCAATTCAGCGACTTCTTCGCGCCGCAGGCCCGGGGTCCGCCGTCGCGAACCCTGCGATAGACCAACCTGTTCCGGTTTGATCTTTTCGCGACGCGTTCGCAAAAAATTAGCAAGCTCACGCCTGCGTTGTGCGCTTACGGCCACCGACTCCCGACTCTCTGCTGCCACCGAATTTTGAGCTTCATCGTTAGTAAACTTAGACGATTGGCCACTCTTTTCCATTCACCACCTCAACCTATCGGCCTCGACGCATAACGCCGCGATCCCGGTTTTAAAACTATCTCTTTTGAGATCTTAAACTTAGGAACTCAGGCGCGCATTTTAAGATGTTATAAATATGGTCCTCCCGAGCAATCGCTGGACTCGACGAACGGCCTAACGCATGATGATGACTCAACCTCCCTGAAGAGATAAGGACGATCGGCAAGATATGTTCCGTTTCATCCATACATCCGATTGGCACTTGGGGCGCCAACTCTACGGAAAATCGTTGCTCGAAGACCAAGCGTACGCACTTGAGCGCTTACAAGAATTGATCGAAACCGTGCGCCCTCACGCCTTATTGATCGCGGGCGATGTTTTCGATCGCCCCCTTCCTCCGGAAGCGGCCGTTGCTTTGTTCGATCGTTTCCTCACTGAGGTCGCGGGCACACGAAACATTCCCGTCTTATTGATCCCGGGCAACCACGACAGTTGCGAACGATTGGGATTCGCGTCGGGCCTCTTGCGCGACCGCGGTGTCACTATCTTCTCGAAGGTGGAAGACGCTTTTAAACCGGTCACCCTGAAAGGCGACGACGGCTTCGAAGCGCTCATCTACGGAATTCCGTTCGTCGAACCGTTCGAAGTCGCGAAAACCCTGGAACGGGACGATCTCGCCACGCCTGAATCGGCACTAGAGGCGCTTTGCGAGGAAATCACGAAGCGGAAAACCGGTCCGCTGCCGTCGGTTTTACTTTGCCACGCACTCGTCATGGGCGGCGAAACCTCTGAAAGCGAACGGGAAATCTTCATCGGTGGATCTGCGAGCGTCCATCCACGTGTTTTCTCCGGATTTACATACACGGCGCTCGGTCATCTTCATAAACCGCAGCGCGCGGGAGCCGATACGATCCGCTATAGCGGCTCGCTTCTCCCCTATTCGAAATCGGAAATTTCACACGAAAAGTGCGTAAACGAAGTCAGGATCCGCTGCGACGGCGCCGTGGAAGTGATCGCTCATCATCTTCCGCAATTGAGACGGCTGCGATACCTTGAAGGCGAGCTCGCCGAACTTCTCGAAAAAGCGAGCGGTGACGAGCGGCGCGACGACTACATCATTGTTGGGCTAACGGATAAAGGCGCCGTTCTCGACGCGTTCGCGAAGTTGAACCATTTCTATCCACGCCTTTTGCACGTATCGCGTGTTTCGATAGCGAGCGAGTTCGATTTCTCGCAGGCAAGCGAACGGATCCGCGCGATGGAAGAGCGGAGTGATCTCGAACTCTTCGCCGATTTCTTCCAGTCGATCACTGGAACACCGATGGACGATCAAGAACGCCGGGTCTTGAACGAAGTTTTGGCCGAACTCAACCGAGGGGAACACGCGCTATGAGACCGCTCCGCCTGCGCATGCAAGCATTCGGTCCTTACGCCGATTCCGCGGAAATCGATTTCCGCCGCCTCACAGCAAACAACGGAGGCCTCTTTCTCATCCACGGGCAAACAGGCGCGGGCAAGACCTCCATTCTCGACGCGATCTGCTTCGCCCTTTTCGGCTCTTCAAGTGGGGCTGACCGCGACGGAGAAAGCTTGCGCAGCGATCTTGCTTCCGCCGACCGGCCCACCGAGGTCCGCTTCGAGTTCGCGTTGGGTCCCGATATTTACAGAGTGGTGCGGCGTCCGAAGCAGCTCGAAAAAAGAAAACGCGAAGACGGCTATCGTGTGGCGAATGCCACGGCCGCGCTTTACAAGCTCGCGCGAGGGTTGACCGAAGCCGACATTGACCGCGGTTCGACAGATTCCTGGGAGCTTCTCGCTGGAAACGTAAAAAACGTCGACGGCGTCGTGATCGAGCTTCTTGGAATGAACGCCGACCAATTCCGCCAGGTGGTGGTCTTGCCGCAGGGACAGTTCCGCCGTTTCCTTTCTGCCCAAAGCGGCGAACGCGAAAAACTTCTTGAGACGCTTTTCCGCACTGAACGATATCGGCGAATAACGGAGCAACTCGTTTTCAAAGCTCAGGAACTCGAGTCCGAAATCAAGCAACACCGCCAGAATCTCGAAGCTCAGCTCGCTTCGCTGGAAATCGGTGAAAATGAGTCTCTCGACGGCCGCCTCGAGACTCTCAAAGCCGAAGCCGCAGCGCTTACCGAAGAATCTCCTTTGCTTGAAGACCGCTTCCGGCTTGCGACCGAGCGCCGGCAGACGGCGCAACTCGCGGCCCGAGCAAAAACGGAGCTTGCGGCCATTCAAGCCCGCCTGGCCGGTTTGAAAGCCCGCCAAAGCGAAGTCGAAAAAGCGAAAGAAAAGTTGGCCGCGGAAAGGCGCTCGCGTCCGGTTCTCTCCGTCGACCAGCGCGTGCTGGCTATCGAACGCGATTTGCGCCATCTCGCCGAAAGCGAAGAACGGGAAAAGCGCGCCTTGGCAGCCGCCGAGAGGGAGCTTCATGAGAACCAGGCGCAATTTGAACGCCTTCAGGCGCTCGCCCCGGAGCTGGAATCGTGGCGCGCGGAACGCACGCGCCTTCAAGGCCTTTGGACGAACGCCAATCGTTTGAAAGACGCCAACAGCCGACTCCATGAGTTGAACCGGGCGTACGCTACGGCGGCTGAAAAAGTGAGGAACGCTGAGACGGCTCTTGCGGACGCGACTGAAAAACGCCGTGAGAAACAACTTGAAGCGGAAAAGTTCGCCGAGAGCGTTCCGCGGGTCGAAGCGCTCCGCCGCGAAATCGAACTCGCCAAGGCGAAACTGGTGCATCTTACGCAAAACCTGAAAGAGGTCGACGAAGCGGAGACGGAAGTCAAAATCGAACGCACGCGCCTTGCCGATTTCGAAAAACAGGCGCATACGGCCGCGCAAGCTCTCAAAGAGCTCAAATACGGTTTCCATCTTTCGCAAGCGGCGATTCTTGCGCGCGAACTCAAAAAAGGCGAACCCTGCCCTGTTTGCGGGAGCCCGGAGCATCCTGCTCCGGCGCGTTTCATGGACGCGCACGCCGCGGTTTCGAAAGAGGAACTTGAAGCCGCCGAGGCCAAAGAGCGTGAAGCTTCCGAACGGCTCGCCGCCCACAAGACACGCCTTGAATCCGCGGAAAGAGCACTCAAGCTCAGCGAAGAGCGGCTACGTGCGCATTTCCCGGGCGCCGATGAAAGAATTCGCGATTACGCCCGACACATGCGTGAGGAACAGGTCCGCGCGCTCGAAGGCATGCAGCGTGAACTATTGGCCGCAGAAGAGGCCGCACGGAAGTGGCACAATGCGACGGCTGCGCTCAAGGCCGTCGAAGCATACCTGGAGAAAGCGGAGCTTGCTTACCGAAACGCTTTATCCGAACGCGACGAAGCGCGCGCCAAATTCGAAAGCACGTGCGGTCAAGTCGCAGAACTCGAAGCGTCGCTGCCACCGGAGTACCGAGACCCGGAGGCCATCAAAGAAATCGGTGTGGAACTTAAGGAAAAAATTAAAGCTCACGAGAAAAAACTCGAAGAAAGCCGTCAACTTCGCGAGAGCGCCGAACGGAAAGTAGCGGCGCTGAAAGCCCGCTTGAAGACCTTGGCGGAACAAAAGGCGATGAAAACCGAAGAACTTGAAGCGGAATCAAAAGCCCGGGATGAAGCGCTGAAAGCCTCGGGCTTCCCCTCGCTTGAAGAGTGCCGTCTTGCCGGATTAAGCGAGCGGGAGCTTCAGGAACTCGAAGCCCTTTGCCGTTCTTTCGACGCGGACTGGGCATCGGCGAACGACCGACTTCATCAGCTCGAGCATGAACTCAAAGAGTTTCCGGATTGGGCGCACGATCTCGCCGCTCGCCAGTCCGAACTCGACGCCGTCGACAAGGAACGCTCGGAGAAGAAAGCCCGGCTGCTGGCTCTTAAAGAAAAGATCTCCCTCTACCAAAACGCCGGCGAACGGATCGCGAAACTGCGCGCTGAGATTGAAAAAGCCGAGCAACGGTACCGCACGCTCGGTCGACTCGCGTCGGTCGCTCAAGGACTTCCCCCATTCAATACGGCTCGTGTCAACCTCTCCCGTTATGTCTTGGCGAGCCGGCTCGACGAAGTGCTCGAACAGGCCTCGCGGCGGCTTTATAAAATGAGTCGCGGCCAATTCATTTTGAAACGCTCCACCGGCCAAGAAGACCGTAGGCGGAGCGCGGGCCTCGATCTTAAAGTGGAAGATGCCTTTTCTGGCACCACCCGTCCGACATCTTCGCTCTCGGGCGGAGAAGGGTTCATGGCTTCACTCTCCCTCGCGCTCGGCCTCGCCGACGTCGTGCAAAGCCGCCTGGGAGGAGTCCGTCTCGAAACGGTCTTTGTCGACGAAGGCTTCGGGACGCTCGATTCCGAAACACTGGAACTGGCGATGAAAACGCTGACGGAACTTCAGGCCGGCGGCCGCCTCGTGGGCGTGATCTCACACGTGCCCGAGCTACGCGAGCAAATCAGAAACCGTCTCATCGTGAGAAAAAAGCCCTCGGGAAGCACGGTAACGTGGGAAGAAACGCTCGCGCCAGCGAAGACCTTTACAGAAACTTAGCGATTTTCGCAGAAATTTTATTCAAGCTGGACCGAGGTCGAGCCGATCTATTTCCCGTCTTTTGAAGATATTTTGTACGGGAGGGGTGGGATGTTGGCTGAAGCGTTCCCGAGACTGGCGGTTCACTTGCGCTCACTGTTACCGGATGCGGATGTTCGCCTGGCGAAAGGCGCGCAATCGATCGAGGTCCAATTGCCGAATTATCCTTCTTGGACCCTCCACGTCTCGGGGAACGTTTACCGCGACGAGTTCCTTTGCATCCAAACCAGCCTGGTCCTGCACTACGAATGCCTGTGCCGCCTTCCCGAAGACGATTTCAACCGCTTTATCGCGGCCGAAAACTTGGGCCTGCGCGGCGCTACGATTGTCGTCGAAAATTCGAAAGGACCGAGAACACTCCGGATCCGCACGTCCTTCATCGGCCAGAAAGGCCGCTCGTACGATGAAGCTGAAAACCTCGCGATCGACGTCGTTTCGCTTGTCCGCTTCGCGCGAATGCTCGACGACCGCATCCGCCGTTGCACCGCCGGCGACGATTTCAGCTTCGAACTCTACTACAGCACTTATCTTTCCAAAGGCGTCGGTCACATCCGTTACATCAACTACGCCCGCCACATCTTTAAAGGCAGCATGAACCGCGTCTTCGGACAGGTGGCCCAACTCTTCAAAGAAGACCATGGTTGTGACGTAGTCTTCGAGAACGATATCGCGTACGTCAGAGGCCCTAATTCGGACGTTGAAATCACCCTTCGCGTCCCAGAACAAGTCCCGATGGCCGTTTGCTCGGCGCTACTGGCTTCGTTCGGAGGCCGTCCGCGCGACATTTTCGCCTTCGTCACGCGGTTAAACGCGAAAGTGAACTTCGGTCACTTTGAAGTGAGCGCCGACGGTTCGAAAATCTTCTTTACCGTGTGGAAACACCTAACGAACGATCTGCGGCTCTACAGCCTGGATCAACTGCTCCAATCGATCACGGAAGCGCAATGGCTTCTGAAGAAGGAACTCGCCGCGCACGAAACGGCGAAAGGCGAGAAGCGCATGGAAACGACGGCCGCTTACGACCAGCGCTCGGCGGCCTGACGATATTCAGGAGCGAGGTTCGCGCCTTTGCATGACCCGGGTATCGAAAATCAAATCGTGTAAAGCCTTGCGGTCGTCGCGGAAGAACACGATGAGGTACCCGATCCCGAAAATGAGACCGGACAAAAACTTGCCTACCGTTTCACGGAAGAAAGAGCGCCAATAACCGATGCGGTGACCCGATCCCGTCTCCATCACTTGCAGGTTGAAAATCATTTTACCGGGCGTCGAACCTCGCTCCGAATAGAACCAACCGTAGTAAATGAAAACCACCGCGAGGTTCACCACATTCGTCAGCCCTGTCCATAAGAAATCCGGAAGGAAAAAGAACCCCATTCCGAGCGCGAAATTCGCTATGGACGTAAGAACGCTGACGATCACGAGATCAATGAAATAAGCTAACGCGCGGATGCCGAAACGCCCAGGCTCTAAAACGACATTCGAAATATCTTCGCGGCGACCTCGGAATACACCGACCTCTTCCCCGAAGGGCTCCGTCAACGGCGGCGGCATCGCCGGCACCCCGGCCTCGATCGCCCGCTGTTCGGCATCCAGCGGCGGGCGAGAGCTTTCTTCCTCTCCCGCGCCTTCCGCTGGATTCTCTTTGTGCTTCGCCATGTATCTTTGCAGTGGGGTGAGTTCTGTATTGCCTTTCTCGTCCGCCATTCGGCGAATGATAGACCGAAGAGGTTTGGAAAACAACCGACGTTTGTCCCGAGATGTGTCGCAATGACACACCTCGGACCTTCTTTATCGGATCAAAGCGATTTCTTCGGCCGTGAACGGCCGAGGATGATCCGGCGGTTCAGGCGCAGTTTCCGCAAGCGGAAGAGCCGAACGGTAGCGAGGCGATCCGTACACATATCGGTTGAAGAATTCGTCCACCGAACGCCCCGTGTGACTTTCGAGGAACAATTTGAACTCCTCAGTCGTGTAATGGCTGTAACGGTAGCGGTTCACGAATTCTTTTAAAACAGGCTTCAACCCGCCCAAGTCGGCGAAATAAAGATCAAGTTCAGCCATGAGCAGCCGTCCGTCCTGATACGAGTTCATCGGTGTTGCCAATGCGAAGGGCGAGCCCGTCGCCAAAGACGTCGGCGACCGTTGCAAAAGCGACGAGGCCCGCTGATATCCTTTGCCACGCCAATCCGCAATCGCTTCATCGATCCAGCCCGAACGCCCTTCCGCCGGCATCACTCCGCGCGCGAACCAGGAATGCAAAAGTTCGTGACCGAGACTGTCGAGGTGCGTGACTGTTGCTCCGACGTGTTCCATTCCTCCTGATGTCGTCACGATATAAGCGATGAACTCCGGATGACTGTACGGACCGTAATCCGCTTCCATCTCTCTAAAAAGAGTTGGAAGCTGCGCTTTCGCCGCCTGGACGAGAGAAGAACTTGAAGAGTAAACCGTCACGGGGATTTCCCTCGTCATCCCCTGAACCGTAAACCGGTCCACAACGAGCGCCCGATCCGTCAAGTGTACGTAAAACGACGAAAGCGAGTAGTACGAAGGGAAACGAACCTCCCATTCTCCTCTTCCCTGTTCACGGATCTCGCCATTGGCAAAGAGCGAATGGGGATTGCTTCCGCCCAAAATTTTCAACCGAAGCGTTAAAGCATGAGCATCATCCTCGAAGCCCGTTGGCCAATAACGTTGCGCGAATCTCGCCGCTAAATCCGCCATGGATGTTAAAAAGGCGACCCCGCCACTTGAGTACGAGGTACGGTCGCTTGGCAACGTGAAGGTAATCACGGCTTCCGCCGTCTCTCCCGCCTTGAGCGTCTTCTGGAGAGCCAAAACCGTCGCCGCCGAATCCGGCGTCTTCATCCAGCCGAAGGGAACGCTCTGACCGTTGATACTGGTTTCACGAATTGTTCCCTCAAAGAGAAAGACCGGTTGGCTTTCAACATTCTGCTTAAAGCGAATGCGCGCCTCCCCGCGCGTTTGTTGCCTGACAACGTCGAATTCCAAAGTCACTGTTTCTTCCAAAATATTTCCCGGCGCATAGGTCGTCAGATTCGAACGAAAGACTTTTTCACTTAACGCCAAAGGCCGGTAGTTCGGTTGAGTGATCCCGATCCCCGGAGGAGCCGGCCAGGATGTCATTCCTCCCGGAATCGGGCCCGGCGCGACCGCGGATGAACCTTCTCCATATTCAATTGACTCGATTGAACCAGTACCGGTTCGGCCACAGCTGATCGCAAATGTCACAGCAAGAAGTAAACGAGTTGACGCTTTCCGCATGCGAGAGCCCCCCCCTTTTTCACGCCTCGAAATCGAAGCGCCTTCCCACCTTATTTGAACGCCCACAGGCCTGAGTATCGCCCGGCTTTTCACTTCGGAATTTCCTACGTGACAGGACCTTTGTCGGAATGCAAAATTGCTGTGCCATGACAAACAATTTCAATTCAACATCGGTTCCAGCCGAAAATTATGAACTCGCGACGCTTGCGGGCGGATGCTTTTGGGGAATGGAAGACTTGATTCGGAAGATCCCCGGCGTCATCGACACCGAAGTCGGTTACACAGGCGGCAGCGTTCCGAATCCGTCGTATGAACAAGTATGCACAGGCACGACGGGGCACGCCGAGTCAATCCAAGTTAAATTCGATCCAAATCGTCTGACCTATGGAGAGCTCCTGCAGTTTTTCTTTCGTATGCACGATCCAACGACACTTCATCGTCAAGGCGGCGATATCGGGACGCAGTATCGCTCCGCCATTTTTTATCATAGCGACACGCAGCGCGAAATTGCGGAGAAAATGAAGGTCATCGCCAGCGAAAAGTGGAAAAAAACGGTGGTCACCGAAATCGTTCCGGCCGGTCCCTTTTACCCGGCCGAAGAGTATCATCAAGATTACCTCGAGAAAAACCCCGGAGGATACACCTGTCACTGGCTACGCGAATGGTGAGAACACGGTTATTGAGTCGACCGGCTCTGGCCGGAAGAGCCCCCAACGAATTCCTCCGCAAGCTGCACCCCCATCCGCTCACAAAGGTATGCAGAGGTGATAGGCCCGACACCCAAACTGATTTGTAAATGCGTGCGGACAAGTTCACGCAAGTCTTCCAGAGCGAACTGCGTTTCCGCGGGGAAACCCAAATCAACTTTCAGAACATGGATATCCGGGATCTCATAATAAGCTCCCTCAAGAGGCTCCAGCTCGCTCGCGATGATGTCCGCTTCATCCGGCGCGATCTCGCCATTTTCCAAACGGAGATAAAGGTCCTCATGAACGAAGATGTATTCCGCCTCGGAGAACTCGAAATTTTCTTGTTCGCGCTCGACGGCGCGGCTGCCGAAAACGAAGAAGACTTTGCCGGCTGCGCTGGCGAAAAATTCGATATCGCGGTGGCGCGCCTGCAGCGCACATTTGCGATTGGCGCTCACAACGCAGTTCGGATCCAAGCGGCTTCCAGAATCGAGAAGCGAAGGAACGATCGGATCGAGCGTCACGATATTCGATGCGGTTCCGGACTCGGACTGGGCGACCTCGGGATTCGGCGGGACGACTTCCTTGCCTTCCGTCGCAGTCGCCTGCGTTTGTGCGAGGTCGTCGGCCTCAACGCTCATCGGTTTTTCATTAAGGGCCGTCGCTTCTATAACGGACTCAGTTGATGGGAACTCCGACACGGTTTGGGCGAAAGCCACGGAAATACCGTGAATGAAAACGACGAAACCGAGAAGTTTCCTGAGCCCCCAATACATTTGCCTGTTTCCCTTATCTGGAGATGAATAACCGGCCGCTGACCGCGTTTGTTTTAATTCCGTCACTACCAAACTTGATGCCAAGCCCGGAACCTAAACGAAGCCCTCTTGAGCTTCGCCCCGCTCAAAAAAACGGGAAAACTTTCCAATCCGAATGCCCTCTTACGTCTCTTTCCGCGGCTCACCGAAGCCGGGTTAAACGGGTCTCCCGCCCCCTGGGAACCGCCGAAAAAGCGCGTGCAATTGGTTGCCGTCCGAAGCCTTCTGCACTAGAACAGAAGTCTCGGATTTTCTTCGGATTTTGTGAAAAAGAGAGGAGCCGTATGTCCCCGAGCCAAACGATAAAACGCCAGATTATCGCCACTGCAGCGCTCCCGTACGCCAACGGCCCGATTCACATCGGCCACTTGGTTGAGTACCTGCAAGCGGACTTTTGGACTCGGTTTCAAAAAATGCGGGGACATGAATGTGCCTATATCTGCGCCGACGATACTCACGGCACGCCGATCATGGTGAAAGCGCGCGAACTCGGCATCACCCCCGAAGAATTGATCGCACGCGCTCACGCCGAACACTTCAAAGACTTCAGCGATTTTGAAGTTCAGTTCGATCTTTATTCCTCAACGAATTCGCCTGAGAACAAAACGCTATCGGAAGAGTTCTACGTCAAATTGCGCGACAAAGGGCATACGGAAATCCGGGACATTCAGCAGCTCTACTGCGAACACGACAAAATGTTCCTCCCGGACCGATTTGTGAAAGGAACGTGTCCCAATTGCGGAGCCGCGGACCAATACGGCGATTCGTGTGACAAATGTAGCGCGACCTACTCCCCTTCTGACTTGAAGGACGCAAAATGCGCGATTTGCGGTACGACGCCCGTCGAAAAAAGCAGCGCACACGTCTTCTTCAAGCTCAACGACTTTAAGGAATTCTTGCGCGAATGGATGCCTCAACATGCGCCCCGCGAAGTTTCCGCAAAACTGCTTGAGTGGTTTAATGACGACTTGCGCGCCTGGGACATCTCGCGCGATGAGCCTTACTTCGGATTCGAGATCCCGGGCTTGAAAGGTAAATACTTCTACGTTTGGCTCGATGCCCCCATCGGCTATGTCGCGACCACGTGGCAGTGGGCTAAGAAAAACGGCAAGAACTTCGACGAAATCTGGCGCGAAGACGCCGGCCCCCGCAAATACGAGATCTATCATTTCATCGGTAAGGACATCATTTACTTCCACTGCCTGTTCTGGCCGGCGATGCTCAAAGGCGCAAACTTCCGTCTCTACGACCAGGTCTTCGTCCACGGCTTTTTGACCGTAAACGGCGAAAAGATGTCGAAGTCGAAAGGCACGCTTGTGTCAGCGCGCGCTTACCTCAACCATCTGGATCCAATGTATCTGCGGTACTACTACGCCTCGAAGCTCACGAGCTCGCTCAACGACATCGATTTAAGTTCCGATGACTTTGCCAACCGCGTGAATTCGGACCTCGTGGGAAAAATCACGAACCTCGGCTCTCGCGGAGCACAAATGCTTAAGAAACGCATCGATGGCCGTATGGGAATAATTCCCGAAGACGCTCGCGCCCTTATCAAGTTCGCGCAAGACAAGGCCGAATCGATCGCGGCTCATTACGAAAACCGCGACTTCGCCCGTGCGATCGCCGAAATCCGTGAAATCGCCGATGAAGGCAATAAATACTTCGACGAAAAGGCGCCCTGGAACCTGATTAAGACGGACGTTGAAGCGACCCGCGGCGTTCTCACGGCGACTTTGAACGTTTTCCGGCTGCTCGCGATTTATCTCAAACCTGTTTTGCCTTCGTACGCGGATAAGGTGGCGGCTCTTCTAAACGAAAAGCCCTATATGTGGGAGGACGCTTCGCGCACACTCGAAAACCAGGAAATCGGCGAATATATGCATCTTGCTGTCCGTATGGATCCGGCGAAGTTCGAACTCGCGATTGAAGAATCGAAACCAAAAGCGCCGGAGAAGCCGGTTCAAGCCTCTTCCCCGGCGGCAAGCGGCGATCTCGCTCCTGAGATCACGATCGACGAGTTCATGAAGGTCGATCTTCGCGTGGCGAAAATCGTGGCGGCGGAGGAAATCGCCGAGGCCGATAAACTCCTTCGCCTGAAAGTCGATCTCGGTGAATTGGGTGAACGGCAAATCATCGCCGGAATCAAATCCGCCTATAAACCGCAAGATCTGGTCGGACGCCTCACGGTCATCGTGGCGAACCTTAAGCCTCGCAAAATGAAGTTCGGTATGAGCGAGGGCATGGTGCTCGCGGCAGGGCCCGGCGGTAAAGACCTCTTCATTCTTTCGCCCGACTCGGGCGCTCAGCCCGGTCAGAAAGTGAAGTAAGTTGCTCACGCCGCGCGACGAAAAGCTCCTCCGCTCGATCCTCGAAATCGGCCGCCGGTTGGAGAGCCAGTGGCCGGTCACAGAGGGCCCTTGCACATCCAGCGAGCTTCTGACTCAGCTTGACGAGCTGAAGGGGCTCATCGCGTCTGCAGCCGGGGCAGAGTCGCCCGATTTAGCACGCCTTGCCTTTCACACGCGCAACCTAACTCCCGAAATGACCGCTCGGCATCTGGCGGCCATTTTGGTTCCCTTCGAGCGCCTAAGCGGACGCGCCCTTCGAGACGACGAATTTCTTGTCACGAGTGAAGACGCGCCCCTCGAACACGAACGCTCGGTCGCGCCCTTTGTCGTCGTGGCCGATAACCTCCGGTCGGCGTTCAACGTGGGAGCGATTTTCCGAACGGCTGAAGCATTCGGCGCCGAACGGGTGATCTTAAGCGGCTACACGCCGACACCCGAAAACGACAAGACAGCGCGCACAAGCCTTGGAGCCGACCGCTCGATCGACTGGGAGGAGGCTCCGACTGCGCTTGCAGCGATCGAACAACTCAAAGCTCAAGGTTACAGTATCATCGCGCTTGAGACCTCCGCACGCGCGACGGACCTCGATGAATTCACGTGGCCCGAAAAACCCGCGCTCATTCTCGGAAACGAACGCTTCGGTCTCGACCACGACGTCTTAAAAGCCGCCGATCACCTGCTGCGCATTCCTCTTTACGGACGTAAGAACTCGCTTAATGTCGGAATCGCCTTTGGTATCGCCATCGCAGCTTGGCGGCGCGCCCGCGAAAAAAGAGCGCACATTCTTCGACCCATCGGGATTTTCCGAGCAAATGCGAGATACCCGTACGAAGCGAGACGCCAAGGCCGCGCAGACGACTCCGGAGAAATCGGTGTCATCGAACTTTATGAAGGACAACTCTTCGAGCAAGCACTCGATGGGCTTGAGGGATTCGAGCGCGTTTGGATTCTCTATCGTTTCCATCACAACTCGCACTGGAAGCCCAAAGTTATGCCCCCGCGGGGGCCGCGGATTAAACGCGGCGTCTTCGCGACGCGCTCCCCTTACCGTCCTAACGGCTTGGGGATGAGCGCCGTTGAACTGGTCAGAGTCGAAGGCCGGAAAGTTTACGTCTGTGGCTTTGATCTTCTCGATGGGACCCCGGTTTACGATATCAAACCCTATCTCCCCTACGCCGACGCCTTTCCCGGCGCGCGAGCCGGGTGGACGGAAGGGCTTGAAGCCGAAGCTTTTCAGGTGAACTTTTCCGAAACAGCCGAACGCCAGATCGAGTGGCTCGAAGCCCGCGGCGTCAATCAATTGCGCGGTTTCTTAAGAGCTCAATTGGAATTTGATCCGCTCGACGATGAGAGAAAACGAGTGGTAAGACTTCAGGAAAACTTTCAGATCGCTTACAGGACCTGGCGAGCGGAGTTCGCCCTCGATGAAACCACCCGCACGCTCACGGTTCTTAAAATATCGTCGGGCTACTCGACCGCGGAACTCGAAAGCGCCGTAGACCGCTATCGGGACAAAAACCTTCACCGCGAGTTTAACTCTCAAATCTGGAGCTGATCCCACTCTGCAACCAGCCTGCGCACGAGCGGAATATCGGCCGCAGCGTACTCATATGCCATGAGTTCATCTTTCCTCACCCAACGGATTTCGGCCACTTGGAGGGGACGCGCCTCCCTGTCCTTCACGCGGCAAAGATACGCAAGAAGAACAATTTGGACGGGCATTGCTCCCGCGTAAGCGTAGGCGGAATGATCGAAGTACCTCTCAACGGAAATATCGAGATCGAGCTCTTCGCGAATCTCCCGGATGAGACAGTCTTCGGGACGTTCTCCGACCTCGACCTTTCCTCCGGGAAACTCCCATTTACCGGCTTCTACTTTCGCTGTGAGCGGGCGGCGTGCGATGAGAACACGGCCCTCCAAGCCGATCATCGCGGCCGTCACAAGAAGCGGCGGTCGAATGGTATTTGTCATAAAAACCGGCCCGTTAATTACAGAGATAGATCTGTTTTTCGATTTGTAACTTATTCGCCGCCCAGAGGATCTGTACAAGCGCCGACATACGAGCCCGTTCCTCATCGACGACCGCTTCCGGGAAGCATTTATTCATGAGTTCCGCGAGAAACTCGATGCTCATCTGGTTTTCGGGAGCCCTTGTCACGTAATCGTTCGCCATATACCGCAAAAGCCTGAGCGCTGCGGACTCTTCACGCGGATAAATGACGATGTCGCCCTTTAACCCCAGTCGTTCCATCCAACGCTCGTACTCAAGTTCAACATTCCGAGCGTCCCGGCGGATAAAAGCTTTGATATCGGCACAAACTTTCGGGCACGACTCTCCGACGCCAATTCTCGGCTCCCTGCCTGCTGGCTCACGGGGCCAGGTTGTTCTCGGAGCCGGTACCGGTGTAACAGGTTCCCTAACCGATCTTTCTCCGGATGTTTCAATGACAAGCTCATCGACAGCCGTCGGCGATTTGGAAATCGTCGAAAGGTCCACGGATCTTCCGTAGCGAGACGGAGACTCAGGAAGTTTCGAGACGGAGAGACTTTCCGACCCGCCTGCGTATGCCGGCAGCACCGTTCCCACGAAAGCGATCAAGCTGAAAAGCGTAAACCAGTGTCGCATAAGTACGATATAACTCCTCCGTGCTTATGCCAAAAGCCGTGGCTAAAGCCAAGAGCTCGGGAGCGAAACCGCCCCGAATACGCTTCTTGTTCACCAATGTTCAAAAAGGGTGACCAAGAACGTCGCAGGCCTAGGAACCGATCTGGCCCGGCTTATGGGTTGTAGACACAGCGGAAGCCATAGTGGTCGGACTCAGTCGCCGCCGCCTCCGCCAGATTCGCGCAAAACAGTCCCGCACATTGACTACTGTTCCACTTTCCGCTCCGAAGCATGCCCCCCCTGCGAACCTCCATTCAGTCGGCCGATTCCCTTGGCCGCCGTCCATGTGGCATCAGACGGACCGAATACCTTTCGAACCGTTGCACTGACCGTGCTGTATTGACGCCAACCTGGTTCAACCGTCCCGCCCGGACTGAGACTAGCCGGATCGTCGTAAGCCCACTCCCCAACATTACCCGAAAAATCCCAAATCACATGATCCGTAAACGGAACGTACGTTCTCGACTAACACCTGTGAGTGAGACTTCGACACGAACGACGACCATTCGCTGGCGGTGTTGAGCGGCACAAAGATCGTGCGCCCGGACGCGTGATAACTCGAGACCATCTTTTTGATCCCGTGCTTGTCGATTATCACGCTGTCACGATAATCGACTAGATATCCCGTGGAGCCTACCGGACCAGATACAGCAAACGCGTGGGCGGATAAGAAGAGGACAACCATGATAGGAAAGATGTTCATCTCGACCTCCACACATCCCTTTCACGGGTATCAAGTCGAGATAACCTAAGGCGGACCCACGCGAACTTAGTGGTTACTCTCGATAGCAACCATTACCCGATCGAGCCAATCTCCTTGCATCTTTAATTTTAGCTCAGCTTTATTTATACCTCTCACCCAATCTGCTCTTTTCGGGTTATTGGGCCAATTTGAGATTTTGATGCCAGTTAATAGATCATAAACTGTTTCAATCTATAACGCTGAAAAATGATCCAACGTCGGACGAAGATCGCGCCCTGAAGTACAATGCAGAAACGCGCGCAACGAGTGCATTCATCCAGCCAGGTACGTTTCGAAGAACCGTCTCGGCTTCTGAACGCGAATCGGGATTTCCGACTCGCGTTCGTCCACCCAGACCGGCTAACGGATTTCAATAAGCTTTCGCGAAAATCACGCGGGTGTCAGTTTCTTCTCCGGTGAAGATACACCTTCCTTTTTCGCGTGGGAAACCGAGCGGAATACAGCGCGGAGTGACCTTGAGTTTCGGGAGAATCTCATGGCCGATCGCTTTCGGCGACCAGTGAGCCACGGCGAAACCGCCTCCTTCGTCGGCGAAGAACTCCTCGAACTCTTTCAGAGAGTTCACGTGCTTCGTATTCTCGTCACGGAACTTCTTCGCGCGCTCGAACAGGTTATCTTGGATTTCTTCGAGGGTTTTTCCGATCTCAGCAACAAATTGAGCACGCGGAACCGACGCCTTCTCGCGCGGCCCCTTATCGCGACGACCGAAGAAAACTTCGCCTTTGGCGATATCGCGGGGACCGATCTCAACACGAACCGGAATACCTTGCTTGATCGCCATCCACGCCTTTTCACCGCCACGGATATCGCGGTCATCGATCTTCACGCGGACAGGCTCGCCGTTATAGCTTTGCGCGCGCAACTCCTTCTCGAGCGAGCGAACGTATTCCATCACCTGAACACGCTCGTCGTCATTCCGGTAAATCGGCAGCAGGATCACATGAACGGCGGCAAGCTTCGGCGGAAGAACGAGACCGTTATCATCACCATGAGTCATAATGAGGCCGCCGATCAGGCGCGTGGAGACACCCCACGAAGTCGTATACGCGAACTGCTCGACCCCTTCCTTATTGAGGAACTTGATGTTCGACGCTTTCGCGAAGTTCTGGCCGAGGAAGTGCGACGTTCCCGCCTGCAGGGCCTTCCGGTCCTGCATCATCGCCTCGATCGTGTACGTGTCGACGGCTCCCGGGAAACGTTCGTCGGGCGTTTTCTGTCCTTTGATCACCGGCATCGCCATATAGTTCTGAGCGAAGTCCTCATAGACATCGAGCATGCGCAGTGTTTCCTCGACAGCCTCCTCGGCGGTTGCATGAACCGTGTGACCTTCCTGCCAAAGGAATTCAGCCGTGCGCAGGAAAATCCTCGTGCGCATCTCCCAGCGCATGACGTTCGCCCATTGGTTCATCAGGATCGGAAGATCGCGGTACGACTGCACCCACTTCGCATACATGTGGCCGATGATCGTTTCCGATGTCGGGCGGATGATATGAGGTTCCTCAAGCTGGCTTTCCGGATCGGGCCGGAGCTTGCCGTCAGGGCCCGCCTTCAAACGGTGATGCGTAACAACCGCGCATTCCTTCGCGAACCCTTCGACGTGCTCGGCTTCTTTTTCAAGAAAGCTTAAAGGAATGAGCAGCGGAAAGTAGGCGTTCACGTGGCCCGTCGCTTTGAACATTCCGTCGAGCACCCGCTGCATGTTTTCCCAAAGCGCGTATCCCCATGGTTTGATCACCATGCAGCCGCGTACGGGGGAATTCTCAGCCAAGTCGGCTGCCTTAATGATTTCCTGATACCATTCCGGATAATTCTCGGCCCGGGTCGGGCTAATCGCGTTCTCTGCCATGGGTTTACCTGTTCAAATGACGTTTATGCTCCAATTCTGCTTCCTTTTTTAGGTCGAGGGCAAAAAAAGCTCAACCTTCCTCTTTTGTCCGGTCGACGTCGGCGCACAGTGACAACGCTTAACGTCCGAAATCGGGATCGAAAAAATCGCGCTTCTTGAGTTCTTCGGCGCGCTCATCGATCAGAAGGGCGATCTCTCGTATTTCCTCGTCACTCAACCGGTCGGCGTCTTCAGCACGAAGCTTACGGCCCGCAACGATCGATACGTAAGACCAGGCATCGCGGATAAACTGACGGTACTCAGCTAACTCAAACTTGGGCTTCGCTTTACTCATTAGTGGATCTGGGGTTGGGGTGAAAGGTCCTTGCTTCTTGGATTCGCTCCGGGGGCATACCGGCGCAAGGTCTCGATAAGCGCTTTACGATTGATGGGTTTAACCAAATGATCGTCGAATCCGGCTTCAAGACATTGCTCCCGGTCACTCTTCATTGCATGAGCCGTCAAGGCGACAATAGGCCCCTGGTATCCTTCACGCCGTAAGAGCCGAACAGCTTCAAAACCGTCCATCCGCGGCATTTGGATGTCCATCAACACCAGATCGTATTTCCCCGAAAGCGCCGACATGACACCTTCGAGACCGTTGTCGACGCAATCGACCCGGGCCCCGGCCGCCTTAATGAACCGACTGACAAGAACCCGATTATCGGGAGCGTCTTCGACGAGCAGGACGTGGATGTCGATCGGATCCGTCCAAGCCGTCGCCCCGTGAACAACACGGTGATCAGCCCCCGACGCGAGGATATTGACCTCGGTTCTCATGCCAATTTCAGAAAGCTCGTCCCGCGAACCAATGTCAACGGTAAACGCGAAAATTGAACCTTTGCCCGGTTCGCTCCACTTCAAGTGAAGATCACCGCCTAATGCTCTGGCCAATCGCTGCGAAAGGACAAGACCTAAACCCGTGCCGCCATAAACCCGCGCGGTCGACGTATCCGCCTGAAGGAAGGGTTGGAAAAGCCGTTTTCTTTGCTCCTTGGTGATACCCGGTCCGGTATCATGAACCACGAACTCGAGAGCTGAACGATCGGATGTTCCGGGCTTCGGGAACGAGCGTACGCGGACCTCGACTTTACCGCGCGCGGTGAACTTGATCGCGTTGCCGATGATATTGAGAAGGATCTGCCGGAGCCGGGTCGGATCCGTGAGGACCAGCATCGGCAAGGGGCCTTGCGATTTTACCGAAAGTTCCAACCCTTTTTCTTGAGCTTGCAGGCTGAGTAAAGCAGTGACCTCATCCAAAAGCTCAAGAGGGTTAAACGGGATCCGTTCGATTTCAAGCCTGTCCGATTCGATTTTCGACAAATCCAAAATATCGTTGATAACGCGGGAAAGAACTTCGCCGTTTCGCAGAATCGTCGAAACACAGTTCAGCCGGTCGCTCGGAGTCAATTCCTGGTCCTGCATGAGTTCCGCGAATCCCAAAATCGCCCCGAGCGGGGTCCGAATTTCATGACTCATATTAGCAAGGAAACGCGACTTGGCCTCATTCGCCGCTTCTGCGGCCTGCTTGGCCTTGTCCGCCGCCTCCTTGGCCTCTCGAAGGCGCGCTTCCGCTTCTAAAATCGACGTAACATCGTTTGCCGCGATCAAAGCCACCGGCCGGCCGTCGAAATCCAAGTCGCTGATATAGGTCACAGCATTAATGATTTCTCCTGACCTTCTCCTGTGACGGATGGAGAGCTCGCTGCTGCTTGCTGCGCGACTGTCGGCCGAATGGACTTCGTTCAAGTGCCCGCGCAAACTTTCGGCATCATCACGGAAACAAAGATCGACGATCGACAGGTTCAAAAATTCATCACGCGTATATCCATAGTGCCGCACAGCCGCATCATTCACTTCAACGATTTTGAGCGTTCTCCGGTCGATAATCCACTTCGGCAGTGGACTTGCGGAAAAGACCAGTCGGTACTTACGCTCCGACACGCGCAAACTCTCCGCGATCCGCTGGCTTTCCGCAAGAAGCGCGCGGTACTTTTCCTCGCTCCTCTCCGCCCGTTCCTTCGCGAGGCGTTCTTCGCGGACGGCATCTTTCACGATCCAAAAAAGCGCGCTGATAAAGACTCCATTGACAGACACCAACCCCAAACGCGCGAAATCCCGCAGGTCGCCGTCCCCGAAGATCTGCAAGTCATTGAGCAGAAAAACGTCGAAAACAACGGTCAGGAAGGTCGCGAGCATCCCCCCCTTAAAACCGGACCACCACGCACTCACGACGATCGCAGAATAGAAAAAGAGCATCCGCGTCTCGAAATCGAAAGAGACGTCGAAAGTCACGCGTAAGACGTAGGCGCACAAACAGGCGATGACAGGAAGCCCGATTTCGGATTTGTCGGATTTGAGTTTGTGCTTGATCTGCCTGAACACGACTCTCCCCGTTCTTCCGGTTGCATTTTCGATAACCGACTTACACGAGGAAGGCAGTAAAAATTATTCAATACCGACATATCGCAAGGATCGAGGCATCTACATATTTTTAATTTATATCGAAGAAATCACATCTCTGTCTTCTCCTGTCAGAGCAGAAATCAAACCTTTCCTGAGCTGCGCTTCCAAAAAGGAGAATGTACGCCCCATGGGAAAATGAAGATCATCAAATTTTGTTCACAAAACGAAAAGGAAGACGCAAAGAAAACTGCCGCTTTCGTATGCAGCGGCAGCCTGCCTCGGTCAGCGTCTGAATTCACGTTCGTTTCGAAAATTTAACAAGAGCGAGTCGCTAAGCCACAGCCCGCGAGGGCCGCGTTGAATCGCCTCTTAGTTCGACGAGACCTTAACGCCTGGTGATTTCTGCCGGAACGGCGGAACGCCGGATTTCACGAGCTTACCCGTATTCGGATCGAACACACTGCGAGCGCATTTATACGCCCCCTCTAGCGTGTCAACGAGCTTCGGGACTCCCGGCAGAGTCACGTGTTGTACCACACGCGCAATATGACGTTGAAGAACGCAAGCCTTAAACCAGATCCAGTTCAGGTTCCCGCCGTTCAAAGTTTTATAGTGGATCTTATCGTCCTTGGGGCTGTATTTTCCCGACCAATAAAACGCTTCAATGAGTTCAGCAGGGCCGACGTTTTCCCAAGTTTCCGGCTTTTCAAGGTCTTTCTTATTCCACTTGTGATAATGCGCGAGCACGTCTACGGCTCGCGGACCAGCGTTGTACAGCCCGACGGCGAGCAGCCAGCCCGTGTTCATCGGATAGGCCTCGGTGTAACCCTTGTCACTGCAAACCCGCGCGAATTCCTCACCCGGACGGTAGAGATCGCGTTTTTTAAGTCCGGCGGGAACATGATTGACGTACAAGTTTCTCAGTTCGTTCGCCTTGGCCCCGATACCCTTGGCGACATCCGCGCAGTGATTCAAGAACGATACGGCCGCCTGGTAACGAACCTTCTGCATTGACGTCGGTCCGCTCGGGAACCCCTTTACGACGCTTTCATACTTGATGTTCTGGAAATGAACTTTCTCGAGTCGATAGGCGGGCAGGCCATTGAGACGCGTTTTCGCGATCTCGTAGAAGGGCCTAATCAAGCCCGGCGATAGATCGCTGCATTTCACGTTCGCGGGCCATTTCATTTCGTCTTTGATTTTTTTCGACTGCTTGTTGGCCCAATTGCACCATTCGACAAGATTCACTTGGCCAATTCCGCAGGAGAAATTTCCGCCATCGTCCTCGATTCCAAGCGTCGCAAAGAGCGACTCCTGCATCAGAGCGCCCGTCAATACATGGGCCGGCATCTTATTGGCGCGGCTGGCAGCGTAAACGGCCTTAACTTTGAGCTCGCTTTGATCCATCGCTTTCACACGCATCCAAGCGATCTGAACCGTGCCGGCCGAGAAAGTCCCGGGACTCAACTCTTCCCGCCTCATGATTTCAAGAGACCGGCAATAGTTCTGCGCCACTTTGTTTTTCTGCCAGTAGGCGAGTTCACTCTCGCTTATGCCTTCAGGCCATTCAGTTTGCGGATCTGCGACATTCGTCAGGTCAAAGCAGGGCCGGTCAGGCAGTCTCGGGATGACTTCTTCGATACAAGCCAACGGTGGTTGCGACCAGTCCGTCGAAGCCGAAACGGATCCGGCCGAGCCTGTTAAGACCAAAGCGCTTAAAACCTGAAATCGTAGCCACGATTTCGCGATAGGACGGACTTTCATGATCTCTCCTTCGCGGTGCCTTTTTTCGGCTCTCTCTGAGCCGGGGCAAAATTCCAATTTAAGAGAGGCCTGCAAATATCGGACACGCATTCAAACAGGCTGTCCAGATCCAGAGAGCGCGAACACCGCCCAACGGCCGTTCCCTATGCCTCTCCCAGTGACAAAAATCGGATCCATCTAGACCTTCTTCGGGCTACGGGACTTTACGTCCGTAGGGAAAAGCCCTTACGATTCTCTCATGACGAAGCCTTCATTCCGCCCGAAAAGCCCGCTGGCACGGCTTGCAACCTGTGCACTGTTCTTAACGGTTCTCCTTTTCACCGCCTGCCAAAAGCAAGAGTCCATTGAGCCCACGTTTTCGTCGATTTGGGAACACAGGCTTTCCAAAAGCTGCGCGAATTGCCATCAACCCGGAGCCCAAGCGGATCAAGCGAATGTTCATATCGACTTCAGGGATAAACTCGCCGCCTATAACGGCCTTCTCGCCAGCTACGTGAAAGGTCTGACGGGCTCTACCACCTGCAACAGCGTGAAACTCGTAACCGGCGGTTTTCCTGAACAGTCTTATCTCGTCGGCATCTTGGTCTCGGCGTACAACAAAAATAACTTCGCAGGACAGATTGGCTGCCAACCCATCAACGACCATATCGAAGGCCAATACGCATCGCCCGCGGAACAAGAAGCGATTCTCAACTGGATTCTGAGCGGAGCTCCTTACAATTGATCAAAGCGACTCGCGCGGTGGAATTTGGAATTCGGGAGGCAATTGCCCGTTCGGGGGTCTCAATACATAGCACATTCCGCCGAACATAACCCGGTCATAGAGCAAAGTCACAGGGCTCACGGGAAGCGGAAGCTCGTTCTCGGAAAAAATCGCGAAAAGCGGCATCTCGACGTAATCACGAACCGGCGAGCCGATGAACAACATACGGTACCCTGTATGCGTGTGTGAGATATCGCCGCGATAAACCATCGTATCGCCGCACCAAAACCACATGAACATCTGGCAGGCGCCTCGAAGCCTCGGCTCGAGACAAAATGTGAAAGCCAGCGAACAAGAGATCGGCGGCGTCAGATAAAGGGTTTGAAGCGTGCATTGCCCGAACCAAGAAGCACGGCGATCGATCCCGTGGTCGTCCAGATCGCCGTTATCGAAAAGTTCCACCGCTCCCCGCCGCGCCTTTTCAGCGGGCAGGGCTTCGAACGGCGCACACCCCGACAGCCCCGCCCACATAACCATAACCGCGGAGAAAACAGCCAGTGAGCGGTGAAACATAGATCTCTTAATTCTTCTCGAGCAAGAACTTACGGTAATAGTTGTATTTGAACGTTCCCGTTTCGCCTTGCAGGGTGTGCATGTAATACCACTTATCACCATCACGAAGGAGTTCGTGATCTTCGCGACGATAAATCGTCACATCGGCAAACATTTGCAACGATTCTTGCGTGTATGAGAAACCGTTTTCGTCGATACGGTTCACTCTTTGAATCCAGCGCGAACCGAGGGCATCGGTCATATCTCGCTCGGTGATATCAAACGCTACGCGCGAATACGGCATGATCTCTTCAAGCCGGAGTGACTGCTGCCCGACCGGCTGGCTGATGATAATCTCTCCGCGTACGGGGATCGGGCCCGTCGATTCAACCAAGCACGAAGGCGCGTTTTCGGGCTTACCGTTATTCAAACATTCGATATTTTGAACCACTCTGTAACGGCCGGCTAAGTTATATTTATCGACCTGCGCCTGGCTTGTCAGAGCCGTTCCAAAGACAGCAAGAAATAAAGCGAGCGGAACTATTCTCATTTTCAACCTCCTACGGAAGCCGGATTCAAAGAGTTAAACCCGGCTCATTGACAACGGCGGTACGGTATCTTTGCCGCCGCGGCACTGTAAACCGATTCGGTCTATGATGAGCTAAAGCGCCTCAAGACCCGCTCAATTTTAAAAAAGATTGCGAATTCAACATTAATGAATTCAATATAAAAACATTCTTCATTCAAGCGCCGCCGCCAAGGTGGATACCTGATGGAAAAGATCGGGCCTTTCCGCCTTCAGCCGAGTCCCAACAGACGACCGCAAGTGCTCGCCCGGTTTCGCCGGAACCTTTAGGATTTTCGCCCTCATTCCTTCAAGTAGAATCCGAAGTTTCAAATTCTGCATATCCAAAACGGGGTCCGAAACCTTTTGCGCTTCGTAAGCGGCAATGCAGTTATCGACGAACCCGCTCACTCTCTCGACATCATCCTGCTTGTAAACGTCCGGATATAAAACCGCGTGAGCCAAGAAATTCGCCGCCGTCCGATACACGAGCTTTCCGATATATTGCCCCGTTTCGCCGAACTCGGAAGTCAGTCTCAAAGCCTCACGCATTTCCTCTGCGGCCCGAGCGGATTCGCCGCGCACCGACTCAATCTCCGCGATTTGGTTATGGATCTGGATCCGAGCTTCCATCCAATTGGCGACCAGGTTCCGTGATTTTTCCAAGCGGTCCAGCCGAGCCCTTAAAGCCGAAAGCCGGTCTTCCGGCGAGCCGGTTTGCGCAAGTAACCCATAGCCGACGATTTCGATCCGAAGAGGCTCAAAATCAACTAAGCGTTCTTTTGACGCTTTCAGCGGGCGGAGTTTTTCGCTGAACTTAAGCGCCGTCAAAAGCCTTCCCCTCGCTTCAGCTTCCCGACCGAGTTTGAGAAGAACATAGCCATAGGCCAAATTCGCTTTCGCGAGATTGACGTCCCCCGTGATCCGGCGTTCGCTCAATAAACGCGAGTAAATCGCCTCGGCTTCTTTGAACTCGCCGGCGGTTGCAAGATAAAAAGCCCGACGTTCTTCAAAAGGGGTCGCACGCGAGTTTTCCGCAATCGAACCCAGTTCACTCGCTGCCAAATCGGGCTGGTGTGCATAGGCCAATGAACGCGCGTAAAGAAACTCAAAACGCGCTTTTTCGTCGTCCGAAATGAATCCGTAGGTCTTCCGAAGGGAAAAGAATCTCACCGCCTGGCCGTGATTCTGAACGCGTTGGTGAAGAATGCCGAGATTCATCAAAGCCGACGCTCGAATCCGGGGATTATCCCAGGCGAGATCATAAGCCAGAAGCAAGGAACGATGGGCTTTCTGGAGATACTTGGAATCAAAGTCAAGCCCCCGCGCCGTCCGGAAAAGTTTCTCCATGTAAGCGTAGCCGAGCGCAAGGTACCTCATCGCTGAGTCGCGTCCGTCGACTATCGCTTCGAGTTTTCCAATTGCACGGTCCAACCGATCATCGTTGCCGGAAGCGTCGTCGAAAATGTCGATCACCGCTTCAACGAATTTCAAATTGTCGGTGACCAATTTACGGCGGCTTAAGTCTTCGTAATCCCTTAAAAGGTCAGCCCGCCGGCCTTGCTCCAATCGCGCCCGGATGAAGCCATAGTGCGATTCGAGATCGTCTGTGAATGAAAGCGACTCGTAAAAGTAGTTATCAGCCAGGAGCCATTCGCCACGGTCAAGATGCAGATAGGCTTGTGAAAGGGAATTATCGGCAAATGCTTCCCGTGCGTAGGCAAACTCGGTATCTCCGGGGACCGTAAAGCGCAACCAGTTGCGCGCGACGACGCCCAGATATTTGACTTCCGCGGCCTCGGTGAAATTGACTACCACCCTCGTATAAAGCGCCCGGCGCACGAAATAATTATCACGCGTTTCACTAAACAACTTGCTGAGTTCGCCGAAAGCCTTTGTCTTCGCATTCTCGTCCGAAGCGGAAGTCATCCTGAGTGACGCGATCTCAGCCTGAAAGAGAACGACGATTTCGTTTGCGGGATTTGTTTTCCACATCTCACCGATCACTTTGATTCGTTCTTCAGGCGATGGCGAAACGGAATGCGTGTCTTTAAGGAAGTAAAAGGCGTAATAGAGGCGCGACTGCGCGTCCAGCTCAGGCGCCGTTAAAAGCACGCGGTACGCTTTTTGAAGCGCCTGAAAGTCGGCTCCTCGTTTTCCCGCGTAAAGAGAGCGAGCCAAACCGAAGTGCAGGTAGCGCTCCAAAGGCCTCACGGCCCCCCTCCAGTCCACACGATTGAGCAAAGCCTTGGCAGCGCCCACATCACCGAGACTCCACTTCAGGTGCGCGAGGAAAAGTTCTTTGCGAATGCCTTTTCCCTGCTTAACTTTTGAAACGCGTTTTTCAAGATCGGCGATCGCCGCGCGGAATTCGCGACTCAGTTCTCCGGGCGGCTGGGAATTCTTAAGTTCCCTCGCTTTCAGATAGGCCTCAAGAAGCGAATAAAACGGAATATCCGAATCCCGCGCCCCTTGATTTAAATAGAAGAGCGCGGCGGAAACGTCGTCGGCCAAGATGTGCTCGGAAAGCATTCGTTCAAAATACGCACCGGTGGCGACACCGCCCCTGAAACGGTACTGAAGAGCATTCAGGAAGAGAATCCGGTCTTGGTAGGAACGGCTCGTGTCAATCGCATTCAAAATCCTTTTCTCGTCCCATTTTTCCGGCACGATCCCGTTAACAGGCGCGTTGTAGACGTCAAGGGACCCCTCAAAAGCGCACGTGATGACAAGCCGGTCCACGGCCACCCGCGGGAAACCGCAACTCGTTTCAACTGAGGTCAATTGTTCAGGCAAAACGCCTTTTGACAGCTCGCCAGCCTTGAAAACTTTCTTCAAAGGAAGCCGGAAGATTACGCCGTTATCCGCGCCGTCAATCGTCTGGTCTTCGTTGGTGTCGTTTAAGAAATGGCTGAAATAGAGATACTCCTCGTCTGGCGAAACTGTCGGAAACGCGGAAAAACCGGGCAAGGCGAAACGGGCGATCTGAGACTCCCCTGACTCGAGATCTTTAACGACGATCCGCCGACTCCGCCCACTACCCGCTCTGGCCTGCTCTCCAGCCCAATCCAAATAGACGAGATAACGCCCGCCCGACCGCATAAACGGCGACCAGACTCGGCCTTCCGCAAGAACTGTTCGTTCTCCGCTCGAAAGGTTCTCGCTAACGATGCGCGCGCTTCGTCCGTCGAAATCGCGCTCAACATAGCCGAGAACGTTAGCCGAAACCCAAAACGGATGGGAGCGCTGAACCGATGATTCGGCCCTCATCAAGCAGCGAACTTCGTTGTCCTTCGCCGTCTTCCCATGAAATGGCGGCTGCGGAGGACGGACATAGCAAATATCCCCTCGCGCGTTGAACTTAAAGTAAGTGAACGCGATCCGACCGTCGGGTCCAGCAACAGCCTCATCGGCGTCGGCGTTCGAGGGCAGGAGCGCCGTCGTTTCGCCGGTCGTGAGGTCTTGAAGCCGGATTCCCGAAATAAGTCCGGACTTTTCCGTGAACACGAGAACGCGTCCTCCAGGAAGGATATCGCCGTTAAATTGGTCGTCGGGGCCCACTGTGATCTTTTCGAGCGGAACCAGTTTTTCCAATTCGCGAATCCGGGCTTGAACCTGATTTTCCTGAGCCTTCGCAGAGAAATCGGGAGCAAGGAAAAGAGCGATCAGCATTAAAAACGCATTTTTTCTCATGACCGAACTCTTATCTCGTGTCTTCGGAATTCGTGACAAGCGAGCCGTTTAGAACGTTGTAGAGACTTTCGCGTTTCTTGCTCATCGGGACCTTTGAGAACGGCGTCGGCCCGTGCGCTTTCGACTTTTTAAGAATCTCACTCTCAAAATCCGGCCATTCACCCGCCGCTTCATCTTCGAGAATCGTTTGCCGGTCAATGACGTACACTTTGGGCGCGCATGCACCGAGAAACGGCAGAAAAACGAAACACCACAAGTAAACAAACCGTCGATGCGTCATTCGATAGGCCCTTTCCTTAACTGTCTGACGAGATCCCTTGTCGCCGTTGAAAGCAACGAGGAAACCGGAATGCCCCGGATGGATTCGCGCATTTGAACGCCCAGAACCGAAAGCGCGATATCCATGTCCATGTAACCTTTGCCAAACGATAATCCGATGGATGTAGGATATCCGTGCCGCAAAAGTTCGCGCACTTTATTGAGCTTTTCGTCTTCATAGTCCGGATCGACAAGATTGGCCAAAGCGGTCAACTGCGGCCCGCCGATCTCGGTGATGTCGAGCCGTCCATCGATCGACGAGCGGTTAAGATCCAGAATCAATCCGGTGCGTCCCGCGACACGTCCTGCATCGCCCGCCAAACGCTTTAAGTAACGAGCCGGTAAAATCTCGTTTAATTGCAAAGCCGTAAAACGCGACAGAACCCCGAACAGAAGCTCTCCAGGATGTACGTCCACAAACATTTCGCCATACACCCGTCCTGCACCAGCGTCGAGATTGAATTGGTGCGCTGAAATCCGATTCTGCCGGATGGAAAAAAAACCGATAAATGGCCCGAAACTCCTCTCCTCCCAGTTCAGGCGCGTGATAAAAAGGGGCGCATTGCCGTTCAGTAGCGGTCGAACCCTATCAAAATCGGCGCGCTCAAACGGATTGAGACGGACCAAATGCTCAAAGGCGATCTTGCTTCCCTTAACGAGAAGTTTTTCGTGAAAAGGAATCCGCCCGGAGACACCCGTCACGCCCCACGTTTCCGTCGTAAAGGCCGCGTCGCTCAAATCCAACTCACCTCTCACGGTGACAAAACGCCCGCCTGCGATTGACACCGTCGCAGGCACTCGGATTTTTCCTCCGAATCGCCCAGATTCAAGAGCCCTTTCCTTCGTTTCCGCATTGATTTCGAGCTGAGCCCGAATGTCCTTTGTGGCCAAGTTCGCGGCCGCACGAGACTGAAACCGTAGATGGGACTTTCGATCGGTTTGAACGTTCAACTCTGAGGTCAACTCCATACGCTCGCGGACACGGTCCCAAACAAGATCGCCCGTGAGAGTTCCTGAAAGCTTTTCGTGTAAGGCCGCCAGGTTGAAATGCGGGATTTGCGCGTTCACTTCAGCCTTGATCATGTCGTCTGAAAGCGCGCGGGTCGAAAATTCCGTCTTAAGCGCAAACGGACCTAAAAGATTCAAGCCGCCAAGGGAGCGCACATACCGGGCTAGGCTCGGCTTATAATCCATTAGAGCCTGCCCGGCGACATCGACTCTCCCTTCTTTCCGGCTAAAGCGCGATGAAAGATTCAAAATCCGGTGGCCCGCAATCGCCGCATTGCCCTCGACATTGGCGTCAGAGAGATTTCGACTCACATCCGCGCGAGCCTCCAGCTTCGCTTCTAGCTCACGCGCTAAAATTCCATCCCAGAAGATTCCATCGAATCTATGTTTCAGACTGATTTCGATTCGCTCTTTCAGGCGAGTTCCAAACGTGAACTCCTGGCGCCGCACCGTTCGTCTCGCCTTTGAGCCCATTTCACTAAAGCGCAAATCGCGGGCCTCACCCTTTCCCTCGACCTCGATCGTCTCCACCGCGTTGCCGTCAAGCACAAAGAGGTCCTTCGATCGGGCCAGGAGCGCCGCTTTGGTATTCAACTTCAAATCCGAAAGAAAGGCGGTCGCGTTGCTCTCGCGATAAGTCAGCCCTGTCACACGGAGCGCGATGTGAGACGGGCGAAGACGGTAGACCCATTCACCGCTCTCCCGCTCGAGGGCGGCGTCCCATTGGGCGGATGCCGTTGATTCCAGCTTGAACGCACTTCCGCTGAGTTCAGCCGGTTGCGCGGTTATGAAATCCCCGAGAATTGTCACTCGTCCCGCGCGCATCTCTGCCCCGAAATTCAAATCAGCTTCTTTCATCCGGAAGAGCGTCGTCTCTCCACCTTGTTGAAGTTCAAGATGGGCCTCAAGACCTTTCAGCTTCAACTCACGGACGATGACATTCACGGATGGGTCGAGAATAAACTCCTCAAGGCTTTTCGCACTTCTCGACTCGTTCTCTTCAAGTGCGTTCGCGTTTTCAGGGGATTCCAGCGCGAGATGAAGACGCGGATTTTCGAGATAAAGCCGATTGATCTCAAGCCGACGGGAAAATAGGGAGAATCGATATTCGGCCTCAACCGCCGTCGCCCAAAACTCAAGGCTCAAACGGTCACCCTTATAGACGAAGTGAAGATCCCGAAAATGAAAGCCCGAAAACGGGTCGATCCGGCCATCGGCGAATTCGAAGCGGTTCGGCTGTGTTGCTAGAGGCGTATGAGCCAATACATCTTGCAGTTTTCCGATCAGAAGTCGTGACCCGGCTTCAGAGCGCAGCAGAGCGACAGTCGCAAGCAGCGTCATCGCGGGAAGAGCGACTGCGAGCGAAAACGCGATCCAAAGAGGCCGCCACCGGAACTTCTTCTGAATCATCCCGGATCCGAGTCAAAGTCGACGTTCTTCTTTTTGTCACCGGCTTTTTGAAGGGCCCGATTGATCGTTAGTTCGCGTCCGATCCGATAGAGGATGACCGCCTCTTCAAGACCGTCACTCGGTATGATTTCAGGTTCAGCGAAAAAGTCGCGTACAAGTTCGATATGCTTCGTAATGGACACTTTAACCGCCGGTCTCTTGACGCTTTTGCCTTTCACGAGCCGTACGATCAGCCGATACCGGTATCCGCTCGAGTACTCGACATTCTGGTGCGGCGGTTTAAAGCGCGCGTCGCCTTTGACGTAATCCGTTTCGAAGATGCCCGCTTCGGTATTGTCCACTCTCTGCGGGTATTTAAGTAGAGCAATTTTGAGCGCCGATTCGACGTCCTCGTACTTCGCGAAGAAGACCCGGGAAACAGGCTCGCCCGGTTTCAAACGGTGGGCGAGCCTATCGGATGCGGTCGTGCAACCGCTTAAGAAGATAAGCGCAATAAGAGCCTTAGAGATCCAATCCTGAACGCGTAACAAGATCGGAAGAGCGTCGTGTAGGGAAAGAGTGTAGATCT
>CALBDW010000051.1 GCA_937927435.1 uncultured Bdellovibrionales bacterium
ACAATAAGGCTCGCCGCCATCCAAATTCCTACGGTCGCGCGGAGGGCTTTCGAATCGGGTGCGCTGATGAAAGCCAGAGACAGAAGGGCCGGATGGGCCATGATCGGCCAATTCGCCTCGACAGGAGCTTTGAAGGACGAATAGAGAAAGAACGCAAGCGGCACCCAACCGAAGAAATGCAGAAACTGGGCATTGATTGGCGTTTTGCGGCGGACCACGAGCCAAGCGACCGTGGGAAATAAAATCAGGATTTGTCCACCGACATACTCCAGTGGAACCAACCAGTTCCAGTTATCGCTTTTAAAGCCGTGATCCAGTTGGAAGCGGAATGAAATCCAGTCGTTTTGCAGATTCCAGTAGAGAACGGGAAAGCAAAACGCGAGGCCGAAAGCGATCGTCAAAGGCACGTAGATCCAGCGCACTTGCCGCCATTTTCCCGACCAAAAGATCCAAAGCACAGCGGTCGGGACAAAAAGAACGATCATATACTTCGAACAAAAGCCGAGCCCCAGTGACGCTCCGAAGGCGGCGTATCGAAGGGCGGACGGCTTTTCCAGTAAGCGAAGAAGCAATAACAAAGAAAGCGACCAAAAGAATAGAAGCGGAACGTCCGGGGTTATGATCAATGAGCCAAGGCCGAGAAAGGGTGAGAAGAGAACGAAAATTAGCCACGAGGTCGCTCGTTTCTCATCCAGAAACGGCTTGAGAATTTGATGCCACACGAGCAAGGTGAAATGCCCGAGCCAAACTCCCGGCAGCCGGGCGGCGTTTCCGAACGATTCTAAAAACGTTCCCAGCCACATCAGCCATCCGACGAACGGGGGATGATCGTAGTAACTCCACTGCGGGTGATGGCCCCAAACCCAATAGTAGGCCTCGTCGTTGGAAAAAGGCAGCCAGACCGCGAGCGCGCTCTTAACAAGAAGTGCGAAAATCCAGACGCGATAGAAAGAGTTCACGGGAGTTCGATCCGTAACGGTTTACCTAAGTCTCCGGGAACTCCTCGTTCGACACCGTTCACAATAATATTCACGGCGCCGCCGTCACTCAGGTTAAGGATGATTTTCCGGCGCGCCTTGATCGATTGAACTTGCTCGGCCTTCAACGTGAAAGTCTTGATCGGCTCGTTATCAACTTGCGCCTCGATCGTGACGCCGTCGAGCGCTTCAATGAGCACTTCTTGTGCGCGAACGGGAGCGATCGCCGCGACGGGCGTCGCCGTTGCGGCCGGCGTTGCTGACGGTGTGGTGTCCGGTGTCGGCTCCGGAGTCGGCGTAGGCGTAGGCGTTGGCGTTGGGGTCGGCGTTGCCGTCGGTGTCACCATAGGCGTCGGCGTTACCTCAGGCGTCGCGGTCGGGGTTGGCGCTTCAGCCGTCGCGGTTCCTGACGCCGCCTCCGACGGACTCGGCAACGGTGTCGGCGACGCATCTACGTTTGAGATTGTTCCGAGCTCTGGTGGGATCTCGCCGATGATCGCTTCGCGTTCATAACTTTCCATCTTTTTCTTTACGAGGAAGATTAAGACGACGACTACGAGAATGACGGCCGCGATCCCGATCCGCATGGCAAGCGACGTTTTGGGATTGATCGCTTCATCTGCTTCGTTCGAGGATTTCACCCTCGCCGTAGGTTCCGTGGTCGAAACTTTCGGAACCGTCGTTCCCATTTCGTCGTAGAAAGTATTGAGAACGGTGTCGACGTCCATGTTGAGGTAGCTGGCATAGGACCGAACGAAGCCGCGCAGGAAAGTTTTGGGAGGAAGATGCGCGAGGTCGCCTTCTTCCATTGCTTGAAGAGTGCGGACATTGATTTTGGTCGCGATCGAAACCTCATTCAGGGAGATTCCTTTCCTTTCGCGGTTTTCTTTGAGCAACTGTCCGGTGATCTTCATGCAACTACCCGCCAATCCTTATTTCATGAGTTTTAACATCGACTCGGCCTTTTTCGCGTATTGGCCTTGCGGATAAAGTTTTATGACTTCTTCCAGACGCGCGATCGCGGCGGATGTTTTGCCGAGCTTATAGTACGTCAGGCCGCTGTAATAATGTGGTTCGTCGAACTTGGAGGGCCGGCAAACAACCACCGCATTATCGAGAGCGCGGGCGGCCGCGGTCAGCTCTCCCAGTTCGAGGAGTGATCTGCCGTAAAGGGTTTGGCCCAGGCAATGGTTGCGGTCGATTTGAATCGCCGTCGCAAGCGCATTCTTGGCTTGCGCGAAATCGCCTTTATTGAAATAGGCAAGACCGACATTCACCCATGCTTTAGCTGGATCGCTGTAGGTGAGGTCGTCGAGCACCGTTTTCAGTTCCTTCAGCGCTTCTTCGTATTTGGCTTGTTCTATGAGCACACGCGCGTAGTTGTTACGGGCTTCGGTGAACGTAGGTTTCAGCTCAACCGCGCGTTTGAGATGCTCGGCCGCCAAATCGTAGCGCTCACGGAAGAAGTAGGTGAGGCCGAGATTGTTTTGGATCATTTCGTTTTTGGGGTCTAATTTTTCGGCGAGCAAAAGTTCGCGTAAAGCGGCAGGATAATCGCCGGTTTCCAGGTAGGCCGTCCCAATACGCAATCTATACTTCGCGAGTTCGCGGTCTTTGGTGCTCGTCGTGGCACAGGACACGAGTGCCAAGACCATAAGGCCCGCCATGGCCTTCCAGAGGCGTTCGAGAAAAGACATGCGTGGGGTTGGGACCATGTTAGAAAGCCTAGCAGAGATTTCATAAGCATGCAAAAACCAAGGAGAATTTTAAAGTTCTCAGATGTCGCCGGACTTAGGTCGTAGGAGCGGATTTCCGTCTTCCGAGTAGGGCTACGGTTTCCACGTGATCGGTTTGCGGAAACATGTCGAATGGGGTGACCCTGAGGAGTCCGTAACCGGCCTCATTGAGCGGGCGCAAGTCCCGGGCCAGGGTGACCGGGTTGCAGCTGACATAGACGATGTGTTCCGGCCGTTTGACGGCGAGAAGAGAGATGACCTCGGCTGTGCAACCGGTCCGCGGCGGATCGAGCAAGAGAAAATCCCGTTCCTTCGGGGGGTCTTTCCTTAAGTATTCGAAGACGTCGGACTCTGCGAACCAGAGGTTTTGCAGGTCTGAGGACCGTAATTGACGATTTCCTTCCTCGACACTTTCGTGATTCAGCTCAACGGCCGTGATCGGGATATCGCGGAAGGAGGCGGCCAAAGGAAAACTGAAGTTCCCGCTGCCCGCGTAAAGATCAAAAATGCGCTCAGGTCTCTCGATGGCGACGAGATTTTCGAATATTCCGACGACGTGGCGGATCAGCTGTTCGTTTTGAGCCGTATTGACTTGCGAGAACCCGAGCCCACCCGATTCGCGATCGCCCGTATTCGCCGAAAACTTGCGTAGCTCCGCTTTTCCGTCTCTCGTCAAATAGAGTTCAACGCGACCCTTTTTTTCATGAGCCAGCTTCTTTTTCAAACTTGGAATTTCGGCGGCAAGGGTCTCTTCTGCGATCAAGCAGTCGTCGATGTCGACGAGTTCATGACTCGAACGTTTATGGAAGCCCAAACGGGGGCCCGAGTGATGAAGTTGAATTCGGTTCCGATAACGGAATTTTTTCGGACTCGGAACTGTTTCTTCGATCATCTCGACGTCGATTTCGAAGCCCGAAAACTTTCGAAGCGCGTCGGCGACAAGAGCACGCTTCTGCCTGAGCTGCTCGTCGTAGGCGACATGCTGCCAATTGCAACCGCCGCAAACGTTCGCGACCGGGCAGGGTGGGGTGACTCGCGACGGGCCCGCTTCGATCACGCGAAGGAGGCGCGCTTCCGCGTAATTCTTTTTTACGAGCGTGAGTTCGATTTCAACGAGTTCGTTCGGTGTGACCGCGGGAACGAATACGACAAGACCGTCTGCGCGGGCGACTCCTCGGCCTCCAGCGGATAAACGTTCAATTTTAACTGTCAGGCGATCGCCGCGTTGGAACTGCTTCGTCACCATGGTTAGAATTCGTACACCGGTCGCGAAAAAAAGGCGGCACTGAGAGCCGCCTTTGTACACGGGATTTGTTGATGCGAACAGCTTACGCGTTCACGAGTTCAGATTGCTCAAAGAAGAGCGCGAGCTCGCGTTGAGCGCTTTGCGGGCTGTCGCTACCGTGAACAGCGTTTTCACCGACGCTGTCACCATATTTCGCACGGATCGTGCCAGGTGCGGCTTTCTTCGGGTCTGTAGCGCCCATGATTTCGCGGTTTTTCGTGATCGCGTTTTCGCCAGAAAGAGCCATGAGAACGACGGGCCCGGAGGTCATGAAGTCCACGAGTTCGCCGAAGAAGGGACGCTCTTTGTGTTCAGCGTAGAACTCTTCGCATTTTTCTCGAGTGAGAACGGTCATTTTCATAGCGGCGATTTTCAGACCGTTTTGTTCGAATTGGCTGATGATATCGCCGATGACGTTCTTCTTCACAGCATTCGGCTTGATAATGCTAAAGGTCAGTTCTTTTGACATGCTTGCTCCCTAAAGATTTTTGGGCGTTTTCTACCGACTGCGCGCACCGATGGCAAGCGCCGAGTCGTGGTTTAAGTCGAGGCTTTGAAAGAGCAAAAAAGAAAAGCCGATGAAGAGAAAAATCTCCATCGACTTTTGGGATTTAACGCAACACAGAAAGGTGTGGCGGCTTATTTCCGGAGGCTTTCGGCCAGTGTCCGGCCCATGTCTGCGGGGCTACGGGCGATCGAGCAGCCAGCGGCGGCGAGCGCCTCAAATTTCGCTTCCGCCGTTTCTTTTCCACCAGTGATGATCGCGCCGGCGTGGCCCATGCGTTTGCCCTTTGGAGCGGTCGCGCCAGCGATAAAGGCCGTCACCGGCTTTTTGAATTCCCGTTTGATGTATTCAGCCGCTTCAACTTCCGCCGTTCCACCGATTTCACCGATCATGATGACGGCATCGGTGTTCGGGTCGCGATTGAACATCTCAAGAACGTCGATGAAGTTGGTTCCGTTCACGGGGTCCCCCCCGATACCAACGCACGTGCTTTGGCCGAGACCGAGAGCCGTGAGTTGGCCGACCGCCTCGTAAGTGAGCGTGCCGGAACGGGAAAGAACGCCGATTTTACCCGGTTTGTGAATGTGGCCGGGCATGATGCCGATTTTACATTCGCCGGGAGTGATCACGCCGGGGCAGTTCGGGCCGATCAGACGGGTTTTCTTGCCCTCCATAAAGCGCTTCACTTTGACCATGTCGGAAACAGGAATCCCTTCGGTGATGCACACGACAAGATCAAGTTCCGCATCGACGGCTTCCATGATGGCGTCAGCCGCGAACGGCGGCGGAACGTATATCACGCTAGCATTGGCGCCGGTTTTTTCGACGGCTTCGCGAACCGTATCAAATACGGGGATCCCGATGTGCGTCGTACCGCCTTTTCCGGGGGTGACGCCGCCGACCATTTTCGTTCCGTACGCGATGGCCTGTTCCGTGTGGAACGTGCCTTGCGCACCCGTAATACCCTGGCAAATGACTTTCGTATCTTTATTAACCAAGATCGCCATTAGTTCATTCCTTTCACGGCTTCGACGATTTTGCGTGCGCCATCGGCGAGATCGTTCGCCGGAGTGATGTTGAGACCGCTTTCCGCCAGGAGTTTTTTGCCGAGTTCCACGTTGGTTCCTTCAAGCCGCGCGACGAGCGGAACTTTCAGTCCCAATTCCTTCGTCGCGGCGATGATCCCCTCGGCAATGATGTCGCATTTCATAATGCCGCCGAAGATATTGACGAAGATCCCTTTCACGTTGGGATCCTTCAGGATGATCTTGAAGGCCGCCGTCACCTTCTCTTTATTCGCGCCGCCACCGACGTCCAGGAAGTTCGCGGGGTTCCCTCCGGCGAGCTTGATGATATCCATCGTCGCCATGGCGAGACCCGCACCGTTTACGAGGCAACCGATGTTACCGTCGAGCTTGATGAAGGCGAGGTCGTAGCGGCTCGCCTCGATTTCTTGGGGTTCTTCTTCAGTGAGGTCGCGCATTTCCACGATTTCGGGGTGGCGGAAAAGCGCGTTTGAATCGAAGTTCATTTTCGCGTCGAGAGCGAAGACTTCGCCTTCTTGAGTCTCAACTAACGGGTTGATCTCCGCGATCGAGCAATCTTTTTCTTCATAGGCTTTGTAGAGACCCAGGAAGAAGTTGGCCGCTTTCGCCGCGACTTTACCCTTCATGCCGAGCGAGAAGGCGAGTTGACGGGCTTGGAACGGCTGAAGACCGACAGCCGGATCGACGACCACGCGATGGATTTTCTCCGGCGAGCGCGCGGCGACTTCTTCGATTTCCATGCCGCCCTCGGATGAACCCATCAGAATCACTCGGCCCAATTGGCGATCAAGGAGGACAGCTGCATAGTACTCTTTTTTAATATTGCAGCCGGCTTCGATATAGACCTTGTTGACGACCTTCCCTTCGGGGCCAGTTTGATGCGTCACAAGGGTCATGCCGAGCATCTTTGCTGTCAGTTCTCTCACTTCGTCGAGAGACTTCGCGATTTTCACACCGCCGCCTTTACCGCGGCCGCCAGCATGAATTTGCGCTTTTACGACCCAGAGGTTGCCGCCGATCGCCTTCGCGGCTTCAACAGCTTTGTCCGGGGATTCAACCATCTGACCTGGTAAGGTCGCGACACCATATTGTCGTAAGATTTCCTTCGCCTGATATTCATGAATGTTCATGTGGACCGGTCCTTCGAAAGGGCGTTCATGCTCGTGGGCGCGTCAATCCGGCGTTTTGCCGGAGCGTGCCACACCAGTCAAATAAGGCATGTGCGGCATTTTCTCCGCTTTAAGGCCATCCGTCAAACGTGAAGGAAAAAGAAGAGGAAAGAAGTTCGGGCCTCGCAAAATCGAAGGCCCGAACCTTTAATTTTGAGGTCAGATTTCGAGTTTTTTGAGGGCGTCGACAAGCTCTTTCACGGCTTTGATCGAGTTGTCGAGGCCTTTGCGCTCTTCGTCGTTCAGTTGGAGTTCAATGACCTGTTCGAGTCCGTTTCCGCCGAGTTTGCAAAGGACGCCGATGAAGAGGTCTTTTACTCCGTATTCGCCTTCAAGGTAAGCCGCGCACGGCAGAATGCGGTTTTGGTTTTTCAGAATTGCTTCCGCCATTTGGACCGCACTTGCAGCCGGGGCGTAGTAAGCCGAACCGGTCTTCAAAAGGCCGACGATTTCGGCACCCCCATTGCGCGTGCGGGTGACGATCGCGTCGACCTTCTCTCTCGGCATGATCTCCAGCAAGGGAACACCGCCCACCGAGCAGTGGCGGGGCATCGGAACCATAGTGTCGCCGTGACCGCCCAGAACGAACGCTTGAACGTCCTTCACGCTGACGTTGAGTTCTTCAGCGATGAATGCCCGCATGCGAGCGCTGTCGAGAACGCCGGCCATGCCGATGACGCGATTGCGGGGGAAGCCCAGCGTTTCTTTCGCGACATACGCCATGGCGTCGAGCGGGTTGGAAACGACGATCACCACCGAATTCGGCGCGTATTTTTTCACGCCTTGACAGACTTCTTTCATGATCTTCGCGTTCGTCGCGAGAAGATCATCGCGGCTCATGCCAGGTTTGCGCGGGAGGCCGGCCGTGATGATCACGACGTCGGAATCGGCGATGTCGGCGTAATCGCTGGTTCCTTTAACCATCGAGTCGAAATGCTCGACCGGTGAAGCTTCATAAAGGTCGAGAGCTTTTCCTTTCGCTACACCTTCATTCACGTCCAAGAGGACGATGTCTCCGAGTTCTTTTGCAGCGGCCCAGTGCGCGCACGTCGAACCGACGAAGCCCGCGCCAATGATCGATAATTTCTTTCTTTTAAACATCGCTTACCTCTCAATTCATGTGTTTGATGACTTCGTCGCCGAACTCCGAGGTCTTCAGCAGGGTCGCGCCTTCCATCTGGCGATGGAAGTCGTAAGTCACCCGCTTCGCCTGAATAGCTCCGGTGAGACCCTTTTCGATCAACTGAGCGGCTTCGCTCCAGCCGAGATATTCAAGCATCATGCAGCCGGAGAGAATCACAGAACCCGGGTTGACCTTGTCTTGACCAGCATATTTCGGAGCCGTTCCGTGAGTGGCTTCGAAGACGGCGGGACCGTCACCCACGTTGCCTCCGGGAGCGATACCCAGTCCTCCGACCTGTGCGGCGAGAGCGTCGCTAATATAGTCGCCGTTCAAATTCGGAAGGGCGAGAACGTCGTATTCGTCCGGTCTCAGCAAGGCTTGCTGGAACATGTTGTCCGCGATGCGGTCTTTGATCACGATTTTGCCTTCGGGGGCTTTGCCGCCGTGATTTGCAAAGACTTCATCTTCCGTGATGGTAATGTCGGGGAATTCGTCTTTCGCGACTTGATATCCCCAGTCTTTAAAAGCGCCTTCCGTGAATTTCATGATGTTACCCTTGTGAACGAGGGTAACGCTCTTGCGGTTGTACTTGATAGCGTATTCGATCGCCTTGCGCACAAGACGTTTCGAGCCGAATTCGCTCATCGGCTTGATACCGATCGCGGAGTTCTCACGGATATATTTGCCGTGTTTCTTCGCTAGCTCGATGAACTCGTTGGCTTCTGCCGAGCCCGCCGGCCATTCGACGCCTGCGTAAACGTCTTCGGTGTTTTCACGGAAGATCACCATGTCGACCTTATGCGGCTCTTTCACGGGAGCCGGAACGCCCGGATACCATTTGACCGGGCGAATGCAGGCGTAAAGATCGAGTTCTTTACGGAGAGCGACGTTGAGAGAGCGGATACCTTTACCGACCGGCGTCGCGAGCGGTCCCTTGATCGAAACCACGAATTCTTTGATGGCATCGAGTGTTTCGTCGGGAAACCAGTTTCCGTCATAAAGGGCGGCCGCTTTTTCGCCGGCGTAAACTTCGCACCAGTGAATTTTGCGTTTGCCGTTGTAGGCTTTCTCGACTGCTGCGTCGAAAACTCGGACCGATGCCGCCCAGATGTCGGGACCCGTGCCGTCGCCCTCGATAAAAGTGATGATCGGGTTGTCAGGAACTTCGAGTTTGCCTCCAGCAACAATTTTTATTTTCTCGCCCGCGGCGGGGACTTTGATTTTATTGTAAGCCATTCGAGCCTCTCGATTGTGCGAGACTGGTTTCGCATTCGGGGTTGCGTTTCCGCAACGAATCCTACTTACTTATAAGGTATAGTAAGAGCTTCTAAGGACCCGGAAAACCAGTGGATTAGTACGTTTAACGAAGACTTAGAAATAGAACATGCGCCGA
>CALBDW010000052.1 GCA_937927435.1 uncultured Bdellovibrionales bacterium
ACAAACCTTTACTGATCGTGACCTTCATAGGCGACATGGACCGCTCGGCCGTCGAGTCTTTGCTTTCCTGCCGTCGAGACATCGCCGCGGCCGAAGATATACGATTCGTCATCTTCAATTTCCGCGACGTCAGCAGTGTCAGTGGAGAAGCGATCACTTCATTTACTCAGATGCAGGTTGAAATCCGGACGCGGGGTTGTGAACTTCGTATCAGTTCCATGTCCCCCGCATTGCGCGAACAACTGCTGAGAATGGGTGTCATTCGCTCGAGCGAGTTGTCGAATAATCTGCGCGAAGCCCTGCTCTCAATGGTCCATACCATCAAAGGCCGAAGCGCCGCTTAAACGCTCAGCTTCCGCTCGCACGATACCACTCAATGGCTTCGATGGCGCCCAGAACTTCGTAAGCGCCGACATCCGCTCGCCATGTCGGTCTTTCCAGACCGAGCACGCGGGCGGAATGGACGTCTTTTCCTAGCTGTGACAAAGCGGTGTTCTTTGACAGAACACGGTGACGGATCGCAAGCTCCAGATGTTCCCTATGGACTTGCACAAAGGGGTCCTGAGGACGGGCGCGTGCGAAGGCGGGCAATCCTTCGCGATTTAACTCCGCCCACGACTTCAGCGGAGCGCGCTCAGCACACGAACGAACGACGAGATAGCGCTGAGCCCGGATCGGGGCTTCGAGTAAATCGCCCGCACGAAGCTCCCCGCACGTTTCCCAAACATAGAGAGCGGCGGACAAGCCGGCGAGATCGTTATCGTTCAACGAGATATCTCCGGGAAAAAGACGCGCGCCCTTTTGCGAATCGATAACAACATACGAACGCGCTCCCCTGAGTTCACCTTTTGCGGCATCGGCGCTCTCGGGCCCGAGAAGCTCCGAACGGAAAACAAAGTTCACCTGAGGACGAGTCGTTTCGTTTAAACCCACCGCGGCCGCAACCTTTTCGGCCGCCTGGCTCAAACTCTCTCGCTCATTGTCGCTGAAACCTGCCCGCTTCGCGATCGCCTCAACCGGAAAGACCTGATTGAATTCAGAACGCAGCCAATTTCTCCACGCGGCTAACTCCTCCGGCACGGGCGATCCCACCTCTTCCTGCCGCGCCGTCAACTCCGCGGCCCACGCACGAAGAAGGGATAACCGCTTCATCGGCGGCGTGTCCCGGTAAACAGCCCAAATCATACCAGCCAAAAGCGACCGGAACGACAACGGATGAACGGACTTGGAAGTCCCGCAACGGCCCTGCAGATCCAAGCTAGCCCAGGGCGAGCCGCAAAGTGCATCCAACGAAGCGGCGAAACGAATCCATGCCTCGGGTGCCGGTAACTCCACATCATCGGAACTCCCCGCGCTGCCGAACCGGACGTTCGAGGCCAGCATGGCCGTGAGCGCATCACTCACCGCTTCAAGACGGAAAAGCGATTGAGCCGCAATCGCCTCCTTGGGCTGGGTCTGAAGAAGCCATGCTTTGATGAAAGCCTTGCGGAGCTGCCCTCCCGCCATCGCGATGGACTCAGCGATTTCGATTCGAGCTTCCGTGACGACATAACGGTTCGGTTCGTCGACGACGATTAGAAGCACGGGTGGCTCTTGGAAGCCTCCCAAGAGGCGAATGTCGTTTTCGACCTTCTTAAGTTCGCGTGCAATCCAGGCGAAAGCCAGAAAGCGGGGTTTTTGAACTTCGCGCCACTCCCTTAATTCTGATCCCTCAAGCCAACCGAGATAAGAGACGGCGTCATTCGGTAAAACGAACCTGGGCTCGAACGCGACCGAGGCCATCCAGCCGTAAACGACCACGATGATCATCATGATCGTCGTCAGCCAGCGGTCCGCCGATTGCGGTTTTTCGGTTTCGAAACCCTGCAACTCCATACCGTCAGGAAAGATTGCAGGCTCCATGCTCAGTCGAACTCAATTCAGAGGCATTCGGAGGGCTGAAGACGCGTAAAAAACGCCAAAACCCGGCCCCGAAAACGAAGAAATTTCAAATCAACCGACAGTCTTCGGGAGGCCAGCGCGGCCAACCCGGGAGGGCAATTCATGGCCGATTTTCAGAGTCATCCAACGATTCACTTCAATGAGCCGTTTCAAATCAACGCCGGTCGAATAACCCATCCCATGCAGCATATAAACAACATCTTCAGTAGCCACATTACCCGTCGCGGCCGGCGCGTAAGGACAGCCGCCCAGTCCCCCCAGGCTCGCATCGAAAACCCGGATTCCGAGAGCGAGCGAAGCATGGATATTGGCAAGAGCCGTCCCGCGCGTGTCATGGAAATGCATCGCCAAGCGCTCGGGGCCGACGGCGTCAACCAGCTTCAAAACCAAGCGTGTCACTTGTCCCGGGGTCGCAACACCGATCGTATCTCCGATGGAAATTTCATATACGCCCAAATTCGCGAGCCTTTTGACGAGTCTCACCACCCGCCCTTCGGGAACTTCGCCCTCAAAAGGACAACCGAAGCACATGCTGAGGTATCCGCGCACGCGCACGTTGTGTTCGCGGGCCATTTCCATGACTTTTTCGAAGCGAACGAAGCTTTCATCGATCGTGCAGTTGATGTTCTTTTTCGCAAACGATTCGCTGGCCGAGCCAAAGATCGCAACGGTTTTCACTCCCGCTTCCAGTGCGTCGCTCATTCCGCGGGGGTTCGGAACCAAAGCGGAAAGCTCGACGTCCTTCAGTGGTGACCGACCCAAAGCTTTCAACTCCAAGGCTCGTTTCATCAATTCGGGGGATCCCGCCATTTGCGGCACCCATTCGGGCGAAACGAAAGCGCCGAGCTCGATCTTACGAAGTCCCGCCTCAGCCAACCGCTCCGCGAACTCCAGCCGGGTTTCGATGTCGAGAGAGACTTTTTCGTTTTGAAGCCCGTCGCGCGGACCGACTTCAACAATCGTAATTCGACTCATGCTTTGTCCAGTTTCATCAGTATTTGTCCGAGCGCGACTTGCTGTCCGGGTTCACACAGGATTTCGGTGATCCGACTTTTAATCGGGGCTTTCAAAGTATACTCCATTTTCATCGCTTCCATCACGACCAGTACTTGGTTTTCGGCCACCTCGTCGCCGACCTGACCGTTGATTTTAATCACTTTTCCCGGCATCGGCGCGCCGATTTCCCCGAAGTGTGCTGCGGCAGAGCCCGCCTTTGAACCACGGGTCGTCCGACGTTGGGCGATATCAACCGTATAGGTTTGCCCATTCAAATGCACCCAGAGCGTGCCTTTATCGTAGGCCGCGGTTCCTTCAACAAGCCGACCGTCGATATCCAAAACTAACTTCTTCATACGAACCTCCAACCTTCACGCCACGGGTCCTTGACACCGGACGAAGGAGCCGACCCCGAATCAACCGCTTGGCCGTGACGAACGAGCGGCAGAGCTTTCGCCGCGAATGTCTTCTCGAAATCGCTTAACTCGCGGGGCTCGAGTCCTTCCGGGAAATAAGTTTGAATAAATTGCGTCGTCATCGTTCCGCTCACGAATTCCGGATGCGAAAGAATGGCCTTCAAATATGGAATATTCGTGCGGACACCGAAAATGATCGTCTCGTCGAGAACGCGCAGCATTTTGCGGATCGCACGCGGGCGGTCTTCGTCCCAAACGATGATCTTCGCAATCATCGGATCGTAGAACGGAGTAATCTCATCTCCAGCCTCGAAACCGACTTCAAACCGTCTCCCCGGCCCTTCGGGCCAATGCATGCCGATCAAGCGGCCCGTTGACGGCAAACCGCGGTTATAAGGATCCTCGGCATAAACGCGGCACTCGATCGCGTGTCCGCGCGGAACAAGCTCTTCCTGTTTCCAAAGACGGAACTCTTTAGCGGCGTTGAGAATCTGCGCTTTGACCAAGTCGACACCCAAAACCATCTCCGTGACCGGATGCTCGACCTGAAGCCGCGTATTCATTTCCAGAAAATAAAACTCGCCGTCTTGCACCAGAAACTCCACCGTGCCGGCTCCGCTATAGCCGGCCGTTTCGGCGAGCGCCACGGCCGCTTTCGCCATTTTCTCGCGAAGCTCGGGAGTCAACGACGGAGAAAGCGCCTCTTCAACGATTTTTTGATGTCGCCTTTGGACCGAGCATTCGCGCTCGAAGAGATGAACGCAGCGGCCAGTGAAATCTCCGAAGATCTGAAACTCGATATGCTTGGCGTGATCGAGGTACTTTTCAAGAAAGACCGTCGATGAACCAAAGGCGCTTTGCGCTTCACGTTGCGCCGACGCGATCAATTCGCCCGCTTCCGCGCGCGAACGAATCACCTTCATACCGCGTCCACCGCCGCCTGCCGCGGCCTTCACAATCACGGGAAAACCGATTCGTTCCGCTTCGACGATCAAACGCGCCGTCCGCTGATCTTCCCCCATATAGCCGGGAACCGTCGGAACATTCGCTTTTTCAATCAACTTTTTCGCCGAGATCTTATCACCGAGCGCGCGAATCGTTTCCGCGCGCGGGCCGATAAAAATCAGGCCCGCTTTCTCGCAAGCGGCAGCGAAATCCGCATTCTCACTTAAGAAACCGAACCCGGGGTGAATCGCCTGCGCGCCAGCGGCAATCGCGCCCTCGATATTCCGATCGATGCGCAAGTAGCTTTCGGCGGTCGGAGCCGGCCCGATGCACACGCGTTCGTCAGCAAGCCGCCATGCACGGCTCCCTTGATCGGCTTCCGAATGCAAAAGTACTGTGCGGATGCCTAGTTCTTGGCACGCATGGATGATCCGCACCGCCACCTCACCGCGGTTGGCGATCGCGATCTTTTCAATCCGTCTAGCAGACTTCGCTTGAGAACTCATTCTTTCGATCTCCAGGCGGGGTCCCTCTTTTCAAAGAATGCCCGCAGTCCTTCCTGCCCTTCGGCGCTCGCGCGGCGTTCGGCGATCACTCGAGTCGTCAACTCCCGCCGTCCCGGCCAATCGTTTTCGGCGGAAATCCGCATGATCAGCGTCTTGGTCGCTCGCACGGCCTCGGGGCCATTGCGTGAAATCACCTTCGCCGTTTGCTCGATAAACCCGTCCACCGCATCCTCGTCACCCGCGAAATGAACGAGGCCCGATTTGAGAGCCTCGTCAGTACCGAAAACCTCACCTGTCAGCATGTAGCGCCTTGCGTGCGAGACGGCCATGCGCTCAAGGACGAACGGCGAAATCACGGCCGGCGCAAGTCCTAGTTTCACTTCGCTGAAACAGAATTGGGTCCCCTCGACGGCGCCGACAACATCACTCACGGCGATAAGCCCCAGGGCGCCGCCCATGGCATGGCCGTGCACACGGGTCACGATCGGATGCGGGCATAAGCGCATCGTCCAGAACATTTCAAAAAGCTCGCCCGAGTCACGCACATTTTCCTCAAAGGAGAAAGCGGCCATCGACTTCATGTAACCGAGGTCGGCTCCCGCGCAGAAACTCTTGCCTTCACCTCTGAGCACAACGACCGAAATGTCTTCGCGCTTTGAAAGCTCGGCGAACGCGGCCGTCAGTTCGCGGATCATTTCGGGCTGAAATGCGTTTCGGACATCTGGGCGGTTAAGCGTCATCGTCGCGATCCGTCCACTCACCCCCACTTTGAGATTTTTCCCTTCACTCATATCCGAAGTCCTCACATGCGGAACACGCCTTTGCGGCTCGGCCCCCAATCTGCGTTGCAGCTCGAGCTGATCGCGAGCGCCAGAACCCGGCGCGTATCGGCAGGATCGATGATTCCGTCGTCCCAAATCCGGGCCGTTGAATAGTAAGCGGAGCTCTCCTTGTCGTACTTCGCCAACGTCGGAGCCTTAACGGCCGCCTGTTCTTCAGGTGTCATTGTTTGTTTTTTCTCAGCCAGTTGATCGAGCTTCACCGTCAGAAGCACGTTCGCCGCTTGTTCGCCGCCCATCACAGCGATGCGGGCATTCGGCCACATCCACAGGTAACGCGGTTGGAAGGCTCGACCGCACATGCCGTAATTGCCGGCGCCGTAGGAGCCGCCGATGATCACGGTGAACTTCGGGACTCGGGTATTGCTCACAGCCATCACCATTTTCGCCCCATGCTTGGCGATGCCCTCGTTCTCATACGTCTTTCCGACCATGAAGCCGGTGATGTTCTGCAAGAAGATCAAAGGAATACCGCGCTGATCGCAAAGCTCGATGAAATGTGTCGCCTTGAGAGCGCTTTCGCTGAAAAGAACGCCGTTATTGGCAACGATACCGACGGGGAATCCGTAAATACGCGCGAATCCCGTCACAATGGTCTTGCCGAAAGACGTTTTAAATTCATGGAAACGGCTGCCGTCGACGATACGGGCGATCACTTCGCGTACGTCGTAAGGTTTGCGCGCGTCGGCCGGAATAATGCCGTAAATTTCTTCGGGCTTATACAAAGGCTCCTCGACGGAATCGATCTTAAACGGCCACTGCTTACGGCGGTTGAGATTCGCCACGATATCGCGGGTGATCTCGATCGCATGCAGATCGTCCTCGGCGTAATGGTCGGTGACTCCGCTCACCTCGCAATGAACTTCCGCGCCACCGAGCTCTTGCGCCGAAACCACTTCACCGGTCGCCGCTTTCACGAGCGGTGGGCCGCCCAAGAAGATCGTGCCGTTCCCTTTTACGATTACGTTCTCGTCGCTCATCGCGGGCACGTACGCGCCGCCGGCCGTGCACGAGCCCATGACGACGGAGATCTGCGCGATCCCCATCGCCGACATTCTCGCTTGGTTGTAGAAAATGCGGCCGAAGTGATCGCGGTCGGGAAACACCTCCGCTTGCAAAGGAAGGAACGCGCCGCCCGAATCGACGAGGTAAATGCAGGGAAGACCGTTTTCCATCGCGATCTCCTGGGCGCGCAAATGTTTCTTCACCGTCATCGGGAAATACGTTCCGCCCTTCACGGTGGCATCGTTGGCGACAATCATGCACTCTTGGCCGGAAACGACGCCGATGCCCGTTACGATTCCCGCACCGGGAGCCGCGTTGTCGTACATGTCCCACGCGGCGAGAGTCGATAATTCGAGGAACGAGGAACCCGGATCGATCAGAGCGTCGATCCGCTCGCGCGCCGTCATCTTTCCGCGCGACTTATGCCGCTCGACCGCTTCCGGTCCGCCGCCGGCTTTGACGATCGCCACGCGCTCGCGCCACTCGTCCACCAAGCGCTTCATGTGCGCTTCGTTTTCTTTGAATTCTGGAGATCCAACATCGATTTCAGACTGAATCGCGGGCAAGCGCTGGCTTGCGCTCGACTCCATAGAAAAATCCATCGCTATCCTCTTTCCGATCTTCCGCCGCCGTTCACTGCAATCGGTCGTCTCCGCTCAAAGCCCTTGTGAAGACCCCAACGCGAGTTGACGCCGAAGTTCCCACTCAATGTCGACCTCGGCGATCAAACGACCGTTCTTCTCGTAAATCAGCGTCTGACTTTCGACGGAGACCCTTTCCTTGCTTCGAAGTTGATGCAGAATCGCCTCTCGATCGGCTTCAGGCAAGCGGAAGACAGCCCTGACCTCCCCCTCCGGGCGCGCGAGAATGCGCACTTCCGCGCGCTTCGTTTCAACTTGCGCATCCCGCAGATCGAGATGGTACTCCCAATACACCCGAGCCGCCGATTCGCCCACAGCCGCCAACGCCGCCGTATGAATCTGGCCGCCTTCCCCCTGATTCCGCCAATGGCCGGGCATGACGACTTCGATCGAATCCTCACCAAGCTTCTCAACTCTCAGCCCCATACCGATCGTGAACGGCTCAGCCAGATTTGACGCTGCGCCCATCAGGCGCCGGCTGAGCCACGGGCTTCGCTCTTCGATCCAGCTGACGAGAACGCGCGGATGCCGCAACAAAAAGCGAAGATCTTCTGCCAATCCTGGAGCGTGCCTGCGAACGCGCTCCGCAACGCCTTTCAACTCATTGAGGCTGCGCTCGAGTTTTTGAGTCAGTCCAATGCGCGCAATCATAAGGCTTTACCGTTTCCGACCTCTTGCGTTGACGAAGTCTCCGTCCGCGTCCTAGGTTATGTAATATAAACTTCAGGCCCTGGGAAGGCTCAAACGCCAACCAGCAGCGAAAGAGAGAACATCGTTATGAAATATATCTCCCTCGCGATTTTGTTTGTCCTTCTCGCGTGGACATGGTGCCTCGCTACAAGCGAAAGCCCTATGACTCTCGAGGAGCACCGCCGCGTTGAAGCGGGAGTCGAAGAAGACGTCAGAGGGTTCATTCTCAAACGTTTTCCCGAAACAACCGAGATTTTCTGCAACAGTCTTTACACGGAAGTCGTGAACCCGGGGACGGATCTGATCGCTCATTTTCGCTGTCAGGCGATCGGCCCGGCCGGAGAGGACCAAACCGAACAAGTTTTTGAGGGCTTCCTGCGCCTGAAATCAACGGACGGTTTCCAAACATGGGCAGAAGTCGGGGGAGAAATTAAGGCCCGCGAAGTGCACTTCCTTCGAGGCCACAAGATCACTCCCGGCGGAGACGATCAGTGACGGATTTTCAGGTCACGCGCTTTATCCAAATCGACGAAGAAGGTTATTTTAAATTCGACGAGATCCGGGTCACCGATGTTGAGGTCGGCCGCGCGTGGCTGGCCAGCCTCAAGATGGATGACCGCGGGCGGGCATGGTGCGAAGTGGACGGCCAGCCGATCCTCATCGAAGCTTTTGACGAGCCCTACGTCGTTCTCGATATCGAGCAAACACCGACCTCATGGAAGCTCACTCTTCCCTACGGTCACACGGAGAGCGCTCCTTTCGATTCGCTCACCGTCGACGAATGGGACCGGTTTCACGGCCGCACAGAAAGAGGCGTCCCCTTCATTCTTTCGCGCGCGGCCCAGGCTCGTCTCTTCAACAGCGTCGATGAATTCGACGATGAAAGCTTTACGATCGGCGGACAACGTTTTGAAACGCGCCCGTGGCTCCAAGAGAACCCCGATGCCGATCGCGCCGACTGGTGGAGCGATCTCTACCGCAAAGAAGACACGCGCTGGGAGCTTGGGGCCCCCTCACACGTCTTAACGAAGCTTGTTCCCCGACTGAAACTGCCCCGCATGCGCGTTCTTGTTCCCGGCGCGGGAACGGCGAACGATGCAGCCTGGTTCGCGGAACAAGGCCACCTCGTGACAGCTGTCGATTTCAGCGAAGAAGCCATCGCGCGAGCCAAACAGAAATTCGGCTACCTCCCGAATCTCAAATTTCTTCAGGCCGATCTCTTCCAACTTCCCGACAAGATGCCGGGCTCTTTTGATCTGATCTTCGAGCACACGTTTTTCTGCGCGATCACGCCCAGCCGCCGCGCGGAACTCGTGCGCGCCTGGAAGCGTCTTTTGAGCGAAAACGGCCTTCTCATGGGGGTCTTTTTCGTTATGGACAAAACCTTCGGTCCCCCTTACGGCGCAACAGAATGGGAAATCAGAGCCCGTCTTTCGAAGAGCTTTCGGCCCTTGTATTGGACCCGGCTTCGGGATTCGCAACCCAAGCGCCTCGGGCATGAGCTTTTCATCCATGCGGAAAAGTTGGCCGCGTTATGAATGGATTTCCTGGCCCTAGCCAGGAAAATTTGAGACTTACTGAGGGTACTCTTTAGGCCCTTGAACCAAACTTTTTCTAAGTTCAATTTTGGAACCAGAAGATATAACAATTTGAAATGACTAAACTTACAAAAATAACGCAGAGCATTCTGGTTGCGCGCCCTTTAATATTTCATAAAAAAATCTTATCGAATGTTAAAGAAAAAACGCATTTACTTCTTCCTTAAATCGGTGGAGAAGTCCGCTCATCGCGGTTCGAAAAAGTCGAACCGAGAGGGGAGTAACGATGAGCGCCTCGAAAAACGAAAAATCCAAAACTAATAACGACGTTACAAAACTCCTTTCTCGAAACGCTCTCCTGCTCCTCGCCGGTTTGATTCTCGGCACCGCATGCTCCCAAGCGCCGTATGCTGCAAATATTGAAGCCGACGGCGTGGGGATTATCGGCGGCCAAGAAGTCGAGGCGCTGGACGACAACGTCTATTCAAATACGGTCGTCAGCCTCATCAACGTCGAAAAAACAAGCATCTGCACGGCTTCGATTATCGCACCCGATCTTCTTTTGACCGCCGCTCACTGTGTCGACGGGCCGGCCTCCCATCTTCGGATCGTCTTCGGCCCGCGCTTGGTGAAGCCGGTTGCTCCCAACACCGTTGTCCGCGAAGTCGACTCTTACATGGTTTCACCGCTGTGGGCGGTTCGCCAGGACATGTTTACGGATGCGTCCGACATTGCGGTCGTGAAATTCTCGGGCGGTCTCCCCGATGGTTATAAAGTGATCCCGCTTTTGGCGGACTCGTCGGTGCTGAGCAACGGCTCGACACTTCTCCTGGCGGGTTACGGCTTGGATGACTTCGACAACCAAACCGGTTCCGGCGTTCTCCGTTTCACGGAAACCGTGATCGAGTCGGTCGAGTTCAGCGCAACCGAAATCCTCTTGAACCAACAAAACGGTAAAGGCGCTTGCCCGGGCGATTCGGGCGGACCGGCTTACTTCCAAGTCGGCGACGAATGGTACCTGGCGGGCGTTACCAGCCGGATCATGAACAAGCCGGCGGTTAACTGCTCGGGCTTCTCTGTCTACACGTTGGTTTCGGCCTACGCCGATTGGATCCAATACGCTGCCGAAACGCTCCGCAGTGAGGAGTACCACTAAGAGACCGAGGGGCTCTTAAACCGACCGACGACATCTCGTGGAAGGGACGCAAAGAGGGGGGCGTCCCTTTTTCTTTTTCAAACTGGCTCACTTTAATGTTGATGATCCTAAGGGCTCAAACCGACTATTGTTTTTCCGCTTCTACCGGTCATCCCCACGATAGTGAGCCAGTTTACGCGATCATCCGCACCAAGGGCTTCGGAGTAAGCCCTTTCTCCGCGAGCCATTTTTGATCGAGCAGACGCGAAGCATACCGCGTACCCGAATCACACAAAACTGTTACGATCGTTTTCCTTGATCCAGCATTCATCTGCGCCAGCCGGTAAGCGGCCATGACGTTAATACCGGAGGACGTACCGACAAAGAGCCCGTCATGTTCTGCCAAGTGATAAATCATATCGATCATCTCACTATCACTTATGCGCATCGCGCCGTCCGCACGGACATGGCGAAAGTTCTCGGTGATACGCATAATCCCGATCCCCTCCGTGATCGATGAGCCCTCCGTCTCGAGTTTTCCGGTCTTAAGATATGAGTAGATTCCCGAGCCGTAAGGGTCGGCGATAACGATTTCGACCGACGGCTTCTTTTCCTTGAGATAACGGCTCACGCCGCTCATTGTTCCGCTGGAACCGACTGCGCACGTGAAAATATCGATACGGCCTTCAGTTTGCTCCCATATTTCAGGACCAGTCGTTTGATAGTGGAAGTCGCCGTTCGCGGGGTTCTCGAACTGATTGGCCCAAAATGCATTCGGTAGCGATTCCGCGATCCGCCGCGCTTCATGATAGAAATGACGCTCGTCTTTAAAAGGGACTTGAGGCACGCGTCGCACTTCGGCGCCCAAGACTTCGAGCATTTTGTATTTCTCTTCGGTCTGTCCTTCGGGCATGGTGACGATCACTTTATAACCGCGGGAGGCGGCTAGCACGGCGAGACCGATCCCAGTGTTGCCCGCGGTTCCTTCGACGATCACACCGCCCGGTTTGAGCAAACCTCTGTTTTCGGCATCCATGATGATGCCTTTCGCGGCCCGGTCTTTCACGCTTCCGCCCGGGTTCAAGAACTCGGCTTTGCCGTAAATCTCACAACCGGTGAGCTTGCAGAGCGAACTGAGGCGAACCAAAGGAGTGTTGCCGACAAGATCCCAAGCCGAACCGGTGCGTAGATGATTCACGACTGACCTCCGCGGGAATCTTTAAAGCATACCGCGAAGTCTCTACATGAAGGGCACAAAAAAGATGAGGCAGCTCCCCGGTAGGACAGCCGCCCCGAAAGTGTCGAAAATGGAGCTGCGATAAGCCGGATTCTGTCTTCCTTGGGGGATTCGACGACGCCCCAAGGGAGGCGATTATTCCTCTGAGATTCGAGTTACCCCGAACCTTTAGCGATCTAACCCGGAGGCATCATGCTGGCCGCATGCGGCTCTTTCGAACCGTTGGCGCCTCCCTATTTGATCTTGCTCCACGCAGAGTTTGGCTGATTTCACTCCGGCGGCTCCCTCAAGGCCTCCCGTTCCCGGCCAAGAGATCATTGCCCCGGACATTCTTTCTGTTCCACTGTTCCTCGCCTTTCGGCGGGGGGCGGTTAGCCCCTGCGCTGCCATACGGAGTCCGGACTTTCCTCCCCTGCCAGCCCTTGCGGGGGCAGGAGCAATCGCCTGCAGCTCCTCTTATGACGCTTAAATTACCAGTCTTGACGCCCGCTTTCAAGACGGGCCTGGTTAAAGATTAACCCTGTGATTTCAATATGATACAGAGTCATCAAACCCTAATTTTTCATAAAATACTTCGCGGTACCCTTTATTCCACCTGGCTTTTGTCCGAAGAGTACACAAATTCGACTTAGGCCTAGAGATGGGAATGAGGAACGTGACATGAACCGGAAAAAAGCAACGGCCATCGCAAGAGCAGAAAAACCGATCGCCCGCCAAGTGCTTCTGATCTTCGCACTTTCATTCGCGGTCTATTGTCTTTTCGTCCAAATAGCGCGGACGTTCCTCTGATTCGGCCACCTTTTTGGGGAACCTATCAAGCTCGGTCGAGAGCCTCGTTGGCAAGTCGATCGGCCACGCGGTTATTCTCACGACGAACGTGTTCAAACGTGACGCTTGAGAACCTCGATAACAGCTCTCTCACTCTGTCGTAGAGGGGAAGAATCGCATCGGACTTCACTTTATACACACCCGTCATTTGCTTCACCATCAATTCGCTATCGCTCCGGAGAATCACGTTTTTCACGCCTTGTGCGAGCGAGAGTTCTAAAGCGCGAATGACGGCCGTATATTCGGCGAAATTATTCGTTTGAACACCCAAGACCTCACCGTGCTCAGCGATCGTCTGTGAATCCATGTCGGTCACGTGAATACCGATCGCGGCCGGGCCCGGATTGCCCCGGCTCGCTCCATCCGTGTAAACGATGACGCTCTCGGGCCACTTCTGCTTCTGCTCAATCAAATCACATCCTCGCCGGTTACGTGTGTCCGCTGATCGCAAGATCGGCGCGCCCGAAATCCTAACTTCCGATCCATTCAGGGCCAAGCATAAGCTATCGCAAACGCCACATTTTGCAATCGAATCGACGATTGTGACGATTCCCATTCGCGCGCATGGAGCCTCCAACAAGCTAAGGCCCACGATCTATTGGTTTGGATCACAATCGACAACCGAAATTGCGAATCTCAGCAGAGCCCAGAACACTGTTATCGACCCAACAGTAAGGAGGACTGTCATGACGAAAAGTCTCATCGTCGGCCTGCTCGGCTTCATGACCGCATGGACCGCATTCGCGCAAGAAGGGGGCGTGAGCCAAGCTCCATTACCCCGCTCGATCGCCACCCCGGTTCGCATCGCGCCCGTCTTGGGAGCCTCGAGCTTTTCAACGACCGCCGATCTCAATGAACTCAAGTTCGACCAAGGCTTCTCCGCCGGAATCCTCGGCGATTTCGGAACCGGCCATTGGACATTCGAAACCGGCATCTTGTCCTTGAACTCAAGGGCGACCGCTGAAGGAGAAACCACTTCTTTCACCGTGAACACGTGGGGCATTCCTTTGATCGCGAAATTCAACTTCTCCGGTCATCCTCATCGCACCGTTTTTCTTAAGGGCGGCGTGATGCCCTTCACCGCATCGGGAGACAAGGCGACGGACTTCGACATGCTCGCGGTGGCCGGAATCGGAGGGAACATTCCGTTCGGACGAAGCACTTCCCTTCTTTTAGATGCGAGCTACAACCGCATGTTCACGCAAGGCGGAGACTTGACCGATTATCAAGGCGTTTCTCTGCTCGCGGGACTTTCGCTCAACATCTAGCCCTTTGACCGACATCGGACGGCTCCTTTTCAAGGTTATCAGCGAAAAGGAGCCCCTCCTTTTGTCAAAACTCTCGACGGAATTTTACAAACTCCTTCCGTCAACCCCAGCCCGCTGCCAAGAACTTCGACACTCTTTCATAAGTCACGAAAATAACTTAAGTTCCTCGACCTAAGACCGATCTAGGTAGCGTCAGTGAACAAAACACAAGGAGTCGCTGATATGCGTTCCGCTTGCCAGTCGCTCACCAGTTCGGTCTTGATGTTGACGCTCACGGCCTGCGCGCCGATGGCGGCCACATATTTCGACCCGAATGAGTCGGAAAACCAAAAACACTCCGAGCTTCCACTCTATCCGGAACACCACGAGTTGTGGTGCTTCGACGGCAAGGCGGATTTCGAACTGAGAGCGAGCGTTCTCCGCTTCGAGATGACAAACGGAACGTCCGTCAGCGCGGGCTTCAACGGCATCCTCGGACTTCCCTTGCAGGCGTTGGGGCTCAACGTGAAATACTCCCGCGGCCAGCTGGACACCGCCATGACCCTCTATAAAACGATGAAATATTCCGAGCTCACGACCCAATCCGGGCGCGGCGAGAAGAAGGACGTCACGTTCGGCCTTGACCTTCTCGCCGGTTGGGCTGGTGGTTTCGCATACCAATCGCAAACTCCGATCTACGATCTCAGCCAAGCCGCTCTGGTCGATAGCCTGAACAAGATCGTCTCCGTCTTGCCGAGGCTGGGCCTCGAAAGATGGTCGACACACGTCATTGACGTTTATCCGGAAGAAAACGGCTTTGTCATTCCCGTCGGATACGATGCGGGAATCGTACCCGGCGACGAATTCAAGATTCTTCCGGTCGTTCACGACTGGGCCGGCGAACCTTGCGCAAGCGAACTCCGCATGACTCGTGTGAAATCCGAAGAGCCAATCGTCGTCGCGGTCGCCCAGGAAGTTCGTACGGACGTTTCCTTCTTACGCATCACTTACTCGAACGGTGAACCGGTCCAGAAGTTTGATTACGTCACGATTTCAAAACTGGTTTCGACAAATCCGAAAGCGCCGCGAACCACGTTGGCGCGCTCGATCCGCATCGGGCGTGTATCGTCCCAACCTCTGCGTTTCGTGGTCGATAAATACGGAAGGGAGGAAATGATAGATTTAGCACCGATGGTGTACGAACAGCTCAAGATTCTCTTGCGTCAACCGCAATACGCATCAACGTTTTACCTGAAGCACTAAAAAGGGGGATAGAAGCAGCAAAGAATTTCAACAGAGATATTCACAACAAACTGCTTAACGGAGGTGAAAACAAGTTCAAAGCGTGAGTAACGGTACAAACCTCACTGATTAAGATCACATGCTGACCACAGCGCCGGCTCCCGATACGTAACCAAAGAACGTTACCCGAGCTGGCGCCTTATTTCTTGCACCGACAGCTATCTCTCGGTTTCCCTAATCCTTCCAAAGCACCTAGATCTCAACGAAACTACCTATCTCACCCAACAGTACTCAAACGATCTCCACAAAAAATCAAAAACACGATAAAGCAGCCACTTGAATCACCCGACAAGTCTCTCGATATCAGGGCCCTAAAGGTCGAAAGAGATCTCTTGATAACAAAGCTTCAATTCCACAAAAACCCAAGTGACACCAAACTGCAATAACCAAGTCAGATCATCAAGCTTGAATCAACTAAAGACATAATCGATCGAATCAACTCTCTATTCGGGTATGCGACATTTTCGGGCGGGTTCACAAATGAATGGAGATTCAAACTGCCAAAGTCTTTTCAAGACGCTCTGGATATTAAACTCACACTGCGCATGATTAGAAAGAAGCCACAGTACATACTGACTCAAGGTGGAGTGCACCCCTTTGGTACCGGACATGACGGTCTGCTCCTAGATTTAGGAGT
>CALBDW010000053.1 GCA_937927435.1 uncultured Bdellovibrionales bacterium
AGAACTAGCAACTCAAGCAGGCTGATCTGTCCGGTTTTTCGGGGTCAACTCCAGGAACGAAACCTTATGATTAAATGTGTTCGAGCCTCGGAAAGTGATCTCGAATTTAGACGCCCGTGTTTTCGGTAGTTAAACGCAAACTATGATGATGTTTCAAAGAGCGTTCTATGAGTGGAGCTTCTAGTGTGAATGCGAGTTAAGGCTGGTAACGCCTTCTTGGCGAGGCTACGCATTAGCAATAGCTCACTTTGAGACGGTGTCCACGCATCATACGGAATAGAGCTAAGACATCTTTGCAGAGTGCTTCGGTTTCGGGGGCATCGGGCTTTGAAATCAGTGAAGCCGCATCCCCTATTTGAATCACTCTCGATTCAGCAGTCGATGAACGGTTTCAATGAGCGTCGCGCGCGTGATGGGTTTTGCGAGATGCTCGTCGCAGCCGGCTTCCTTGCGCTTTTCGCGTTCCTCGGGAAGCGCGTGCGCGGTCAAAGCGACGATGGGGCCTTTGAAGCCGAGGGCTCTGAGTTCACGCGTGGTTTGATAGCCGTCTTTCCCCGGCATTTGAATGTCGGTCAAGATCAGATCGAAAACGCCACCGTTTTTGAGGGCGAGAATCGCCTCTTCACCGTTTGTGGCGATCGTCACGGCCGCTCCGCTGGCGGTCAGCATGCGGTTGAGAAGGATCTGGTTATCTTGCGAGTCGTCGACAATGAGAATGCGGGCGTCGTTGAGGGATAAAGCTTTGTAGGCCGCTTCAATTGAGTTTTCCTTCGGCCCGGCTGCGCCGTGGAGATGCAGTATGAACGGTGTCTTCGGAGGAACGTTGGCGCGCAACCAAATACGGAAGTGCGAGCCTTTTCCCGGCGCTGATTCGACGAGCTCGAGGCCGCCCTCGAGAAGTTGCGCGATTCTGCGTGAGAGCGCAAGTCCGAGTCCGGTTCCGCCATAGGGACGCGAAAGCGAAGTATCAGCCTGTGTGAAAGGTTGAAAAATCTTGGCCGCTTGCTCGGCTTTTATTCCAATACCGGTATCGCGGATGTCAAACGAGAGGATTTCTTTTGCCGAATCGAATCGGGCTTCCAAAGAGACGCTGCCCTGCTGAGTGAACTTGATTGCATTGCCCACCACATTGGTGATGATTTTTTGCAGGCGGGTGGGGTCGGTCATAATTTTCGCCGGTACCGGAGATGCAAGTCCGAATTGGAGCCGGATGTTCTTGTCGAGCGCCGCCCACATCATCGTCGCTTCGATTTCACTCAACAGGCTGGCGATATTGACTTCCTCAATTTGAATCTCGAGTTTTCCGAACTCAACTTTGGATAAATTGAGAACGTCGTTGATGAGGCGTAAGAGGTGTCGTCCGTTGTGGCGGATTCTTCCAGCCCATTGACGTCGCTCAGCCTCCGTCAATCCGGGATCCAAGAGAAGCTCGACGAATCCCAGAATTGCTCCGATCGGCGTGCGGATCTCGTGACTCATGTTCGCCAGAAACTGAGTTTTGTATTGACTCGTTTCCTCTAAGACCCGCATGGTTTCGATGAGTCGGCGTTCGCTTTCCGCGATTTTTTGGTAAAGCCTCGCATTTTCAATCGCGAAGGCTGCGCGTTGGGCGAGATCCTGCGCGATCAATACGTCTTCCGGGGGGAATTGTCCCGGTACCGGGACACCGAGGCAGAGAACTCCGGCGATTCGCGATCTGTAACGTAGTGGAAGCGAGACAGTTTTCGATTGTCGGAATCCGGGAATTTCGCCGCCCGGGATTTCAGAAAGCATCGGTTCGCCTCGCCGGACGGTTTCCGCGATGAGTGCGTGCTCGGCGAATTCTTGGCTTTTCGATTTTAAGTAACTTTTAAGATTGGCGTCCGCTTCACCCTTCGTGTGGTAGCTCGCGAACGGTCGCAGGCTGAGACTCGATTCATCTTGAAGAAAGAGGACTGACCATTCGGCCAGCGCGGGAATCGGGATGCGGCACGTGGTCGCGAGCGTCTCCTCAAAATTCAGAGAGCTGCCAAGTTCTTCCGTCGCTCTCGCGAGGAGATTGAGGAACTTATTCGGGGCATCGATGGCGTCAAACGGGAATGGTGATTGCACGGGTCGCTCGCTCCCAGATGGAAAATGATTGGACGGCGATTAATACCGGTTGTTTGGCGACTTGTGAAGCGTTCTTTGGCGGTAGTGAAATTACTATTCGGCCTTGGCGTCGAGGCGTCGATTATGACTGCCAACAGCAAATAAACTTAATTTCGTAGCTGTGGAATCAAGGCGATCCAGTGCGCCGAGAACGACCCGGAAAGAGTCGGAAACGGTGATAGGGCCGTGATCGGTCTCAATAGGGGCGGTAGGGAAAAATTTATCCTGTGTCAGTTCGATTCGTTTATCAATTTGGGTTATTTTGCAGGGGTCCGCAGCACCGAAATTTTCCTTTTCTAAATTGCGTATTCCGTGGATCAGGCCGGCTTCGGCGGGTTCAGCTGAGATCGTGCCTCTTCTAGGTGTTAAGCCGTACTGAACACCGAAAAGCGAGTGCCCCGTCCCCACGGCGGCGATTACGAAATCGATTGGTCCTATGATGGGCGCGATTTCGGTGCCTGCCCAAGAAGCGTAATGATTTCTAAGTTCGGGTCGTTTCATTTGGTCGAAACGCCAAACGGAGCGCGTTGCGCAGAACTCGTCGTATTCTTTATAAGCTGTCGCCGGGTCTGCGAAATGAAGTTCGGCGCCGAGTTCCTCTAGCTTCGTTCTGGACTCGGGGCTCAGATCTTTGGGGACGAAGAGGAGGCATTTCAGGCCAAGGCGGCGAGAATGAAAAGCAATTGAAAGCGCGGTGCTCCCTGCGCTGATCTCGGCGACCGTGTCGCCGGGGCGCAGTCGGCCACTCTCGAGAGCTTGCTCGAGTTCCCCGACGACCATGCGGTCTTTGATCGATCCGCCTGGATTTTCGCCCTCCAGACTCGTCCATATTTCGTGCCCGAGAGCGACGGCGCCGATTCTTGGATCTGTTAAGCGGACAAGTGTGGTCTGCATGAATCCGTGGCGGCGCGAGCGGCGAAGAGTTCGCGGGCTGAATAGTTGGCCTCGTAGATCTCGAATTTCAAGCTCACGGGATCAATGAAGATTCCCTTGGGGGCACGGACCTTCTCGCCGATATTCAGAATTTGCTTGGCGATTTCGGTCACGGCACAAGCGGCAGAAATTTCGACTCCGGGAACGACGAAGGGGATGTGCGATTCCCGCCGGAAAGCTTTCGCCAGTTGCTCTTGCATATAATCGGGGATTTCGGGGCAGATAAACCGCGCGAAACGCCGGATGTTCTCCTCATATGGAAACGAGGAGTCCATGCCGGTGAGCTCGGCGAACGTCGGGGTTGTTTTATCAAAGACAACGACCGTCGCGCCGAAGCCTAACGCCGCGCAAGAGGCGACGGGGAGGCCTCGCTTGGCGGCCGCTGCATTGAGGGCGAGCTTGTCGGGAATCGCGAAGACGTCGACCACATCGACCACCCAATCAACGCCGTCGAGGAAGGCGTCCACGTTTTCCGGCTTCACGCCTTCGGGCCATGCTTTGATGCGGACGTCGGGATTGATCTCGCGAGCTTCCGCAATCAGGGCGTCGTCTTTGCGCCGGCCGACCGTTGTCTCTTTGGCCATACGTTGCCGATTAATATTCGTTCGCTCGTACACATCCGGATCCGCGACGTGGAAGTTTTCAAAACCCATCCGGACGAGATTTAGAAAGATAGAGCCGCCTAGACCCAGGCCGCCGATCGCGATGGTGGTGGAACGGATTTTTTCGAGCTCCGATTCGGTCATAATCCCGATGTTGCGCAGGAAACGCTCGCGGTATTGCGGACTCATGGCTGTCTCCAATCAACGGTGTTTATTTTTTTTAATTTTTAAATTGTACATGTTTAAGTAGTTCGATCAAGATGAATGGAAAGGCGAACGGAAGACATCCATGGAGGGGATGGGATGGAGAGCGTCATTGACGAGCTACAGATCGTAGTCCTCGAATCACCTTGCGATACCTGGGACCAACCGCAGGTTCCTGATTTGTACCGGGATATGATCACTCTGAAATTGAAGGGCTATGGGTGTGAATATCCTTATGGTGTCTTGGCAGTGGATGGTTCCGATCTGATTTCCACCCACCTTTTGCTTTGCAAAAAGAACCGGGAGGAAGGGAGGCTCCGGCCGGTCATGGGAATTCGCTGGACCTCGCACGTTAAGGCGCGTGTACATTATTTAAAGTTTCCGGGGATGGCGCTTCTTGAGCAAGCCCAGGCTTACGAGCACGTCGAAGCTTTAAGAGACGTCATGCGCTCGGCCGATGCTCGCGGAGTCGAACTCTTTTACCTCGGTTCGCTGACGATCGATCCGGAGGAGCGTACGAACAAGGCGCAGTCCCGCATGTACCGTGAGCTTCTGACAACCATGCTCGTGAATTATCACCGGCAGATCCCTGGCTGCGAGCTGATGGCGGGCGGGACGATGAGATTCAAAATTGACGATTATATGCGAGGAATCGGATACAGGCCGCTCCAACTCAAAGACCGGGAATTGGGGTCGATCCATGTGCATCACTTGGCGGGTGAAGAGGTTTTGCCCATGCATCTGAGGCAGTTCAGCTTTGAAGCCCGGCAGACTGCTGAAAAATGGGATGAGCTTTGGCAGAATCGCATTTGGATCGAGAGCCCGAAAAAGGATATCAATGTGGTTCCGGCAAAACGTGCGGGGTGAAGCCGATCGTCGTCTTTTGCGGAAACTCGATTTCGTACCGGCAAGCACTGTCGCCGCGGTGAACGCACGCAGTTTTCCGTACTTTCGCGTTGGGGAGGTCCAGATACCTCGTCAGCGTGACGAGCATCCCAGCCTTTAAGTGGCAGATATGAATATTTCCTAAATGACGGACGCCGCATTCGGCGGCGACGTCGGCGTTCGTCACGATCTCGACAGTGATGCCATTCGGGCACTGTTTCGTGATCGTGTAATTGCAGTTTTGCTCAAAGAGCTTGAGAGCTTCGTGGAAGAAAAAGTCGTAGAGATCAACTGGGTTCTTCTGTTCTGAGAGGAGTTGGCCCACGAGCGTGTGGCGATTAGCGATGTATGAGTAAGCCCCCATGGCAAGGAAGTGTTCGGCGCGGAAATGGCGGTGATCGTGCAGGTAGGTGCAGATGTCGGAAATCAGATTCATGCTGATGGGACTGAATGGATCGCGAAGATCTGCTTCCGTCACGTGGTGAGCGTTAAGCGTGTCGAGCTTCAACCGCCATCCGTAGTAGTTTTCGAGAAATTCGAGTGATGTAATTGTCGTGCGTTGCCTTCCAAAAGCGGCATCGGCATAGCGATCCGGTATCGTTGTGTCTCGATGGGAGACCGCCGCGATTTCCGCGAACTCCAAGGTTCCACTCGTTATGTCTTCGGGCTTGATATTAAAATATTGCGCGGCCCGTTCAATGACGGTCTCGGGCGTCGGTTCGATTCCAGCTTTAATGCAGTGGTATTGCCACCACTGAATACCGATCACGTCGAGCCATTGCTGTTGAGATAAATTGGCGGTCCACCGAAGCCGTTCCAGGGTTTCGGCAATAGGATCGAGTTTGACTGTTTGGGATTGGAGACCGTGGATAAGACGCATGCGTTACCAGAAAGCTGCGGCTGATTTCGCACAAGCGGACTTTGCCGTCAACAAAACCGCGTCCATGGGTCATTTGCGATATAATGTTTTCATGTTTGTTTGATTATGCCTTCGGCATCTCGCTGGTTTTAGTCGCCATCTCCGAAGGCGCGTGAGTTTGATTCGTTCGTGCCGTAGCGTCCATTTCTGATTATGAAAGATGACATTTTGTTACCTTCGCAGATAACAAAATGTTTCCAAACTGGCTCACCTTCGTGGGGATAAAAGGGCTGATTTCCCTAGGTGAAGGGCCGCGTGTTGGCCAGAGCCTTGCTCTTTAGTCTCAATCTCACGTGCGCGAAAATCCGAGCCGACATCAACCGCCTTTTCAGGCGAACCTGGTGCACGACAAAGAAAGCTGAGCGACTGGCCGCGCACCTCGCACTCTACGTTCAGTATCACAACGAATCTTTGGAGAAAAATACCGCCTAAGAAGGAGAGATGGCTCGCCCTTCAAGGCGGCCACCTTCTCCTTTCGCGTTTCACCTCGCTTAATCTCGTGAAGGAGAATCGCAGTCGAGAAAGCCTTGTTAATTTCGTCGCTTAGCTCGTCACCACGAAAGTGAGCCAGTTTAGTAGTTTGCGACCAGCGCGGTCGAAATGAGCGTGTCGTATTTCGACGGAGCAGTCGGCGGCGGCTCGTTGTTGAGTTTAACCAGGTACGCCACTTTGAGTGAAAGGATCGAGGTCAGGAATGAATTGAGCGAGACTTCGGCGTTCACCATATAACCTTCGGGACGCGAGAAGTTGGGCAAAAACTCAATCCAAAGGCCCGTCGAAGCCGTTTCACTGAATTTCCAGTTGGTTTCGGTGTATAGGCGGCCGAGAGACTCGAAAACATCCGGTGGTTCGACACGATGTTCGCTCATATATCGGTAACCGGCTTCCGCCGCCCAGGTGAAGACGTCGGTGCTATAGAGGTTGTAGCGGGCACCGATATCTGAGTTGTACCGGAGGTCGATACCGGCATAACGGTCGTTAATGAGGCCTTGACCGATGTAGGCGCTCAAACGTTCCGTGAGGAGTCGTTCATAGCGGAGACCGGCACCCCAGTTTCGCGCGCTTTCCGTGTCGGCGGATTGGGAACGAAGATAGAGAACCTCCGTCTTCAGAGTGTTCCCTTCGTAGCGGTAGCCATTTTTTTGTACAGCGTTGAACGTTTGGTTTCTCGAGTTACCGTTGGACGCGACAATGCTCAAAGACGACTCGTTTCGAAACCCGTCCGATTTGATCTCAATCGAGGGCGTGATCGCTACCGCAGGTTTCAAAAAGCCGAACAAGACCACAACAGCTGCTGCAAGAGATGCAATTAATCTCGTTTGAAACATCATTTTTTTCCTCCGAACCGCCGAGCATAAGATGGCGTCGATGGGCGAGCAAGCAGATTTGTCGGCCTCTATTCGGTGAGTTGTCGGTTCAGTCAGTGGTATTGCGCTGGTATAAACAATAGAAATTTACGTCTCGCGATTTTTTCGCGCGAGCGGTGGGGGAGAGCAGAGGGGCGGCAGACCCGGACGGAATTCGCCGTGACCCCGGCGCACTTATGGCTGCTTGGCCTCATCATCAGTCCTGCTAATGCATCGTCAAAGCTACACTTTTGTCGTGGTTTTTGTGGCTGGATTTTTACTTTGGCGTCACCTCAGTGAAACAATTTAACCGGACAGGCGTTCGTTTCCGTCATAGAAACAGAGGCAGGTTCTGGGTGACGAAACTTGGGAGCCTGCTTCCCTGAAATCGGACTTCGGGGGTTATCAAGCGGTGGCACTCAAGGATTTGCGTCGTCTGACCAAGGAACTGGAAGAACTCGCCCAGATGCTTCGAACGGAAACTCGGAGACAGGCGAGGTGGCTGATCTTCCGCAGGGTCAACGAGATCATCCGGTTGATCGGGGAAGGGATGAAGGCATGAGTGAAACCGCATTCTTGATGGCTATGGGCAGTGGATACGTCCTTTTGGGGTTGGGGCTCCTCAAATACAGCTTGGGCAGCCGCAGCTCCGTACTGGTACCGGTTAAGATTTCGGCGAAAAGCCGGATTCGCCGCTGAGTCGCCTCACGCCGGGCGCCGAACGGCACCTTCGTTGTTTCATTGTTCTCCTTTAGGTTGGGGCCGGGTGGGTAAAACCACCCGGCTTTTTTATCTTCGCTTTCCCACTCATAGCGTGACTCGCGAGGCAACTTGGGTTAAACGCCCCGTACCGTGAATTTACAAGATCTCGATTTTCCTTATCCCGAACACCTGGTTGCGACGGAGCGGTTGGAGAAAAGCCGTGTCATGCGCGTCAGGGCGGGACAGTTTGAAGAACTGACCCCGTTTGAGGCGCTACTCGATGAGTTTCAGGCCGGTGATCTCTTGGTTCTTAACGATTCGCGCGTTTTGCGCCGCCGTGTTTTTACGCAGAAAAGTGGTCTCGAGATCTTGTTTTTGGCGCCCTTGAATGCGGAGCGTACCCTGTGGCGCGTCCTATGTCCTTCGAGTCGTTGGAAGCCGGGAGTGCTCGAGACGATTCCCGAGGGGGTTGAGTTGGAACTCGTGGAACGGGGGCGGACCCAGGTTTTGCGAGCCAGCGCTCCACTTCCAGAAAGTTATTTCGAAAAATACGGGGAAATGCCGCTCCCTCCTTATATTCAGAAGGCGCGGGGCGAGCGGCACAATCGCCACAGCGACAGTTGGCAGTACCAGACTGCATGGGCTCGGCGGGACGGGTCCTTAGCGGCTCCGACGGCGAGCCTGCATTTCACCTCTGAGCACCTTGAACAGTTACGGAAAAAAGATGTACGGATTGAAACCCTGACGTTACACGTCGGCCTCGGTACTTTCATGCCGATTGCGGTTGAAAACCTGGACGACCATGTCATGCATTCCGAAACGGTGATGGTGCCGCCGGAAACGTGGCGCGCGGTTTTGGAGACGCGAGCGAACGGTCGGCGCGTATGGGCTCTGGGTACGACCGTGACGCGTGCGCTTGAATCGGTGGCGTTGGGGCGGCTCGAGGGTACTCCCGAGACAGGTTTTGCGGGTGAAACGGATCTTTTTATCCGTCCCGGTTTTGAATGGCACATCGTCGATGTCTTGATGACCAACTTCCACCAGCCGCGCTCGACACTTCTTGCGTTGGTGGCGGCGTTCGCTGGGCTCGAGACGGTTCGGAAAGCCTATGCCTGGGCGATCGAGCGTGAGTTTAGGCTCTTCAGCTATGGGGATCTGAGTGTATGGAGCAGATGAATTCGCATTTCAAAGTTCAAGCTCAAGACGGGAATGCCCGAGCCGCACTTCTTCATACTGCTCATGGGGCAATTGAAACACCGGTTTTTATGGCTGTCGGAACGCGTGCGACGGTGAAGGCCATGACGCCCGAGGAATTGAAGGCGAGCGGCTGCCAGGTGGTTTTGGGAAACACTTATCATCTGCATATCCGCCCCGGTGAGGAGACTATTCAGAGATTGGGTGGTCTGCATAAGTTCATGAATTGGAACGGTCCGATTCTGACTGATAGCGGAGGCTTTCAGGTCTTTTCGCTTTCAACGCTTCGCAAGCTCACTGAAGACGGCGTTGAATTTCGCAGCCATCTCGACGGGACCAAGTATTTCATCAGTCCGGAAAAGAGCATGCAGATTCAGATGGCTCTTGGTTCCGACATCATTATGGCTTTCGACGAGTGTCTGCCTTATCCGGCGACACGTGAGCAAGCCATTGAATCAATGGAACTCACGTTCCGGTGGCTCAAACGCTCCAAAGAGGCGATGACGAGAAAGGAAAGTCACCTCTTCGGCATTATTCAAGGCGGGCTCGAATACGATCTCCGCATGAAGAGTCTTGAACAGGTGACGTCGATTGATCTTCCTGGGTATGCGCTGGGTGGCCTCAGTGTCGGCGAGCCCATTGAGATGATGCATGCTCTAATCAAACGAATGGCGCCTCAGATGCCGGCTGATAAGCCGCGCTATCTCATGGGTGTCGGAACGCCGTTGGATCTCATTCTTTCGATCGATTCCGGTATCGATATGTTCGACTGCGTTATGCCGACTCGGACGGCGAGAAACGGAACACTCTTCACGTGGCAGGGACGCGTTTCGATCAAGCGGACGGAGTATCGAGAAGATCCGAATCCTCTCGATCCGGAATGCGATTGCTACACGTGTCGAAACTATTCGAGGGCTTATTTGCGGCACCTTTTCTTAAGTGGTGAAATTTTAAGCTCGCGGCTCAACTCGATTCATAACCTCCATTTTTATTTCACGCTCATGAAGCGGGCGCGGAACGCGATTCTTGAAGGGCGTTGGGCGGAGTTTCGAGACTTTTGTTTAACGCGTTTTGTTAAACCTGCCGACGCTTAAGCACGAAGCGTCTTTGTCTTCGGTCGTAAAGAATGCCGAATTCTTAAGCAAGTTCTATCGTTGCTTCTCGACGTAAATCGTGGAAAGTTTTGAATTTCCGCATGGGTTTCCGTCGAGAGGGGCGGAACGATTTGTCGGTTTTTGAGGAGAATCCGAATGCTTCGGTTGATTTTCAGTTTGGTTCTTTTCGTTCTCGTTTTCATCGCGATGGCTCAACCGGCGCTGGCGCAAGCAGGGGGCGGACAGCCCTCACCGCTGATGAGCATCATCCCGTTTATCGTCATGTTCGGGATCATGTACTTCCTGATGATCCGTCCGCAGATCAAAAGACAAAAGGCTCATCAGGAATTCTTGGGGAAATTGAAGCGCGGAGACGAAGTGCTGACGAGCAGCGGTCTCCTCGGACGCATCGAGGGTTTGACGGATCTTTTCGTGACTTTGGAAATCGCACCGGGCGTGCGGATCAAAGTCCTCCGTAACCAGATCGCTTCGTTTGTGCCTGATGCCAGCTCGGCTAACAAAGAGGGGAAAGCATGATCGAGAGTTTGCGTGCCCGTTGGGCGATTATTATCGCGGTCTTTGCTCTGGCGGTCATTTGGACCGTTCCGAACTTCGTGGATGTCGAGAAAATCTGGTGGCCAACCAAAGCCCGCATGATTCTAGGACTTGATATTCAAGGCGGATCGCACCTCGTTCTCCGTGTGGATGTCGATTCGGCCGTCAAACAAGAGTCGGCTCGCATGGCCGCTCAGCTTCCGAGTGAGCTGAAAGAGGAGAGAATCGATGTCAAAGAAGTGACGGTTGTCGATCCTCTGCGCGGTCATTTGAAAATCGAAATGCAAAAGCCGGATGATCGCGCCGCCATCGAGAAGGCTCTTGATAAATATTACGGATACACGGTTCAGGTCTCCAATGTGTCGGGCTCGACGATGGAGGTCGAATACTCCGAGCTTTATCTCCGCGAATTCAAAACCCGTCTTGTGGAACAAGCGATCGCGGTGATTCGGAACCGGATTGACGAGTTTGGCGTGGCGGAACCGTCGATCACGGCTCAAGGATCGGATCGAATCTTGGTTCAGCTTCCGGGTATCAAAGACGCCGAGGCGGCGAAAGATCTTATCAACCGGACGGCGCGCCTCGACTTCATGATCGTTCTCCAGAACATGAGCCAGCAACAGCTCATCGACATGGTTGAAGAGGCGGAAAAAACTCATGGCATCAAGCTGGGCGAACTGAAGTATTCGCAATACGTCGATAAGATCAACGAGGTCTTAAAGGATAAGCTTCCGGCGAATTCGGTCGTTTATTTCGAAAAACCTGAGAACGCTGCTTCCATGGAAGTTGCGCGTTTGCCGTATCTCTTAAGCACGGTCGAGGCTGTGTCGGGCGATAAGCTGACGAGCGCTCAAGTGTCAACGGGCGAGCGAGGTGAGCCGGTCGTGACGTTCGCGTTCGACGCTGTTGGAGCCCGTCTGTTCGCCGAATTGACCCGCAAGCACACAGGTCAATACATGGCGATTGTTCTCGATAAGGTCGTCAAATCGGCACCCGTGATCCAAACGCCAATTACGGGCGGTCGCGGTCAGATCACGCTCGGCCGTGGCGATATGCAGCAAATGATGAACGAAGCGAAAGTCATTGCGACGGCTCTTCGTGCTGGTTCTCTACCCGCCGCTCTTGAACAACTCGAAGAGCGGACGGTCGGTCCGAGTCTTGGGGCTGATGCTATTCGTCAGGGCGAGATCGCGTCGATCGTGTCGGCGATTCTGGTCTTCGTTTTCATGGTGTTCTACTATAAGGGATTCGGCATCGTTGCGAACCTGGCGCTCGCCTTTACCATCCTGATTACGGTGGCGGTATTGAGCTCTTTGGGAGCCACCCTGACCTTGCCGGGTATCGCGGGTTTAGCTTTGACCCTGGGTATGGCAGTCGACGCGAACATCATTATTTATGAACGGGTGAAAGAAGAGCTCGCTAAAGGTGCGTCGATGATGGCGGCGATTCACGAAGGTTATGATCGCGCGTTCTCGGCGATCCTCGACTCGAACCTGACGTCAATCGCAGTTTGTATCGTGTTGATGTATTTCGGAACGGGACCGGTGAAAGGTTTCGCGGTCACGTTGACGGCTGGTTTGTTGACCTCGCTTTTCACGTCTGTCTTCTTCACCCGCGCGATCTTCGATCTCGTGGTTGGCAAGTGGAAGTGGAACTTGGCCGTTAAGTAAGAGAGGGGCAGCCATGGCAAAAGAAGCAGTTATGAATTCCAAAGTCGAAACAGCAGCCAGCCGCGAAGAGGGACTTCGCTTCGATTTCGTTAAGGCGGCTCCTCTTGTGGGCGTTGTTTCGCTTCTTCTTGTGATCGCTTCGCTCCTGGTCTTGGCCGTGAAAGGACTGAATTACGGCATCGACTTCGCGGGCGGAACAGAAATCCAACTCCGGTTCGCGCAAGAAGTTGATCCGCAACAGGTCCGCGATGCGCTCGAAGAAATTGGTCTCAAAAACGCGACGGTCCAGGCGTTCGGTAACCAGAGCGAGTACTTGATCCGCCTGGATACTCCGGCAGGAGAAACAGAGAAAGAGACCAACGAGCTTATCACGGCGAACGTGAACAAAATCAAAGACACCTTCAAGTCCAAGTTCGGCCTGACGGACGACGGTGTGTTGCGAGTCGATACCGTGGGACCCGCCGTTGGTTCCGAGCTTCGCACCCAAGGTTTCTTGGCGACGTTCTATAGCCTTCTCATCATGTTGATTTATGTGGGTATGCGCTTTGACTACAAGTATGCCCCGGGCGCGGTCCTTTCGCTTGTCCACGACGTCATTCTGACCCTAGGCGTGTTCTCGCTCCTGGGTCGCGAGTTTAATATTCAAATCATGGCGGCGATTTTGACCCTGATCGGTTACTCACTGAACGATACGATCGTGACTTTCGACCGCATCAGGGAAACATTGCCGCAGTACAAAGGATCTAAACCGCTCGCTTGGATTATTAATAAAGCCATCAACGACATGCTGAGCCGGACGATTCTGACGGGCTTCACGACGCTGGTTGCGGTCTTGGCTCTTTACTTCCTCGCTGGCGGTGTGATCGCGGATATCGCGTTTACGCTGATCGTCGGCGTCATCGTCGGTACGTGGTCGTCGATTTATGTCGCGGCCCCGATGGTGCTGCTCTTCGAAAAATACAAGCAATGGAAAGGCGCTCATTGAGGGCCCGATTCAAAATGGGGGAGTGGTTTCGAGTTCTTTAAAGGGGAGGGCCTGTGACGACAGTTTGGAAACCGCGTCTGGCGCAATCGCCCTCCGCCCCCATGCCGCCGTACTTGCCCCGCTTGGTGTGGGAAATCATGTATGCACGGGGCATTGATTCTGAAGAAGCGATCCAAAAATGGCTAAATCCGAGTCTTAAAACCTTGCGGGATCCCTCGGAGCTTCGGGATCTCGACAAGGTCGTCAAGCGTCTGGTTCAAGCCCGGATCAACCAAGACCCGATCGTCATCTACGCCGATTATGACCTCGATGGTACATCGGGCCTTGCACTTCTTCTGAAAGCCTTCGAGTGGATGGGGTTTCGGGACGTCACCTATTACCAGCCGAAACGGCTCTCGGAAGGCTACGGGCTCCATTGTGAAGCGATCCGGAAGCTCCATGCGGAAGGTCGCCGCTTACTTGTCAGTGTTGACCTTGGCATCACCGCTATTGAAGCCGTGGATCTCGCAAATGAGTTGGGTCTTGAGGTCATCATCACGGACCACCATTTGCCGAAAGACGATCTCCCGAAAGCATTAGCGGTCGTGAATCCGAACCGCACGGACTGCACTTCGGGGCTTTCGCATCTTTGTGGCACGGGCGTTGCGTTTTATCTCGTACTCGCTTTGCGCCGCGCTCTTCTTAAAGAGGGTTTGCTGGAGCAAGCCTTTGACCCGAAAGAGCTTCTCGATTGTTTCGTTATAGGCACAGTGACCGATATGGTCCCGCTCGTTGAAGAAAACCGGGTGCTTGTTAAGCACGGGCTTTTGCAGCTTGCGCGGACCAAACGGCCCGGCTTGCGGGTTCTTTTACAGGCTTTGGGGCTCTGGGGAATTCCGCTCACGAGCCAAGACGTGGCTTTGCGGTTCGCGCCGAAGCTCAATGCGCTGTCGCGGATGGAGATGGGCATTCAGCCCATCGATCTTTACTTGGTGGAAGACGAACGCGAAGCGCAGCGCCTTGTGGAAGCTGTTCTTTCCAATAATCAGACGCGACAGGCCTCGCAGAAAAGCGCCGAGAGCGAGGCGTTGGATATGTTGCGCGTTCACCCGCCGAAAAGCGTGATTTTCGTGTACTCGGCAAACTTCCATCGCGGAGTGGTTGGGCTGGTCGCAACAAAGCTCTGTCAGGAATACGGGCTTCCGACCTTTGTGGGCTCGCTTTCGCTCGAGGGCAAGACGATTGTCGGCAGTGCCAGGATGCCGGAAGGGATGGGGATAAACGCTCTCGATGCCATGGCAGCGGCGTCCGAGGCCCTGGAGCAGTTCGGCGGTCACGCCATAGCGGCGGGCTTTGAGCTCAAACTCGATCGGGCGGAACTCTTTGCGGAGAAGCTCGAGGCATTTTTCTCCGATAAGCTGGTGCAGGCTGAAGAGCGGACGTGGATTTACGACACGGAAGCGTCGCTTGCCGAACTCAATCCGGCCTTTATGGGCTGGTATGAGGCTCTAAGTCCCTTCGGGGCGCAGTTCGCCCCGCCGGTCTTTTATGTGCGGGACTTGATCGTGCGTCAGGTGAGGCCGCTCAAGGGCGGACATTACCGGTTGGTACTCGCGGACTCTGTGCTGTCGAGAGAATCGCGCGTGGCGCTTTGGTTCTCGCCCTCGCCGTCGCATCCTCTGATCCAAAATGGGCTACGGGAATTCCTTCGCGTCGAGGCTCTTGTGGAGCCGCAATGGAACTACTTCAACGGCACCCGGACGCTTCAATTGCTCGTCCAGGACTTAAGAGCCAGCGAAGGACCGTCGCGGCAAAGCGCGGTGGCAGCGATTGAAGCTGGCTTGAAGGCTGGAAAGTTTGCCGAATAAAGCCACAGACTTGTTGAAGTCCGTTTCTCCATGCTAGGGTCTCTCGATCAAATTAGTTTGGCTTCCGCCCGAAAGCTAATTTGAGTCTTAAATCACCGGGAGGATTCCATGGGCCCGAGAGAGACCTTCACCAGTCTTCGGAAGAAAATCGAAGTCGTACTTCAACAAGCGTTGGGGAGCGAGCTTTCGCAAAAGCTGCAAACGCAGCTTAACGAGAAATTCGGAGACCGTTGGACTCAATCCGTGGAGAAAATTTCCCAAGCGACTCAGTTGGCGGGTCAAACCGCGAAGTACGGATGGCAACAGGCATTGAATCAGCTCGAGCAGAAGGGCTTCGATGTTCACGATCCGAAAGCCTTCGCTCAGAGTGTCGGCAAGAAAGCGCTGGAGGAAGCGGAGAAAATTCGCTTGGCCATCGCTGAGAACCCGTTGAGTCCGGCCTGGGTTCGCGAGATCACGTTCACCCCATCCAAGCCTGAGTTCCACGACGAAGAGGGCGAGATCCAAGAGATGGAAGAAACTTCGCCCGCCGAAGCAAGCGCCTCCGGTTCGATCGTGGAAAGTGTCATATCGGAAGCCGCCGAAGGTATGCAGCCGGGGCACGGGGCCCTTGACGAGGAGCGCACTGAGCATTCCGAGGAGCACGCCGAGGAGGATGCTGAGATCTTGGCTGAAAGCGCGGAACGGAAGAAAAAGAAAAGTGGCCGGAGTTCGAAAGGCCCGGGTTCGACTCGCGTGACCCATTAAGGAACGTTGAGATAGAAAGTCGCTATGAACGCTTCTTGCTCACGTGCGGTCGTCCTTCTCTC
>CALBDW010000054.1 GCA_937927435.1 uncultured Bdellovibrionales bacterium
AGAAGAACGTCACTGTTCAGATGGTCAGCGGCGAGCGCAAGCTTCTCCAGGCTTTGCCGCAAATACCGGCTTTTCGGGTTCGAACGGCTCTCTTGCTTGACGACATCATAGAAAACGAACGCCGCCGTTTGATAGAGTTTCATCTCGTAAAGCATGAGCCCTAGAATGTATTTGATCTGCGCCGACTCGTTCCGGTACTGCGGCGAGCGGCTCAATTGGAAAAGCAACTTCGATGCCTCTTGGTACTGTCCCGAAGCAGCCAAGTTTCGGGCCCTCGCCAATTGATCCGTGCGGACGCTCGACGTCGAACTTCGCGTGCTCCTCGTTGTTCTTGTTCTCGACGAACCTCTTGAAGTCGTCGAGTTTCGGGTTCTTCCTGAGCTTCTCGCCTGAGCGACCAGAACGCCGTCCGCCATGATTTCTTCAAGCTCCGTCCGCCCCGGAAGCTTCAACGCCTCGAGTGTGACGGATTGAGAACTCACGTCTCCCGGAAGAACGGGTTCACGGAAGATCACGGCCGCGCGGCTTTCGTTAGAGAAAGCGATCGCGGAGGCGCATGTCATCACGACAAGCGATGGAGAAAGTTTATGAAGAACTTTTTTCGGCATCCTCATCGGTAAGTCGCCTCCGGAAAGAATCCACTCCATCCCAAGGAGAACAAGACGTTGTGATAGAGTCCGCGGCCTCCACTCGGATCGGCGGCCGACTCCGAGTTATACATGAACCAGCTCAAATCCCAGCGGACACCGCTCCCCTTCGAAAGCGCGAAAATCTGTCCGGTCGAAAGGTGGATCGTGAACTCGCTTTGATCCTGGTTCGTGGGAGTCAAACCGACACCGCCCGTGAAATAAAGGTCGAAAGGAACGATCTTCTCGTTCCGCCACGTCATCTTCCCGTAGCTGGGAGTCCATTTGAAATCGACTCCGTAATACCCCCGAGGGGAAACGAAGCTCGTCGTCTTCACCCCTCTTTTCAAAAGGTCTTCCGTGACTTGGCGGTCGCTCGTCATCAAGTAGATCAGGGCCAACTCAACTCCGTAACGTTCGCTGAAGTGATAGCCCAGACGCGCGTCCGCTCCAAAACTGAAGAAAAACGCGTCGTTTAAGTTGAGAGAAGGCCCGATATAAAACTCGAATCGGTTCGACTTCGGCAAAAAGCGCTTTTGAATGACGGCAACATCTTTAAATGCCTGAAGTTTACTGAGGTCCGAAACACCCTTGAGCTCGACCGGAGGAACGGCTTCTTCCTCTTTCTTCGTGTCTTTCGGCTCGGAGGTAACGACCGGAGAGCCTGCCGCCTCCTCTTCTGCGAACAATTCCTCAATTTCGGCAATCGCCGAGTCCTGTTCTTGAGCCCAAGCCCGGCCGAAGGGCAATCCGACTGCCAGCAGGACGGCCGCGAGAACTCGAATGGATAAAAACTTTTTATGTTTAATCATGGTGCCGGACCTTCCCTGGTGCTCGCACGAATCCATTCGCGTAAATCAATGTTAACAAAACTTCCAAACTTCAGCCAATTCCAAGAGCGGCCGGACTTTCGTATACGAAGAGCTTCAAGAAACGAGCAGCGTTTTGAAGCTCACATCTCCGGAAATAAATAAACGAAACCGACCGAAAGCAAACTCATGTAGTTCAGCTTTTGACTGAACTCGCTCGCGGGACGCGGTCCCGTCGCCGTATCGAGCGGCTTCGAAAGCACATCCGGCCCTTGGTACAGCATAAATCTCAAGTCCAGTCGCAAAGCGAGCGTGGGAGAGAAATAGAGTTTCTCTCCGATCCCCGCCGAAAGTATCGGGTTCACACTGTCACCGACACCGATCACTCCTCCGCCGGCCAATCCATAGGTGGTCAGGTGCATGATGAAGTCTTTGGCGAGTGAGATTTTCCCGTAAAAGCCGGTGAACTGGTAATTACCTAGAAGGAGATATTGAGGCGACGGCGCATACTGCAGGTTCACATTCGTCGGCGGCGTCTTCCCGGGAATCGGGTTCAAATTCTGCCCGTTGCTCGAGAGCCCCTGCATGAAGAGAACGGCGAGCACTTCAATCCCGTGTTCTTCCGAGAAGTTGTAACTACCAGTCAGGCCGTAGCTGTACGGATTGTAAAACGGTTCAAGGAGCGAAAGTCCTCCGACAAGCCCCAGTTCGAGCCTCTTCGCCGTCAGGATGTTCCGGTTCAAAACGCTGACCGGCTTGTCGAAAACAGGAAGAACCGATTCGGTGGCGAGTTCCTCTTGCGGAAACTGAATGACTTCGGCCGCCTTCGAACTTTGCGCGCAAACTCCAAGAACAAAAGCCGCAACGGCGATCGCGCTTACGAACCTAGGCCTACGTCGGTCCGATTTTAAATTGAATCCACCGAACCCCTCCATGGTCGCGGCCTCCTGCAAAGTGATGCTGGAACTATGGCGTGAGCCTTCGTTTATGATGTCAGAGTGAAGCCCTAAACCGCAACTGAAGGCCGTCGCGCCACGCCGTTGGTCGTGGCGCCTACGCTTTATCGCAGTTGGGCTTTCAAGAGGTCTTGCAAGTGTAGAAGGCCGACTGGACGCTTCGGCCGATCGGAGTCTCGGCGAACGACAAAAAGGGTTTGGATCGCGAACTGCTCCATGACAAAGAGGGCTTTTTCGGCGAGTTCCTTTGCATCGACGGTTTTCGGATTACGGGACATGATATCGCCCGCGACTCCGTCCAGCGGATTATGGCTTCGTTCAAGGGCGCGACGTAAATCCCCGTCTGTGATCACGCCGATCAGATTCTCGTTTTCATCAACGACGCCCGCAACTCCGCGCACGTCTTTTTTCGTCATCAGTGCGACAACTTCGCGCATGCTCGTTTCGGGACGAACGATCGGGAACCCTTCTCCCGTGTGCATGACGTCTTCCACCCGAGTCAAAAGCCGACGCCCCAATTTTCCGCCCGGATGAAACTCGGCGAAATCCTCTTCCTTGAAACCGCGCCGCTTAAGCAAACACATCGCCAAAGCGTCGCCAAGGGCGAGTGTCGCCGTGGAACTCGCCGTCGGAGCCAAGCCTAAAGGGCAAGCCTCTTCACTGACGCTTATGTCGAGCACCACCTCGGCCGCCTGACCAAGCGTGCTGCGCGGTTGACCGGTGACGGCGATTACCGGGATACCTTTCCGAGCCGCGAAGTTCAGAATGTCTTTCAGCTCCGGACTTTCGCCGCCATTGGAAATCGCGATGATGACGTCTTTCCGACCGATGATACCGAGGTCACCATGGGAGCTTTCCGCCGGATGGAGAAACACCGCGGGGGTTCCCGTCGACACCATGGTGCTTGCGATCTTCCGCCCGATGTGACCGGATTTACCCATCCCGGTCACGACGACTTTTCCTTCGGACTTCTGGATCAAATCCAAAGCTTTAACGAACCCGTCGCCGAGGCGGCTTTTCAGGTCTAAAACAGCACGCGCTTCAATATCGAGCACTCGAACGGCTTCTTCGATATCCGGATGCATGGAAACTTCCTTAAATCAATCGATCGCGCCGCGCGCGTTTACCGATTCGCGCCGCGCGCTTCACCGGTTCCTCGGCGTCCAATGCCCGCCTTCTTCCTTTCAAGACATTTTTACCGCGTTCCGCGCCAACATCGATTCGCTTGTGCGAAGTGTGTGATCGCACGGTTTTCCGATAACTCAAAGCGGCTTCGACGAAGCTGCTGAACAACGGATGCGGAGAAAGAGGCCGCGATTTGAACTCAGGGTGGAACTGCACGCCGATGAACCAAGGATGCTGCGAAAGCTCGATGATCTCCACAAGATCCCGCTCTTCGCAAATCCCCGACAGCGTCATGCCCTTTTTTTCGAAAAGCGCGCGGTACTTGTTATTGAACTCATACCTGTGGCGGTGACGCTCGCTGATGAGGGTCGTGCCGTAAATCTCGTGCACCCGGGTACCCGCCTTCAGCGTGCAAGGATAAGCGCCTAGGCGCATCGTGCCGCCCTTATCTTTGACCGTGCGCTGGTCCTCCATGATGTCGATAACGAAGTTTCTCGACTTGCCGCGGTTCTCGAACTCGCGCGAGGTCGCATCCGTTATGCCGCACACATTGCGCGCGAACTCAATCGCGGCCAACTGCATTCCGAAACAAATTCCAAAGAACGGGATTTTATTTTTACGCGCATAACTGATGGCGACGATTTTCCCTTCAGCGCCGCGCTCGCCGAAGCCACCCGGAACCAGGATCCCATCGACATCCGCAAGAGCTTGCGCGACGGTCGCTTCCGTCAGCTTCTCGGAATCGATCCACACCAAGTTAACTTTCGTGTGGTTCGCGATTCCTCCATGTACGATCGCTTCATTGAGCGACTTATAGCTCTCTTTCAAGTCGACGTACTTGCCGACGATACCGATCGAAACCTGGTGGGTCGGATTTTTCAAAATCTCGACCATCTTCTCCCAACCGCTGAGGTCCGGCGGTTCCGTGTCCAAATTCAAGCGTTTCACGACACGCTCGTCGAACCCCTCTTCGTGCAACATGAGCGGCACTTCATAGATCGTCGAGCAGTCATACGCGCTGATCACGTTTTCAGGGCGAACCGACGAGAACAGCCCGATCTTGGACTTCACCTCGGGGCTGATGTATTTCTCGCTGCGGCAGATGAGAAAGTCGGGCTGAAGACCGATTTCACGCATTTTCTGAACCGAGTGCTGTGTCGGTTTCGACTTCAACTCGCCGGCCGCCGCGATATATGGCACGTAAGTGACGTGAACAAAAATCGTGTTTTCATGCCCGACATCGACGCGCATCTGGCGGATCGTTTCCAAGAACGGAAGACTCTCAATATCACCGACCGTGCCGCCGATCTCGACAATCACACACTCGGCCCCTTGGGCCGCATCATAGATGCGCGACTTAATTTCATCCGTAATGTGAGGAATCACTTGTACGGTGGCGCCGAGATAATCACCCCGACGCTCTTTCGCGATCACGGCCTCGTAAACTTGTCCGGTGGTCACGCTGTTGGAACGATGGAGCGTTGTTGAAGTGAAACGCTCATAGTGACCGAGGTCCAAATCGGTCTCGGCTCCATCTTCCGTCACGTAGACTTCGCCGTGCTGGAGAGGAGACATCGTACCCGGATCGACGTTGATGTAGGGATCGAGTTTCATCAATGTCACTTTCAACCCGCGTGCTTCAAGCAAAGTGCCCAAACTCGCTGCGGTGAGCCCCTTCCCAATCGACGAAACCACTCCGCCGGTTACGAAAATGAACTTCTGCTGCAAATAGTTCGAAGCTTCGCCGAGCGAGGCCTCGCGAGCCCTGGCATGCTTCCTCGGGGAACTCGTCGCCGCGCGAGCGCGAACCACTTTTTTCCGAGCCGAAGAGCCAGGTTTCTTTCGATTTGTTTTCGATGAAATTTTCCGACTCTTCCGGCTCATCGCTTCATTCCCTTCCCATCCATTTTCGCAATAATTGCCTCAATTTTCTGTACATCATCCGGAGTGTCAACTCCGTAAGCCTCGTGCTCGACCCGGACCACGCGGATCCGCGCTCCCAAAAAAAGCGCCCGCAATTGTTCCAGTCCCTCATTCACCTCCAAAGCCGTCGGCGGTTGCGCACAGAAACGGGCCAAAAACTCGCGCCGAAAAGCATAGATACCGATATGCTTCAACGCTCCGGTCAAGTGCGCCTCCTGATCCGCGCTCCGTCGCGAATAAGGAATCGGGAACCTACTGAAATAAATCGCTTCGTCTCTCTCGTTCAGAACGATCTTCGCGGTATTCGGAGAATGAAGGGCGTCGTTGTCGAGCGAACGCCCAAGGGTCGCCATCTCCAAACACTCATCATCGAAGAAGGGCGCCACCAGCGCATCGAGCAATCTTCCGTCGATCAAGGGCTCGTCACCCTGGATATTCACGATAATATCGCCTTCCAGTTCTTGCGCCGCCCGCCAGACACGATCCGTCCCCGTCGGGAGTTCCGAGTCCGTCATCACAACCCGGACTCCGAGCGAACGCGCCAGCCCGGCGATCCGTTCGTCATCCGTCGCGACGCAAATCTCCGAAAGCCGCGAGGCCTGACTCGCCCCTTCGATAACCCATTGCAACAGCGGCTTCCCGGCCACCAATACCAACGGTTTACCAGGAAACCGAGTCGAACCCCACCGCGCCGGAATCACGCCGACCGCTTTCATGGTCCGCCCACCTTCCGCCTTTCCATTTCAGGCTTAATCCAGTTTTCAAACACGAAGTTCTCCAATTCGACCAAGCCGGTCTTTTTCAAAGAGGACGCGAGCATCACGTGCTCCAAACCCGACTGTTTTTTGATTTCCCGCACGCGGTTCAAAGCGGCCGACCGCGAAAGCTTATCAGCCTTCGTGAGGACGACCAACGTCGGGAGAGCCCTTGGCCTCATCCAGGCGACCAAGTTCTCTTCGTCATCACTCCAGTCGCGGCGCACATCCATAACCAACAAAAGGCCCACGAGATTTCCTCTCGCCGCCAGATAAGGCTCGATCATGTCGCGCCATTTGCGAACCTCGTCACCGGAGCGCGCAGCAAAACCGTAGCCAGGCATGTCGACGAGGCGATAGGTTGGCCCCTGATAGAAGTTCAATAACCGTGTCTTACCCGGGGTGGAACTGACTTGAGCGATTCGTGCCCCCGCCAGCGCGTTAATGAGAGAAGATTTTCCGGCATTTGATCGCCCAACGATGGCAACCTCGAGAATCTGGTCAGCGGGGCACCCCTGCAAGTTGACCGCGCTGGTCAAGAACGTCAAACGCCGAGGGTTCCGTTGCACTCTAGGGTGATTCACACCCCCCATGAAATACCATGGTTAGCCGCAAGGGGCCAAGTTCGAAAATCCGAACGTCGTCTCAAAGCGCGGACAACCGGACAAAATCTCGGACAAGAGGCAGCGCGACGCCTCCTCTTCCTTGCAACTAATAGCATTTGAACCAGGTTGAACCGCTCAAAATGACGGCACGCCGTTTGGAAAAAACGCCTCCTGACAGTTTTTCGAAGGAGACCTATGGAAACGCAAAGAATCGTCACTCCCGTAGCCAAAGAACAAACCAACGGTTATTTGACCCCGCTCTCGAAGGCCGATATCCCGCCGATCCAACTGGAAGACCGATTGTCGATCGGCCGGGACCCCTCCAACCAACTCGTCCTCAACGACCCTTACGTGTCGGGGCGCCACGCCCGGATCGAACGCATGCCCGGAGGTTTCGTGCTCCGCGACCTGCAAAGCTTGAACGGAACATACGTGAATGGCGTCCGCACTCGGGAAGCAATCCTCACTTGTCACGACCGCATCCGATTCGGGGAAACCGTTTTTCTTTTCACGCAAACGCAACCGACCAAAGGCGCCCTTCTCACCTCGAAAAATCCCGATTGGAACGCACAGTTGGAAAGACTGCCGTCTTTCGCCGTTTCCGAGTTTCCCGTTTTGCTGACGGGACCGTCCGGCTCCGGAAAGGAGGTCCTCGCGCGCGCCATCCACGCCCGCTCCTCCCGCATAAAGGGGCCTTTCATCGGAATCAACTGCGGCGCTCTTAACGAGAATCTGATCGAAAGTGAACTCTTCGGCCATGTCAAAGGCAGCTTCACCGGCGCGACGAACGACCGCAAAGGCGCTTTTGAAGCCGCACGCGGCGGAACCCTGTTCCTCGACGAAATCGGAGATCTGCCGCTCTCTCTTCAACCGAAGCTCCTGCGAGCACTCGAAAATCATGAAATCCGACCTGTGGGAAGCGACCGGACCATCGAAACAGACGTGCGAATTATCGCGGCCACTCATAAGAATCTCGCATTAGCTGTCAAAGCGGGCCGGTTCCGCGAAGATCTTTATTACCGGTTGAACGTCTGCCACTTGCATCTTCCGCCGCTCTCCGAGCGAATGGAAGACTTCGAAGATTTGCTCATCACGTTCGCCAAGCAATACAAAGTCCGTTTCTCAATCGAAGCGATCCGGCGCCTGAAGAAGCACACATGGCCGGGGAACATCCGCGAGTTGCGAAATGCCGTCACTCGAGCCTCCGCTTATTTCCCAGGCAAATACATCCAAGCAGAAGACTTAAACGTCATTCTCGACCTGAACATGCCGGACTTCCTTGACGGCTCTCCCATCAACGGCGAGGTCCGCGCCATGGGTCCCAATTCATCCATCATCAAGGAAATCGAACGAGAAATGATCATCCGCCGGCTCATGGCAAACAAAGGCAACCAACGCCAGACGGCCAAAGACCTCGGCATCCCGAAGAGCACGCTACATGATCGCATCAAGCACTATTCAATCGACATTAAGAAGCTCGTCCAATCGGGGGAGGATATTTTCACTCTTTGAGGATGATGTTTTTGAGATATACGCGACGAATCTGCCCGCGCGTAAGAAAGCCGTTCAGGCTCTTACGCAGGACCGACTTCATTTTTTCTTTCCCGTCGAGCGTAATCAGCTCTTCGTACGTCATCTGTTCGAGAGTGCGTGCGACGAGATCGCGAACTTCCCCTTCGCGATCCTTCATTTCTACAGCACACTCCTGGTTGGAAGCCTCGAAGTAAAGGTCGAAGAAACCCATCGGGTTGCGCTCGGGAGCATTTCGCGGGCGCTTTAAGTTCACGATAATACGGTCCATCGCGACGATATGCTCCGCATGGAAAAGAGGATCCATGAAATCTTCGAACGGCTCATTATCGCCGTAAACAAACGCGGCGTCGGCCACTTGCTCGAACGATGCCAGAAAACGGGGGCCCACTTCGACCTTCAAAATCCCGCTGACGCTGACCAACAACGTAAACACGGAAAGCACGCCGAGACAGACCGCGGCCCACAGAAGACGCTTCGACTGATTAGGCAAAGCTCGGTATTTCTCCAGTCGGCTTGTGATAAATTCAGTGGAGCGCCGGACATTTTCCTTCAGCTCATCGAGAAGGCGTTTCACACCTTCCTTAAGCGCCGGACCCGCGGCCCGCGTAGCGGCGACCAGGCGCCCGATCAGACGCCGAACGCGTTCTGAGATTGAGCCGCCGTCAACATCATCCTGCAGATGCTCGATATCCAGAGTTTCAATGGGAATTTCAGGCTGAACCTGCTCGTCGATCCCGCCCTCTTTGACCTCATCCAGCGCCCGAATGAAATCGGGGTCTTCTGTGGCGATTAGCTCGTCGATCGCGCTCAGATCAATTGTCGAATCGTCTTCTTTGGCCTCGGCCCCACCGTGATCTTGGCCCTCCGAGGGGGGCGCTTTGCCGATGGCCGCCTCAACGGGACCGGCGGGAGGCGAGACCTCCGTTTCGTCCTTCGCCGCGCTTCCGTTTATCGACTCAGAAGTATCGTCCGCCATCGATATGCCCGTGCTCCGCTTGAGCCCCGCCGTTCGTCCGGCAAGCGCTCCTTAGTGACGCTTTTAGTATCGCAAAAAATAAGGCGAGGTCACCACTAATTCCATGCCTTGGACCTTGAGGGCCTCCTGTCTTCTTCCGATACAAAATCCAGGAGGAGAAATGAAACGGACGTCGTCTCGCCTCTTAAAGATCATTTGTTTCAGTCTAGTCTTAGCGGTCACCGGATCCACCGGATGCGTGAGTCTCGAGCGATCGGTTAAAAGCGGTTACGCCCACACGTTCGACGATAACTCATACGTTGGTCCGGGCCGGCGTGCGCGCGAAGTCAGTAGCGTCCGCCAGGAACTCTATAGCGAAGGTTTATGGGCGAACGGCGATTCAGTCTCGCTGCGCCTCGCATTGAAGCGTGCGGAACAGGAGCTCGTGGCCCGCAAAGAGCGGGAGCAATACTTCGTTAACAAACCTTATATGCGAAATGACCGTGAGCGGCTCGAGTTCTTAAGCCTGCCCACGTACGAAGACCGCGAGCGCTGGCTCCAGGAACGAGGCATCGGTCCCGACAGCGACAACTTCCCACCCTACGTGAAGGCCCTCATCGAAGTGAACGATATCGCGATCGGGTTCACCAAAAAAGCCGTGCGCGCTTCCTGGGGAGAGCCGGAGCTGATCGAAGTCGCTGGCAACCCTATTTACGGGAACGAGCGTTGGCACTACTCCGACTACAGCTCTTCACCGGACGGCTACCGTTCGCTCAAACGCATCGTCTATTTCGAGTCCGGCGTCGTCGTCGGCTGGGAGTCTCGTTGATCCTTCGCTGGCACCTCAGAGCTCCATCCGCATCAGGACCTGTAACGACATTACGTCGTACTGATCGAACCTGTAGCCCGCGACATGTTCTCGGTCAGGCACGGTTGAATATGTGAAAGACGGTTTGATCGCGAGATCTTTCTTGACCTCTTTCAGCCAATAAACGGTGAGAGAGAGAATATTCTGGGAATCGCGATACTCAATGGGTCCGCCCTCGGCAGCGACCGAATAGGGTTCGGCCCACTCGTGCCCGATTTCTCCGCCAAAGAGACCGTAGTCGGATTTCTTCTCAAAAAGACCAGCGACCGCCAGCGAATTTCGTTTCGACTCGCTTTTTTCCCGGTTATCCGCGGTCACAAGCCGTTTTTCTTGGCGGAGAGTTACATCGGCACGCACCCCCACAAGCCAGTTACCCTCGGCCTTATACTGCCATCCGATAGCAGGAGAGAGGCTGTGGCCGCCGGAGAAGCGGTTGCCTACCACCGCCGTCCCGTTTGCCGATTTTCCGCCTTCCTCTTTTTTCGAGAGGCTGAGGCCCGCTTCAAACCCGTAAAAGACTTTTGACCGCGCCGAAAACTCACGGTTAGTGAGTATCCCGATGCGAAGATCTGAAAGTCCCGAGCCGCTCGCCGCCTCGTCAGGATTCGTGAGGCTCGCTCCCGACTTTTCCCACCACCCGTAGTCCGTCGCGAAGGTGACGGAAGTCGCGTCACTGAGCCCATACCTCGTTAAGAACGAAAGCACCCGGGACTCTGAAACACTTCTTCGCGAGCCGTCGGCCCCCGTGCTGGAAATGACCGCAGTGCCGTAAACCGGCGCCAGGTCGACCTGAATTCGGCCTTTTTCGGGTTGCCGGAAGGCCTCGAGAACCTCCCGGTTTTGATTTGTTTGCGTGGGAATACTCAACGAACGAAACGTGGACCGATAGGTGGGAGAAACGTAGTGCTGCGGCGGTATTTCAACGAAATACTTGAACTTATACCGTTGGGCGCGCCCGAGTTCCGGCATCCAAACACTTAATACCAATGCGAGCACGGCGAACCAACGCATCTTCATTCCCCCTCTCGGCCAGGTGTTCTTCCATCGGAAACGGCTGACGGCTATGCAAGAAGTCAGCCGTAATGGAAGAGGCCGGGAGGGGCCATTAAACGGCAGGCCTGTTGAAGTTATTCCATCCCGTTATGAATGCGCTTCGTCCCAGTTTCGGCCATGCCCGGTATTCACCCGCAGCGGAACCCTGAGTTTCGCAACAGACTCCATTTTCGCAGCCGTCTCTTTACAAACCTCTTCGACGTGGCCGGTTTCCGCCTCTAGAACCAATTCGTCGTGGACTTGCAATAAGGGGCGCGCACGTTCCGGAAGGCCGACTTTGATCATCGCCATCTTCACGAGGTCGCTCGCCGTACCTTGAATGGGGGCATTGATGGCTGCACGTTCGCCGAACTTCCGAAGGGCCGGGCTCTTCGAATACAACTCGTCGATATAACGGCGGCGGCCGAACACGGTTTCGACGTATCCTTTTTTCTGCGCTTCTTCGACCGTCTCGGTCATATAGGCTTTCACACCCGGAAAGCGTGTAAAGTAACGGGTAATGATCTCCGTCGCCTCTTTGCGTGAAATCCGTAAAGCCTCGGCAAGCCCGAAGGCACTCTGTCCATAGGCCAACCCGAAATTCACCGCCTTCGCCTTTCTCCTCATCTCAGGAGTGACGTCTTCTAGCCGGACTTCGAAAATCTCGCTCGCGGTCGCCGCGTGGATATCAAGATTGTTCTCAAAAGCCCGCACCAGACCCCGATCGCCCGTGATGTGCGCTAGAATTCTCAATTCGATTTGGCTGTAATCGGCTGAAACCAACTCGTACCCTTCGCCGGCGATGAAAGCCTTGCGAATCTGGTTCCCGCGCTCCGTGCGAATGGGAATGTTCTGCAAGTTCGGGTTGGTGCTCGAAAGACGCCCCGTCGCCGTCAATGCCTGATTGAATGTCGTGTGGACGCGGCCGGTCCGCGGATTCACGAGTTGAGGAAGGGCATCGACATACGTCGATCGAAGCTTTGCGAGCTCGCGCCACTGCAGAATCTTTTCCGTGAACGGATAATCCGCGTTCAACTTCTCCAAGACTTCGTTGTCGGTCGAATAACCTGTCTTCGTGCGCTTGCCCGGCGGCATCTTCATTTTCTCAAAGAGGATGTGCGCGAGTTGCTTCGGACTTCCGATATTGAACGGCCCTCCCGCCTCGGCGTAAATCTCTTGCTCGAGAGCGGCTTGATCGCGGGCCAAGCTCGCGCTTTGGGCCTTTAAAGCCTCGACATCGACGAGAATCCCGGTGGTCTCCATCGCGAGCAAAATCGGCACGAGCGGTTGCTCGATCTCGTACAGAATCTTTTCCCCGCCGACTTCCGCAAGTTTCCTCTTCAAATGCCTTTGCAGGCGGAGATGCGCCTTAAACAACTGGGAAGGAGTCGGCAACTCCGGCAGGGGCTCGCCGTTGTAGATCGTAAACAATTTTTGCTGATCGTCGATCAGGCCCGCGCGAACAACGTAAGCGGCCAGCATCTGATCCCATTCGACCCGCGGCGAACGAAGTTCATGCCGTTTCGAGAATTCCTTAAGGTCGAACCCATTTAAACGTAGCTTTTTCTCCGTCAGCATCGCACCGAGTTCAGACCCCCAAGCAGCGATCTCTGCGATGATCCAGCCCTTGCCATTCTTAGACTGGGCCAGATACGAACCTCGTTCGGTTTGAAGAGCCCATGTCTCCGCTTCGGGGTGAAGCCAAGCGGAGAGCTCGGGGAGTTCCATCCGCTTTTCTTCCATCTCTCCGAATTCTTCGGCCACCGCGATACTCGGAGCGGAGACGGTCGGAGCCGTGCCCTCGGCCTTGGGCGCGGACGTTCCCGCTCCCGACGGCATCTCACCAAGCAAAGTGCGCGCGAACGATTTAAAATCGAGTTCGGCGAGCAAAGCCGCCAACTCCTCCCGGCGGATCGACTTTAAACGTAGGTCCTCGAGGTTCTTTTCGACGGGAACGTCGCAATCGATCGTAACCAAGCGCTTGGACATAAATGCGCTTTCGCGTCCTTCCTCGAGCTTTTTCCGAAGCGATGCGCTCGAGATTTTATCGAGGTTGTTATAAATGTCCTCGAGCGAGTCGAACTCCATCAGCAGTTTCTGGGCGCCTTTGGCGCCTACACCCCGCACACCGGGAACGTTGTCGGAAGAGTCGCCGACAATCGCGAGGTAATCCCGCATCTTTCTCGGCTCCACGCCCCATTTCGCCAAGACTCCCGCCTCGTCGTAGCGCACATCCTTCATCGTGTCGTACATCGAGACGAACGGCTGCACGAGTTGCGCGAAGTCCTTATCACCGCTCACAATAACGACTTCCAGGCCTTGTTCGCGTCCAAATTTGGTGAAGGTGCCGATCAAGTCGTCGGCTTCGTAACCTTCTTTATCGAAACAGGGAATGCCCAGGGCCTCGCTCAGTTTGCGAAAGTAAGGGATTTGCGGCACGAGATCGGCCGGCATCTCCTCACGATGAGCCTTGTAGTTCGGGTCGATCGCTAAGCGGAAGCTCGGTTCACCGCGATCGAAACAAAACGCCATGTAGTCCGGGCGGATTTCCCGCAGCAGCTTCACGGTCATTGAGAGGAAACCGTAGAGCGCGTTCACGGGCATCCCGGCCGAGTTCGTGAGCGGCCGAATCGCGTAAAACGCGCGGAAAAACATGGAACTGACGTCAACGAGATAAAGCTTTTTCATAGATGCCTGTCTTTTCCCGACTTCCAGGCATCCTAGGCGCGACCCAGGAGCGGGTCAAAGTAAAGATAACTTTCAGGCGGTCGCGTCGCTGTTCGGCTTTTCCCGCGACACTTCAGTGACGCCGTCCACCTCGAGATCGTGAATCTGAGAAAGCCCATGATCACGCATCATCACTTCCGCAATCGGTTGGCGATGCAGTTTTTCCGCGTAATCTTCGACTTGCCGCAGGATCTTCACGAGTTCGCTGCAATGACAGGCTTCGGGTTCGAACTTGCCGTTTTCCCACGCGACGATGGTGTCCAAATCCAAATGAAGATGATGAGCAAACTCGGCTTGGCTCCACCCCATACGGTAGCGAAGCTTCCGAATTTCATCTGCGGTCCACATGACTTTTTCATGACCCATGGTCATTCCTCTTGCCAGCTTGCTCTTACAGTTCACAAGTTTTAATCGGCTCCGGGCCGTTTTGCCAACTGCCAAATATTTCCGTCACCTAAAGCCTCGGAATGGCGGCGTTTTAGCCCTCTACCGCTTTCGGAAGGCATTTTCAGTCACCCGTTCCTGAAGAGTTTTCAGGATATTCCGTCCCGTCGTCCGAGAAAATGAAGACCAAGTCCCCCTCCTTCACGAGGTCGAATTGGTCACGGGCGGCGCGCTCGATGAATCCAAGATCCTGGGACTTTTGGATACGGAAAGCGAGCTGGTGGGAACGCTCACGAACTTCCAAAATGCGCCTCTTGAGAATTTCATGATCGCGCTTAAGGCTCCAGAGGCGGAACGCGGTCCCATCAAGGACCACACCGACGAGAGCGGCCGCCAAGCAGATCCAAAAAACTTGAAGCGGCCGGTGCATGAGTTCATGAAACCAGTGGTAAACGCGCGCAAACATCACTCTCGATCATTGCGCTTCGTTCCCTGTTTTTCCACGGGACCTAAGTCGAGGATCCGCGAAATTTCTGACTTTAACGACCGATGCCTTCACGCCCCCAATACTTCGCGCACGAGCCGAGTTCTTCCTCAATGCGCAGAAGCTGGTTGTACTTCGCTGTCCGCTCGCCACGGCAAAGGCTGCCCGTTTTAATTTGATGGCACCCGAGCGCGACCGCGAGATCTGCGATCGTCGCATCTTCGGTTTCGCCGCTTCGATGCGACATGATCGTTCTCATGCAGTGGCGTTGAGCAAGGCTCACGGCATCGCACGTTTCCGTGAGAGTTCCGATCTGGTTCACTTTCACGAGCAAGGCATTGCCGGCCCCTTCTTTGATTCCACGTGCAACGCGGCTCGGGTTCGTGACGAAAAGATCGTCGCCGACGAGCTGCAATCGTGCTCCTTCAACACGTGTGAATGCTTTCCAGCCGTCCCAATCGTCTTCGGCGAATCCGTCCTCGATGCTCACCAACGGGAACGCTTGCGCCCAAGCCGTATAGACTTTTGCAAGTTCCTCCGCTGTGATCAGAGAACCTTCCCAGCGGTACTTGCCGTTTTCGAAAAGCTCGGTCGCCGCGACGTCAAGAGCCAGGAAGACATCTTCACCGGGCTTGTAGCCGGCAGCTTCGATCGACTCAACCAAGAGTTCGAGAGCTTGACGGTTACCGCCGAGCTTGGGGGCGAAACCTCCTTCGTCACCGACTCCCGTCGAAAGGCCTTTCTTGTTGAGGATTTTCTTGAGCGCGTGGAAGATTTCCGAGCCCGCGCGCAAGGATTCGCTGAAGCTTTCGCGGACGGGCACGATCATGAACTCCTGAACATCCAGGCCATTGTCGGCGTGGGCTCCGCCGTTGATGACGTTCATGAGGGGAACCGGAAGACGGTATGCATTGCTGCCGCCGACGTACCTGTAAAGCGGCAGTCCGCACGACTGGGCGACCGCTTTCGCGGCGGCGAGCGAAACGCCCAGAATCGCGTTTGCACCGAGCTTGCCTTTGTTGGAAGTACCATCAAGTTCGATCAAGCGCCGGTCGAGAGCGACTTGATCGGCGGCGTTCATTCCGATGATTTCGGGTGCGATCACCTCGTTCACGTTCGCGACCGCACGACGCACGCCTTTGCCGTGGTAACGGTTGTCGCCGTCGCGAAGCTCGACGGCTTCATGGGCTCCTGTCGACGCCCCTGAGGGGACCGCCGCACGCCCCACCGCTCCGCTTGCCAGATGGATATCGACTTCGATCGTAGGATTGCCGCGGCTGTCGAGAATTTCGCGCGCGCGGCAGAGCGTGATTTCGTTCATGAAAGACTCCTTGGCTTAATGATGTTCAAGTGATGAAACAGAGAGAAATTCATCGAACGTTTTTTGTGCCGAAGGTGACGATTTGCCCCGGGTCGACGGCGAACGGCTGATCGCCCCCGTCCTTTGCTGCTCAACGAGCTCCTGCAATTCAGCCACGGTCCGGCTGATCGTCTCGGGTGCCTCTTTCGATACGTAATCCCAATCGACCCGTCTCATGGCCTCACGCACCTGTGGCGTCTGCCGGCCTTGCGCAATCAAAAGCGTGATCAATTGCTGGCCACGAGCAAAATAATCGCCCAAGCGGTAGATATCATGCAGAATCGTTGAAACTTTCGAGAGAATTTCGGGTGAATTGGCGGAAGTTTTCGCGTCTTTCTTCGCTTTTTCGGCCCGCAGTTTTTCGAGTTCGTTTTCTTTTTCGATGAGCGCGCGCTTCATTTCTTCGAGCTCTTTTTGGCTCGATTCGAGATTGTGCAAAATACTGCGCAAGAGTTCCGGATGGAGGGACAAATCGGAATTCTGATCGTCGCCGAAAAGGCTCACTTGGTTTTCGGACCACGAAATGCGAACGCGGCTGTTATCCCACGTGACGCTAGCCATGGGCTTATTGATGTAGGTCGGCAGCGCCTCAAGCGCCGCGCGCAAGTAAGTCGTCACGAGCGGGAACTGCATTTCCGAGACCGGCAACACGAAACTGACGCCGGTCGTTTCGCGGCGCAACTCGCCCACGGGCGGCGCCGGACTGATGAAGTAAGAAAGCAGTCGTTCGGGCTGGGCAAAAAGATCCTTGGGTGATTGAACCATCCGGAGAACGCTGTCGAGAACGCCCCAAGCGCGAAGGTCTTTGCTGTGATGCCCGACGATTTCCATCAAGTTGCCGTCAAAGCGCGGATCTCGCCCATACTCCTGGTCAATCAGGCGGAGGAGATTCTCCATCTTATCCGCCTCAAGCCAACTTGACGGGTCACGCAAAAACTCCGTCGGCCAATCACAAAAGTCGTTGAGGGCCCCGAGGTCCTCACCCCTCCGATCGAGATAGGTCAAAACGGAATGCGTGATTTTACAGCTGAACAGCACTGGGGCTTTCTATCCCTTTCTCGCCCATCGAGACAAGTGTGTCGGCCGTTCTGCTCAAGAAAGAGGCATAACAAAGGAGGAAGGCACTACGCATCAAGTTCCTGTAAACGCCCTAAGCTCTCCTTGATATCGACGCACAGCATTGTGCCGAGAGCCCTGGAGCGGATTTCAAACTGGCTCACTTCCGTGGTGATCGCGCTCAAGAGCGGATGTGACATCGCTTTTTTGAGCCTTAACGGCTCATCCCCACGATTGTGAGCCAGTTTTAGCGGATTTAAGCGGATTTCTTCGGGGGAAAGAACTTCGAACGCGGGAACGGGATACGGTTATCCTCGATCTCTTTCATGAAGGATGGGATTTCACCTGTTGGCTCAATGCTCCCGATCAAACGGCCGTCAGGTCCGCGCACGAGATGAGGCATGTCGAAAATCGGCACCACTTCGTAATTGTGGTTCTTGTCGAGCCCTCGCACTTCCGAAATCGACATGATCCGGCGGGAACCGTCTTGCAGACGCGAGATTTGGATGACGATATCAATCGCGCTCGCGATCGAGTACTGCATCGCCCGGTCGCTGATCTTCGTATCCCCCCCCATTGCGAGGGACTCAAGGCGAACAAGCGCATCTGCGGGACTGTTGGCGTGGATCGTCCCCATGGAACCGTTGTGGCCGGTGTTCATGGCTTGCACGAGGTCAAACGCTTCAGCACCGCGCACCTCGCCCACGATGATGCGATCGGGACGCAAACGGAGAGAACTCTTCAAGAGATCTCTCATCGTCACTTCATAGCGCCCTTGCTCATCGGCCATCCGGGTCTCAAAACGTACGACGTGCTCGTACTCGATCGTGAGTTCGGACGCATCCTCGATCACAATAATGCGTTGACCTTTAGGGATGCGGTTGCAGAGAAGGCCAAGGAGCGTCGTTTTACCGGAGCCGGTACCCCCGCTCACAAGCGTGTTCTTCCCGAGATACATACAGATCTCGAGGAAATGAGCGGCATCCGGAGTAATGGCGCCCATTTTGATATAGTCCTTAAACGTAATTTTGCTTTGCGTGAATTTCCGCACGGAGACCGTCGGACCGTTACGGGCGCACGGAGGAATCACGGCGTGTATCCGCGAGCCGTCGGGCAAGCGCGCATCGAGGCGCGGCTCTTCCCAGCTGATGCGCCTGCCGACGGATTGCGCAATCGAGTTGATGGCCGCGATGAGATCGTCTTCGGATCGGAATTGAGCGTCGGTCCGCTCGAGCTTCCCTTTTCTTTCGACAAAGACTTCCTGATGACCGTTGATCAAGATTTCGGTGACCGTTGGGTCTTCCCACAAATGCAGAATGGGCGCGAGGTTGTTGCGAATCGCGTCTTGAAAAACCTGCAGGACACCGCTGGATGCGATCATGATCAACGTTCTCCCATAGATGCCGGCGTGCGGACGGTGATCTCGGGGCTGAATACGATCAAGCGTCCCTCGGATGAAGTTTCAGGCGACTGGAACGAATACGCGCCTTCTTTTTTCGGCTCCAGAAAAAAGACTTTCACTTGGCCGTAGTAGGTTGCGTGATACTCGGAGAAAGCGTCGAGAATGAAACTGACGTTTTTCTCCTGCTCGTTCACGTTTACGACGTGAACGCGATAACGCCCGTCTTTTCGGACACGTACCGTAGACGGAACGAAACCCTTTTGCGTATGAAGAATGACGATGTCTTGGACCGGTTCGCCGGATTCAAAGAGCGCACTGAGAAAGCTTTTCGTTTCTTCTTTTTCATCAGTCGCTTCGACGGGAGTCATCGAAGCCGGAATCCGCCCGCCAGCCGCCGCATTCCCGGCTTCCGTCAATTCCTTCTGGCGCTGGGCGCTCACCCGGCGGGAAAAGTCGACCTTCCATTCCGCGTGCGCGAACGGTTCCGCGATCAAAAGAGCGGCGGCCCCGACCGCGAACAGGGAGACGCTCTTTCTCAGGAAAGCATTCCAGGTATTAATGAACCGTCTGGCGCATGTGATAGTCCGCGTATTCACGAGCGACCTCCATTGCGAGACACTCAAGAGACTTCCAATCCATTTTTGAAAGCTCGGCGCGCAAGAGCGTGCGGTCGTTCTGACAGCTGTTCACGATGCGAATCGCATGCATAAGCCTCGGACTGCCCTGGCTTATCTCTTCAAGCACCGGTCTCCAATCCTTATTCAATATAGGTTCGATCACCCCCATATCATAAAGGGTGTCGAACACGGCTTGAAGGTCACCTTGAAGATGCAGCATACGTCCTCCATGACATCGCTGTTAGAACTCTTGAGCCTCTGAGAGTCTCATCGGTAGACACTCGGCGGTCCTGAAGTCCGCTCGGCCCCCAACGACGAATTCTGGACTGAGGATGAGACACCTACTGGACGGCGCTAGGCCGAAATGCTAGGTTCGCCGCATATGCATTCAGCGCCCTATTTCACGGTTTTCGGCTTACTGACGATCCTGCACGCCTACCGCGTGATCCGCCTGCGCCAAAAGTACCGGGTCTCGCTCGGGACAGGTGGCCATCCCGAGCTGGAACGAATGATCCGAGTTCACGGGAATCACACCGAATACGTTCCGATGGGTCTCATCCTCCTCATCGGACTTGAGTTCGTGCAGGCCCCCGCTTGGTACCTTCACCTTTGTGGGCTCTCCCTTTTAGCGGGACGGCTCCTGCACGCGCACGGTCTGGCCGATTCCGACGGCCCTTCGTTCGGGCGCGTACGCGGAATGCAACTCACCTTCTTGAGCCTCTTGTTGTCTTCCGTCGGCATAACCCTCTGGACATTCGTGGTGCCTTAATGAAAAGCGCGGGTGAAAAAATCGGCGCCGCCAAGGCCTGGCTTCTTCAGTCACCACCCGGCCTGGCGCAACTATTGAAAAAAGAAATGGTCTTTGCGGGCGCTCTCGAAAGAAAGCAGGACGTTCTCATCAAAAGACAGAGGAATCACGATCTTCTCTTCATGAATCGCGTGAAAAACAACGCGGTCTTGAACCGCTTGAGAATCGCCGAAGCCGTCTACCGTTGTCCCGTCTTCGGCCGTTACAAGATTTCAAAGCGCCAACTCGACGTTTTAACGGAAGAGCTCGCGCAGCTGGGTCCCCGGCGCCTTGTCGTCCAAGTGGCGGGCCGGGTTTTCGAAAGACACGATCTCGCGCGCTGGCTTCACAAGGAAACGGCCGCTCGCGGATACGAATTCGCCGACGTTGAGGACGAAGTTTGGGTGTTCTGTATCGACGAGGCTTTTTATTTCGGCATTCCCGTCACTAAAAGCCACCATACGGAAGGGCGCGAAGCGCGCGTCGCCGAGCGCGCGGCGAGCTTGCCTCCGCCCATTGCCGCCGCAATGGCTTTCGCGGGAGCGCCGAAAAACGATGACATCGTCGTGGATCCCGTTTGCGGCTCCGGCACTTTGCTCGCCGAAGCGTACGCCTATGCGCCGTCAGCCCGATTGATCGGAGTCGATATCGACAAGGCGGCGATAGAAATTTCGAGGTCCAACCTCGGGCACGTCGCCGGCCTCAAGCTCGTTTGCGGCGACTCCCGGAACGAAAACTTCGAGAACGTCACGCTTCTTCTTGCCAATCTCCCGTTCGGTCTCCGCTACGGTGACCGCAAGACGAATGCTCGACTCTATGAGGGGATTCTCAAAAACGTTTTGCGATATGCAGAACCGGGCAAATTTCGCGGCGTTTTATTGAGTTCCGACAGGGAGAGCCTACACCAAGCTCTCACCCGCTTTCCCGACTTGGAGAAAAAAGACATTTTTCGCGTCAAAATCCGCGGCGAACTGGCGACAGCGGTTTTGATCAAACCGAACTAAGTTCAAGAAAGAAAGGCCGCTGCCGGAGCGGCCTTTTCATCAGTGATGACCACCGGGGCCGTGCGCATGGCCGTGTGCTATTTCCTCGGCCGTGGCCTCGCGAACATCGACCACTTCAACGTCGAAATTCAGGTCTTGGCCCGCTAAAGGATGGTTGCCGTCAAGAGTGACGTGCGTATCGCTCACAGCCGTGACAACTACGATTTGCGTGTAACCGTTCCCGGCGTCGGCCTGGAAGCGGTCGCCCACAGCGACATCGTCTTTCGGAATTTGCGAACGGGGAACCTGAACGATCAAATCGAGCTCACGTTCACCGTAGGCATCAGCGGCTTTCACAAGGATCGACTTCTTGTCGCCCTTCTTCAAGCCGCGCATGGCGTCCTCGAGCCCCGGAATGATCTGACCGACCCCTTCGAGGTAGCTGAGCGGTTCATCGCCGAACGACGATTCTAAAACGACGCCGTTGGCGTCTTTGAGTGTGTAGTGGAAGCTGATGACTTTCGGGGTCATGGTCCCCCTCCTCTTTTGGTTGTTTGGTTTGGGCGGGAGTCGAGCATTGCGCCCGACTCAAGTCAACAAAATTACAGGATATTGGCGGCCAGTTCCGCCAATTCCGATCTTTCTCCTTTTGTGAGTGTGACGTGGGCCGAGATTCTTTGCCCTTTGAACCGCTCGACCGAGTAGGTGAGACCACTTGTCGCGCTGTCCACATAGGGATTGTCGATCTGATAAGCATCGCCCGTCAGAACCACCTTCGTCCCCTCGCCCGCGCGGGTCACGATCGTTTTGATCTCGTGGGGTGTGAGGTTCTGAGCTTCGTCGACGATCAGATACTGGTTCGGAATCGAACGCCCCCGGATGTAGGTGAGAGGTTCGATGTTGAGCATACCTTGGTTGATCAGCTCTTGGGCCCGTCCGGCGGCTTTTTTATCGGCTCCCATGAGGAACTCGACGTTGTCGAAGATCGGCTGCATCCAAGGATTCAGTTTTTGCTCGACGTCACCGGGCAGGTAGCCGAGATCACGCCCCATAGGGAAAATCGGACGGCTGACGAGGAGACGCTGGAAGCGCCCTTCATCCAATGTTTTGTACAGTCCTGCGGCGAGAGCCAACAGGGTTTTCCCCGTTCCCGCCTTACCAACCAACGAGACGAACAAAATCTCGTCATTCAAGAGGCAATCCATCGCGAACGTCTGCTCGACATTTCTCGGATGAATGCCCCAGATACTTTCCGTGGGCGTGATCAGCGGGACGATTCCTCCATCTTTTTCGCTCATGCGCCCGATGGCACTGTGGCTCGGATTGGAAGCGTCACGCATCACAATGTACTGGTTCGCGACCAATCCGAACGTCTCATCGGTGAGGAGCCGGTCTTTATAGAATTTGTTTATTATTTCGGGATCGACGACGACTTCCCGATGCCCTTTGTACATATCTTCGATATCGACTTTTTCGGGCTCGTAGTCCTTCGCATTCACACCAAAAACGTCCGCCTTGATGCGAAGGTTGATATCCTTCGTCACCAATTCGACCGTGGCGTTCGGATATTTCTTCTGCAGAGCCAAGGCAGTCGCCAAGATGCGGTTGTCCGCCTTGTTCGGATCCAACTCCGCTGGCATACCCTCGAACTTGAAGTCCGTATTGACGTAAACGACGCTCGAGGTGTTTTCGAGTTTCACACCTTGGGACAGCGGCCCCTGGGCGCGCAAATGGTCGATAAACCGGCTGAATTGACGAGCGTTGCGTCCGTTTTCGCCGAGATCCCGCTTGAAGCGATCCACCTCTTCGATCACGGAGATCGGAATGTGGATGTCGGCGTCGACGAACTTCTTAATGGCGAGCGCATCAAAAAGAATAACGTTGGTGTCCAAAATAACCTTACGAGTTGAACCGCCCGAAATGACGGCTGCAAGGGAATCGGCCACTCCTCCTCCTTGGATCCGGCCTTTCGGATGGTAAGGGCTCAGCCCTTCCCGGATCCGGCCATTGGACCTTCAACCGGCCCTCCGTCAATGGAAGGCTTCGCAGCAGGCCCTATGTCCATTGCATGACATTCGCCGACGGTTGTACACAAAAAATTCGCGTCGGAGTGGAGGATTTAAGTTACCAACGGAGTCCAGACACCAGAACGTCTCCGTGATCCGTTCTAAGACCCGCGCTTACCGTCTCGATAAATTTCACGAAGTGATGCAGCGCCACGTCGTTAATCGTACCTTTTACGAACGTTCCCCCGTGCCGATTCACGCCCTCTTCAGGAACCGCCCGCACGTTTGTAACGGTAATGACAAACGGGAAGTATACCTGCTGGTTCAGGTAGATGCGGAAGCCGACTTCGTCGCCGGGTGAAAATTTTCCAATGTTCCCATCGAGGTCGAAAGCGATACCGTCTTCGGAAACATCATAGAGCTGTACTTTCTGGAGGCCGCGTTCAGGAATCACGATGTGGGCACTGATGAATTCCGTCAGGATCGTCCGCCGCACTTTCCGTCGCTCGTGTGTTAACATTTCATTGCGGCGCTCGGTCATATCGACCACCGCCCCCAAGCCTTGTTCCCGGCTTTGGGTCGGGCTATGGCTCTTCAGACGGGATCTTAAATCAATGACATTACTGGCTTTATTCATTGAACCCCCACCTTCCTTTAACAGCGACATCATATTTATCGGGAAAAAAGCGTCACAGCTTGAGTCAGCTGTGATAGACAAAAGGCAGAGCGCCCGATAGGGTTATAAGAAAATGCGGTACTTTCGGGGACTTACCATCAGTCTTATTCTCCACGTGATAATCGCCGCCCTCTTGGCGGTATGGCCGCAGGATTCGTACAGCCCGCGTCTCAATGCGAGACAGAACTTCGTGGAGCTTTTGGAACAACCGGAGCTGCCGCGACGGCCCCGCCAACCACCACGTGATTCGAAACAAATCGTGCGTTCCGTGGAGATTCCAGAAGAGCTTTTGACGAAGGAAAAGAAGAAAACGGATTTCGCCTCGGAAGAAGACCGTTACGTCATTGAAGAACAGAGAGCCCGGCTTGTCGATCAAACCAAAAACCGCGGCGGAATCGGATCATCCCGACAAGCGAAACAGAATGGGAACACCGGAAAGAAGATCGATTTCACACCGGAGTCTATCTTAGAGCGTGCACAGAAAGAACTTGCGGAAAGCGAGGGCGAACGCGACGTACGGATCGGCGGCCTTTCGGGCCAAGTGGACGACGAGCCGTTCAACCCGCTTAAGAACACGACGGGGCTCGAAGCGGGCCTGTCGACATTCGGCGAAGTCGTTCCTGACACGATAAAGTTCGGCGATTTCACCGCTCTTAATACCGACAAGCACCTGTACTATTCATTCTACTCGCGCATGGAAGAAATGATTCGCGGCCGCTGGGTCGCGTACGCCCGCGCGGCTGTTTACAACTCGCCCACTGAATTCCAGCGCCCAGGCCGAAAGGCCGTTTGGACCACGAAGCTGGAAGTCATTCTCGATTCCGAGGGCCGTTTTGTGAAAGCGATTCTCATGGAAGGGTCAGGCTCCCGCGCCCTAGACGCGGCTCCTGTTCAAGCCTTCCGCGAAGCTTACCAATTCCCGAATCCGCCGAAAGAAATGATCAAGGAAGACGGCAACATTCACATCCTCTACGCCTTCAGCGTTAACATCGGCTCCACCCGCTACGCCGACCGTTAAATCCACGTCGGCCCACCCTAGGGCTGGCCCTGATTCGACGCGCTCTCAAGGTTCTGGACCCCGTGGCGGGCTCTCACTTGCTAAACTGAACACAGAATGACTGCAAACTCATTCGGATCGTTAGTCCGCCGCTTCTCACTTTCAGTTCTCGCCACGCTGACTCTGCTTGCAGCTACCGAGGCGTTCGCAGGCGTTTTCGAAATCGGTGCGTCGGGAACATATCGGCGCTCAAATATCGACACCTACGCGTACGACGAGTCGACATCGATAACCGGCTCGATCGCGTATTACCTCAACGAAGCTTCGGCGATCGAGTTGAGCTACACGGATGGACGCAACAAGCGCGTGGTCTCCGAAAACCAGCCGACCGGGCATGTGACGTATCTGTACTACACTACGGCGGGCTTGGATTTTGTCTATACCTTCGGTGGCCGTGAGTCGGCGATCCGCCCGTACTTGAAAGCGGGGGCGATTTACATCATCTCCAAGAAACTGTTAGACCAATACAAGTATCAGGACGCCACTTTCGCCGCGCGCGAGCGTGAAGACGCGAAAGGGCTCGCTCCGAGCGCGGGCTTCGGCGTCCGTATTTCATTGACGAATAACTGGTCACTGAGGCTAGGAGTCGACGCTTGGAGCAGCCGCCCATTGAGCACGGAACCCGTAACGGTCGATTGGTTCGGACGCGCAGGACTCTCGTTCTTGTTCTGATCTCTCTACTCCCGCTCCTAAACGGCTGCCAAGTCACCTATCTCGTCAAGAGCGCTTACAACCAGTTAAGCCTTCTCAATTCGCGAGTTCGGATCGACCAAGCTCTGAACGATCCCAAGCTCAACGAAGAAGAGAAAAGAAAGCTCGCGCTCGCAATGGAAGCCATCGAATTCGCGGAAAAAAATCTCGGTCTCAAGCGCACGGAAAACTACCGCACCTACGTTCACTTGGACCGTCCCTATGTCACATACGTCGTCAACGCGGCCTACCGCTATGAGCTGAAGCCGTACACGTGGTGGTTTCCCATCGTAGGTTCCGTGCCCTACAAAGGTTTCTTTTCACCGGATGAAGCGAAAACGGAAGCCGAGAGCCTTTCGAAAAAAGGTTTCGACACACACGTGCGTGGCGTTTCGGCCTATAGCACGCTCGGCTGGTTCAGCGACCCACTTCTCTCAAGCATGCTCCGCTATAAGGATCACGAACTTGTCGAAACCGTGATTCATGAGACCGTGCATGCGACCATTTACATCAAAAACCACGTCGACTTTAACGAACGGCTCGCGGTCTTCATCGGGCAAAAAGGCACTCTCGAGTTCTATCGGAGCAAAGAAGGCCCGAACGGACCAACCATCCGGCTGATCACAGAGGAAGAACACGACGAGCGCCTGTTCAGCGAGTTCATGTCGAAAGAACTGAAACTGCTTGAAGAGTGGTACGAGCAAAGGAAAGGAAAAGAAATTTCCGAAGAGATTCGTAAGGAACGATTTAAGGAAATCACCGCGCGGTTCAAAAAAGAAATCCGCCCGCGCCTCAAGGATCCACGGCGCTATGACGGATTTGAGAACAGTGAATTAAACAACGCGAAGCTATTAAACTACCAGCTTTACTTCGACAATCTGGACGACTTCGAAGCCGCGTTTTCAAGCTTGGGCAGCGATTTCCAAAAAATGCTGGAATTCTGCAAATCGCTTGAGAAAGCCGAAGATCCGAAGCTCGAACTTGAAAAAGCGGCTCGCGAGAACCGGGAGAAAGAACCTCAGTAAAAGTCGAACTTCCTCGGTTGAACGGGCATCCAACGGCGCGCGAACGCGCACCAAACGGAAGCCGTCCAGCTCCGCTTGACCTCGTTGACCGGCTTATCCTCCTCTTTTTCTTCGCTGGCCAAAGGCTCCTCCTCGATAGCGGCAATAATCCGGTCGTGCAAATCGTCGTAATAGCGCCCGTCTTCAGGAAGAGCTTCCTCGTCCGATTCCTTGACCAGGTTCTTCACCCGCTCAAGTTGGTTCAGGCAATTGCGGTCCGCCGGCGAATTTTTAAGTAGAATCTTTAGATCTTCCTTCAAACTGGGTTCGAGTTCGCCCTCTAGATACTCTAGCCACCAGTTCTCATCGTAAAGACCACCCCACATCGATACCTGGCTCACACGTCCACCTCCGGAACTGCTTTCGATAGATTTTCAATCCATCCCATTTCGCTCCCCATTCCATCATTAAGCTCAAGAGCCTCGATACGCGCCTTCAACTTGAGAAGCGCATGACGATAGTTGGCCTTCGCCGTATCATACGGGCATTGCATGATTTCGGCGATCTCTTTGAAGCTCAAGTCTTCGAAAATCCTTAGCGTCAATGCGATCCGCTGCCGTTCCGGCAGACGGTCGACTTCGGCTCTGATGAATTTTCTCATATCGGCCCTCAACATTCCCGTTTCGGCGCCAGGGTCGACTCCGAGCGGAACATCTTCGTAATTCACGGTTTCCGGCGCGTTCTCCCCGAACCGGTTCCGGTACTTGTTGCGGGCCGTGTTCAAAGCGATCTGATACAGCCAGCTCTTGAAGCTCGATCGTCCCTCGAAGAGATGCAGCTTCTGGTACGCCTTGATGAAGCTCTCTTGGACGATGTCCTCGGCTAGAGCCTGCTCTTTCGTAAAGCGCAAGCTCAGTCTGAGCAGAGCCCGTTGATGTCTCTGAACGAGTTCAGAGAACGATTTACGGTTCCCGGCTTTGACTTCTGAAATGAGCTCGATATCGGACTTCATCGTGCTCCTTTCGCCCCCCATTAGACCTGCCGTTCGGCCGGTCCGGTTAATGCCATCCACCATTTTTTCGGACTCGCAGTATAACGACCTGCCTCCGACGGTGGCACCGGACCGGGAAAGAACTGGACTCATCCTGTCCTTTCGTCGGCTCGGGAAGCCGCTGCTGAACCAGTAAGCATATTCAATGCCGTTGAAAGCAGGCGCGCGTTGACCCCGTTTTTCGCACCGAGCGCGAATTAAAAGCGTTCTGCTCGTGTTATCAGGACTTCAGTCCTAGGAATTGCGTTCAAAAAGGAGTGTCGTTTTTCTACGGCGGCAAAGTGCTTCACATAAAAGCGGAGCGCTTTGCTACCGAGCCAAGCTTTTAGGTGACATGAATTCAACTTATAGTCGAACGGTTTATGATGCGGCCGTCACACGGTTGCGGCCGTTACGTTTCGACGCATACAGAGCGGTGTCCGCTTTGCTGAAGAGCTCTTCCCATGACGCCATCTCGGGCTCTTTCGTCGCGACTCCCACCGAAATCGTCACCGGAATCTTCGTTCCTTGGTAAACGAATGGATGAGCCTCGATCGTCGTCCGCAAGCGTTCCCCGATTTCGAGGGCCTGTTGCAAGTTGCTTCCGAAAAGGAGAACGACGAACTCCTCACCCCCATAACGGGCGAAGAAATCGTCCAAGCGGATCAACCGTGTCCCAATCACCGAGGCAAGCTCCTTCAAAACGTAGTCGCCCGCCGGATGTCCATATGTATCGTTGATCTTCTTGAAGTGGTCGATATCGAAAACCGCGATACTCAGGGGTACTTTCAAAATCTTCGCGCGCTTGAAGCTTTCGGCACCCTTCACATCGAGCGCTCCCTTATTGTAGACGCCCGTGAGCGGGTCCTTTTCGCTCTTATTTTGAAGCTGCTCCAGCGCGTGCGCTTCGATCGAACCGCGTTCAAGGAATTTGAACAAAACGTTGCCCGTTTTGATTTGGTCGTTGTTATTGAGCTTCACCGGAACGAGCGGAGGCAGGGCCTCGTCATTCACCACCGTTCGGTTCGACGATTCAAGATCGAGAATGTAAACATCGCCGCCCAAAAGCGAGAGCTTCGCGTGCGAACGAGAAACCGAGCGGTCATCGACGA
>CALBDW010000055.1 GCA_937927435.1 uncultured Bdellovibrionales bacterium
TCGACCAGCGTTACCCGTCGTAACAACTCGTAAATAGCCAAGGCTTCGTTATATACCGGTATCAGTATTGTTACACTGTCCATGGTAAACAATTGCCTCCGCATTGTGCTTAGCTCGGCCGAAATAGTCAATTTCGGGAAGGCTTCAAAATGCGATTTGAAAGACACCCAATTTAAATAGGACACGGCGGCCTGCCCTAATAATAGAAGCTTGACTAGAATAACGATAGCGCTGATGAGTTTCCGAAGGGCCAGCCAAAGGGTCAAGCTATCACCCTGCTTCGGCAACATCGTCATCAAGCCTAAGCCGAAAAAACTCTTCCTAAAGAAGGTTAGAAGCCGAGGCGCAACACGTTCGCATGACGCGAAAAATAGTATTGCTTCAAGTCAACTCTTTGATCGGAAAAACAGACGGAAGCCGAGTTCCGAACTCTGTTTAATGGATCTCAGACAACGAGTCCGGGTATACAGGGTGTGATACGGTTCCCTATGGCCGTTCATTAAAGCTAGCAATCGGCTGACTCAAGATCAGCGTGGGGCCAATTGGTAGCCAAAACGCTCCTGAAGACTCCTAAACGCGATTATGTATAGAGTCATACTCAGTCCCGCTCTCGCGTTCTTCCCGATATCCCGTTTTCCCGACAATAGGGTGTTACATCTGGGATGGTTTAATAGGCTCTTCTCCAAAATTTTGACTCAATCCCTTGACTTCAACAACCAGTTTCGCAAGCCTAACGGTCGAATGGCGGTCCCATCGATATTGCATTCAGTACGGACCCCAATGCCAAAAGCGCATAATAGGCAACTCGGAAGCCACCAGCCGTTACAATACTGATATGAACGTTCGAGACACGGCTCTACGAAAAACAACTTTGCGTAAATTCTTTTTTAACGGCTTAATTCCCGTTTTGTTACTGCTCTCCTTTCGAGATCTCCTTATTCGAGAAGCGAGCGAGCTACGCCTTTTTATCGCTTTCCACTTAATATGCGGATTTCTGTTTTTATCCGCTCTCACACTAAAATGGAGATCAAGCGCAGTACTTGTTATCGCCATTGGATATACAATCCGTTTTACAAGCAAAGAAAAATTTAAACTTCTCGGAATGCCGCTTTTCGGATTGGACGTCTTCTACTTTTTTCGCCCTTCAACAGCAGAGATACTTGACAGTTACATTTCACTTTTCTGGAGCGATATAGTTGTTGCGTTCGCAATCGGACTTTTGATTTTCGCGACTTTTAAGTTCGAACGCCCTCTTTCATTTTCAAATTTTTCGTTTTGGAGTATTCGACTTTTCTGTTTAGGCGCTCTCCCTCTTAGCGGCTTCATGCTTTTGGAAGGCGCTCCGCAAAGCAAAGCGATTCGTGAGATTCAGGTCTCAAAGCTATTATGGTCGAATGAAAATCCAATAAATTTATTTCTCGCATCGATCTCGAGGATGCAAATCGATCTGCCTAAACCCAGATTTTCAACGCCTCTAAAGGAACTAGTGGAAATTACCCCCCCTCAAGTCCCCAGCAAATTTCCAGAAATCAAGCCTGATCTATTCGCCATCTTTGAAGAGTCAACCTTTAACCCGGACATTATCGAGGGATGCCCGGCTCAATATTGCCAATCTGATCTATTTAAGGCGGACTCAAACACTCTTTCACACGGACGACTCATTGTTCATACGTTTGGGGGAGCATCCTGGCTGTCTGAATTCGCGTTTGTTGTCGGCTTGCCTCATCGCCTGTTTGGAACCGGGGCGATCTTTGCCCCGTTTACTGTTGCGCCGCGAGTTCGTCATTCTCTATTCAATCATCTCAAAAACTTAGGTTATCAAAACATAGTCATTTATCCGGTAAAGCGCCATTTTGTTAATGCTTATGACGCTTACCAAACATATGGCGTTGATGCCTTTTATGACTCTGACGATTTAAAATTCAGTTGGCGCTCATCTGATCAAGAAATTTTTGATGCAGCTTTGAAGGTTTATGAGGATTTTAAAAGCAAGACTCCAACCCAACCGTTGTTTCTATTTGTCCTTACAATCCACCAGCACGGGCCCCATTCCGATCCCCTAGAAAACCTAAAACCGCCGTTCAACCAAAATTTATTCAAAGACTTCAGTCCGGAAGCGAACCTCAATTTGAGCAATTACCTGCATCGTTTACGTGAATCAGCACAAGCAATGAAGAATTTGGAGACTTATCTAAAGACCAATTCTCGACCGGCCGTCCTCCTCCATTTTGGCGATCATCTC
>CALBDW010000056.1 GCA_937927435.1 uncultured Bdellovibrionales bacterium
TTGAACGAGCCCTCGCACATGCGCACGTGAACATTCGTACCGACGCTTAAATCTCTCGCATGTGTGACGATTTTACCTTCGACCATCACCATCGAATAACCGCGGTCAAGTACCTTGAGCGGACTCAACGAATCAAGGACCGCCATTTGAAGCTCCATCCGCTCGCGCTTGCGGAGCAAGATGTTCGCCATTCCGGTCCTCAATCTCGCCGCCCATCCGACCAGAACTTCCTTTTCTTTTTCGATCTGCCCCAGAGGAGTACCCATGCGGTTCCGAAGAAGTTCGACCCGCAATCGCCGATCGTTCAGAAGCCGCATAACGGCCGCCTCCAGCCGCTGTGTCAATTCATCACAGCGCATGGACGCGTCTTGAATCCGCCTTTGCGGATCAACCAACCGCTTGCCGATCTGATGGCTTTTTTCACGGAGCGCGTTCAAATGACGTAACGTCAAGAAGTTGAGGCTCCGCTTCAAGGAGCCAATGCGATCCATCAGGTCAGCGGCATCCTTCACGACGAGTTCCGCCGCGGCCGACGGAGTCGGCGCTCGAAGATCGGCGACGAAGTCCGCGATCGTAAAATCGATCTCATGCCCGACGGCGGAAATAACGGGCACCCTCGATGCGGCAATCGCGCGAGCGACACCTTCATCGTTGAAAGCCCAGAGATCCTCAATGGAGCCTCCGCCGCGACCGACAATCATCACGTCGACATCCGAAAGCCGACTCGCCAATTCAATCGCTTGAATGATTTCCGCCGGTGCCTGATCACCCTGAACTTTACAAGGGACAAGAGTGATTTGGACCGCTTTGAAGCGTCTTCCGAGAATGTTTAGGATATCGCGGATCGCGGCTCCGGTCGGCGATGTCACAATTGCGATGTGCCGGGGCAGACGAGGGATCGGGCGCTTACGTGAAGGATCAAAAAGACCTTCCGCTTGCAACTTCGCCTTCAGTTGCTCAAATGCCTTTTGTAGAGCCCCGGCTCCAACCGGCTCCATTGTTTCACAGAAGATTTGGTAATTTCCGCGAGGTTCATAAACTGTCACCTTCCCGCGGACCAAAACTTCCATTCCGTCTTCCGGCTTGAAACGAAGCTGCGAGTTGAAGCCCCGGAACATCACCGCATTGATCTGCGATTTTTCATCTTTAAGGCTGAAATAGAAATGTCCCGAGGTATGGGCTTTGAAGTTCGAGATTTCGCCTTTCAGCCAAAGGAGTGGGAACTCTCCTTCAAGGAGATCGCGGATGTACCTATTCAGTTCGGAAACAGTTAAAACCCGAGGTTCTTCTTCTTGAAGCGGAAGCGTTTCGTCCGATTCATCCGCATTGGGATCATCATCCACTACCGTTTCTTCCATCGGTTCTCGGACGAACGACTGCGACGTCGTTTCTTCCGTGGAAGTTCTGGGAGCGAACTCGAGCTTTCCCCAATCCTTTGAGGAGTAATTCGTCGCGCTTTCCGTCTCGGTTGGAGACTCAACAGAATTCTTTTTCGATTTCGAAGAAGCACGGGTCTTGCGCGGCTTTTTCTCTTTTTCAGGTTCGACGGCTTCTGGCGAGGAGGGGCCCTCCGACTGCACCGGATTCATTCCCCCATTCAGAATTTCATCCCAACCGAGCTGATCTTTCGCCATTCCGGGAAAACTAACCTCGCCTTTAAAAACCAGTCAAGCCAAGTGGCCTTTCACCCTAAGCTATAAGCGACGCCAATGACGCAGACGCACCTTTCCACAGGCAGTTTGATAAACAAAAAATTTTTAGAACCACAGATTTTGTAAGATCCAAGCCGCACCGAGAAAGAGACACAACAGGCCTAACCCACGATGCGAGCGCCATTGATCGATCAGCGGCTTTGGGAAACGCTCATCCGCAATACGCGCAAGTACGGGCAAATTCAACGTAATAGTCATAAATGCGCCGTATGCGAAACAAATATACGGAAAGATATGATCCAGCTGGGCGATCGTCATTGAGGGTTCCTTACCTAAGACACCCTCTTCTCGGCCGGCACTCGGACGATATGCATAAGACCAAGAGATAGAAAAGGTATTTTTTGACTATTTAGGCCCCGGACCGAAGTTCCTAAACCCACGTCAAGTCGCGCCCTACCCTGAAAATCGTCTCGGACGATAACACCCGTTCATCAGCCGCATTGCGACCGGGAAACCGCTCTGGTATTCTGTCCCTGGGTTTCGTGCATGCTCAGAATAAAGAAACCCTACAAGTATAGAGATTGGGGGCTGTCCCTGATGATGGTGTGCAAGCTCGGCCTTCGGGAGCCGAGAAGCCTAAAGTCATTACCATGGCCACCCACCTTAACATACACGGGTTTTCTAGATCTGTTAGCGCCACGAAACCTATTTCTTTTCTTTTAAACCCCGTTCCGTAAGGAGCGGGGATCTTTTTTCTCCGATTTTCTTTCCGAAACGTCTCAACCTGATACGGCTCAAATTAAACTCATTCCGTCGATCGTCCGAAAAGAAGTCGGCGTAGATTGTTAGACGGGTGTCGACCGAAAAACGGCATTCTCCTTGCTTTGTCTTTAGCGTAGGGAGCTAACGAAAATGAAAGCGTTTTCACCGTTTAAAATTCAAACAGGTGTCGTCGCACTTTCCATCGCTTTGATCGTTCCCGAGACCGGAACTTCTCAGATAACAATTGAAGGCGGCCTGCTCAACGGCCGCGCAAAACCTTATTGTCATTCTCTCCTGGATAAGATCGAAGCCGCGCATAAAGAGTTCAAGAATGCCTGCACCGCGTCCCGGGTTCCGAAATCCGTTTGCGACGACCCCACGACTCTCCCGAACTGCGTTGAAAAGCGAGAGGAACTCGACGAGTTTCTCATGGGTGAAGACGGAGAGGACCGCTCCCACTACGAAGATTGCGAAAAACTGAAAGATTTCATTCAAGCCGGCTGCACCGCTTTCCTGCCTGACGCGGATGAAGCCCGCCGCGATTACAGCGAATACCGGCGCGAGCTGAGAGATCTGCAAAGAGAGCGCGACCGCGCCAAAAAAGATGCGGACGAAAAGCGCAAAGATATGCAGGATCAGCTCTACAAGCTCGATGAAGACGCCTTCAAAGAAGACAAGGAATGGCAGGAACGGCGCCGCGAACTGAACGACGAAATCCAGAAAGAGATCGCTCAGGTCGAATCCCAGAAGACCCAGGCCTGGGCCGATACGAGAAGGAAGCTCGACGAAATCGAAGTCGCGTACATGGACTATCAAAGGAAAGTCCGCGAGCTCCAAACCAATATCGGTGTCATGAATGCGCAGTGGGAGATCCAATGCCGGGTCGTCGCCGATGCCGAGGCGAAACAAACGGAAAAAGAATTTGAAGCCCGCCTGCAGGCGGAAAACCAAATCGTAAAGAACTATTCCTTCTCGACGGCGGCGAGAAAACTGAAAAACGAGATGAAGAAAAAACGCCGCAAGGTCACAAGTAAATACAACGAAGTTTTCGCCCGCTGCATGAAAGGCGAAATCAACCCCGGCGCGGAGATTCGGGCGAGAATCCTCCAAGCGGAAGTTCAGACGGCGAACGAAACCGCCGACGCGAACAATCGCGTCGCCCGTCTCGAACGGCTTAAAAAAGAATCGATTGAGTCTTTGCAAGCCCTGATCAAGTCCCTCGAGGAGCAGAAGGCGCAAAGGGTGATGAGCCTGCAGCAGTCTATCGCCGAACTCGACCGTAACCACCAAGTGAGAAGCAATCAGATCGCGATGCAGAAAATGCAGCTCATGGCCGAAATGCAGACCCAGCTCGCGAACGCAAGCAAGGAAATGGGCAACATCAGCGAGCAGCTCGAAGACTTCAGGCGCGAAAGAATCCGTAAAAGCGCGCTCGCGAAATGTAATCTCCCCGGCAGAGAGGAAAAAGCTGAAGCCCGCAAAGGGTTCAATAATCTGACCGGCGCCTTCGAAGCTCTGCAATCTTTCTGCTCCGGCTATAAGCAAAGCGACTGCGCCGGCGCACCCGTCGATGAAAATTCGTCAGGCAAACTCGGCTATCCGCCTGTCTGTAGAAAGTTCGATCAAGTTTCGACCAGTCGTGCGAGCGGATCCGTGATCACACCCCCACGCACGACGTCGAGCACGACGAGCACCTCCGGCAGCACATCGAGCCAAACCATCATCTACGGCGACTCGGAGCCGACTCTACCAAAGTCAGGAACGAACTTAGCCCAATAGTCTAGGTCCTCTCGTCTTTCGGGGTTGGTCTTGGCGGACAAGACCAACCCAAGCTAAGATCTAAAGTATTGAAATTCGTTCAGTTCTTCGCGAGAAAAAGCGGGCCCGCCGCTGGCGTGTTCGCTCCTCGTTGGAGAAGTCCCGTTTCATTTGGATGAGGCCGGGACCGCAATCGTCGCAATCCCGCATTGCAGCCATGGAGGCTTGGGCTCACTATGAAATTCACGAAAATTCTCGTCGGCCTGTTCGTGCTCGGCCTTTTAGGGGCGGTCGGTGCCGCGATTGTCTTGTTCTCGATGGCCGCGTCGCTGCCGCAAATGATCAAGCTTGAGGATTATAAACCGCTCCTCGTGACGGAAGTCTACGCTCGCGGCGGGGAAAAAATCGGTGAATATTTCCGCGAAAACCGCACGCTCATCCCGTACGAAAAAGTCCCAAAACGCCTTATCCAAGCCTTCCTCGCGGCCGAGGACGACCAGTTCTTCGAACACTCGGGCGTCAATTACCTCGCAATTCTGCGCGCTTTCTTAATCAACATTTCCAAAGGTGAAAAGCGCCAGGGGGCTTCAACGATCACCCAACAAGTCGCGCGCGGGCTCCTTCTTTCGAGCGAAAAAACCTACACACGCAAGATTAAAGAAATCATGCTCGCGCACCGTATGGAGCAGAATCTCTCGAAAGAAGAGATTCTCTATCTCTACCTCAACCAAATTTACTTCGGTGAGGGCGCGTACGGAATCGTGGCCGCGGCCGACACCTATTTCCGCAAAACCGTCGATCAACTCACTCTCGCGGAAATCGCGATTCTCGCGGGTTTGCCGCAAGCGCCGAGCAGCTACTCCCCGACCAACAGCCCGCAAAAAGCGAAGGCCCGTCAGCGCTACGTGCTCGACCGCATGGAAACCGTCGGTTACATCACGCCGGAAGAGAAAAAGCAGGCGCTCGAGGAGCCGGTCACGATTTACATGAGCAAGCAATACAAGCAGGTCGCGCCTTATTTCGTTGAAACGCTCCGGCAGCTTCTCGTGCAAGAGCTTGGCGAAAAAGCCGTTCTCGACGAGGGTTTGCGCGTTTACACGAGCATCGACTATGAATCCCAAGCCGAAGCAACCCTCCAAGTTCAAGAAGGTTTGCGAGCGCTCGATAAACGCCAAGGCTGGCGCGGGCCCATCAAGCACCTTTCTTCGCCCGAGGAGCAAGAAGAATTCTTGGTCGCGTCGAGACGGAAGCTGAAACACGAGAAAGCGCCGATCCGGATCATTCAACCGGATGGCAACCTGGTCGCGGAAGGTCCTTTGGTTTTGTATCAAAAGAGGGATGACAAAGGCGCCGTCATCAGCAACATCCCTGAATACATCCAAAAGGGGCAAATCGTCGAAGGCCTTGTCACGAAAGTGGACGACGAAAACGGCCTCGTCGCCGTGCGTTTCGCCGAAGGACAAGGGATGATCGACATCGAAGAAATGGATTGGGCCCGGAAGCCCGATCCGGCGGTCAACGCCCGTTACGCGCCAAAAATCAAAAAGCCGTCCGAAGCGCTGAAGGCTGGCGACGTAGTTCAAATCCGGGTGGTCGGAGAAAAATTCCGTTCCGGCCGCCTTGAACGAGAACTGCAAGCGAAGCTCGCAAAAAACGCGAAGCTCTCGGAAACCGCCAACGCTTTGTTGGCCGATTTGGAAAACTACGCCCACCTCCAGCTTGAACAAGAACCCCTCGCCGAGGCCGGCTTGCTGGCCTTCGATCTCAAGACCAGCGAAGTGATCGCGATGGTCGGCGGGAAGGAATTCATCCGCAACAAAAACGAATTCAACCGCACGCTCCAGGCGAAACGTCAAACGGGGTCTTCATTCAAAACGATTGTATACGCCGCGGCCCTCGACAAAGGGTTCACTCCGGCGACTCCCATTCAAGACGCGCCGATCGTCTACGAAACCAAAGCTGACGATGATGAGGGTCAAGAGGACGTCAAAACTTGGAAGCCCAATAACCACGGGCAAAGATTCACCGGCGACATTCTTTTCCGGACGGCGTTTATCAAGTCTCTCAACATTCCGGCCGTCAAAGTTTTGGAAAGCATCGGCATTCCTTGGGCCGTCGACTACGCCCAGCGCCTTGGCGTTTTCAGCCCGCTGAACCAAGACCTCTCGCTCGTTTTAGGCTCAAGCTCCGTCACTCTTTACGAGATGACGAAAGTGTTCTCGCACTTCGCGAGACTTGGCAAACGCATCCGTCCGATCGTTATCCACAAAGTTCTCGACAAAGACTCACGCGTCCTGCTTGAAAATATCTCGCTCGATATGCGCTTCTCTAAAGAAATCGCGGAAATCGACGAAAAATTCGAGGCACGCCGGAAAGCTTACCTTGAGCACATGACGAATGAGCAAACCGACGAAACGGCAACCCCGGACGCAAGCCGCAAACGCCAGGAGCCCCCGATCTTTTTCGAGGATCCGGACCAACTGATGCGACCGCAAACGGCGTATGTCATGACGACCCTGCTCAGCGGGGTCATCAACGAACCCGAGGGAACGGGGGCGGCCGCTCGCGCGCTCGGCCGGCCGGCTGCCGGCAAGACCGGATCGACCAACGGCTACGTGGACGCCTGGTTTGTCGGCTATACGCCGCAAGTCGCCGCCGGGGTATGGGTCGGTTTCGACGAGGAAAAAACGCTTGGAGCGGGAGAAGTCGGCGGTCGTGCCGCGCTTCCCATCTGGTTGGAATTCATGAAGGCGGCGCATAAGGATTTGCCTGTTGAGGACTTCCAAATTCCTCGTGGCGTGGTCTTCGCCAATATCGACAACGAAACCGGCCGTCTGGCCTCCGTGTCTTCGACTCACGTGGTTAAGCAAGCCTTCATCGAAGGCACCGAGCCCACTCTCGAAACTCAGGCGCCGACACGAGAAGACGAAACTGAGTTTCTCAAAAACGAGTTAACGGAGTAAAACATCCCTGACGCGCGGATTTGCAGCCGCGCGCGAAGGGACACATGGCGAAGTACATCGAGCTTTGGGGCGTTAAGCAGAACAATCTTAAAAACATCGACATTTGCGTTCCGCTGGGATCTTTCACGGTCATCTGTGGTCCGAGCGGATCAGGAAAAAGTTCTTTGGCTTTCGAAACTTTGTATGCCGAAGGCCAGCGCCGCTACATCGAATCACTTTCCAACTACGCCCGACAGTTTCTCGGCAAAGCGCCGAAACCCGATATCGAGGGCGTACGCAACATTCCCCCGGCGATCGCAATTGAACAGAAAAACACCGTCAAAACCAGCCGCTCAACGGTCGGCACGACGACGGAAGTCGTCGACTATCTTCGCCTTCTCTTCGAAAAAATCGGAACGACCCACTGCCCGACATACGGTTTTAAAATCGAACGCGAATCCGTCACCGATGCGACGGCCAAAACGCTTGGGCTATTCGAAGGAGCTCGCGGCTACGTGCTGGCGCCCGTATACAAGTCAAAACGGGCAGCCACTGGAGCGAAGCTGCATCAGCTTCTTGTGAAAGACGGATACCTGCGGATTTACGTTCCTTCGGGCGCACAATTTGAAACGCAAGGTGCAGCCAAAACGACGCGCAAAAAGGCGACGCGCACAAAAAAGAAAGCATCTCTCGAAGAAGACAGCGTGGCCACCGGAGGAGGAACTCCGTCTTGTCGGGAACCGCAAGCCGGCCGCGAACTCGGACGAATCATCGACATTAAGCCCGGCGCCGCCGCAGCGAAGGAAATCCCCGACGATGACTTCTACATTGTCATCGACCGCATGGCTTTCAACCGCGAAGACGAAGGGCGGCTTGCAGATTCGCTCGGACAAGCTTACGCCGCCTCCCTAAAATTCAATGGCGGAATCGCCGGAGGGCGCGCGACCGTCGTCACGACCGAAGGGAAGGAACTCAACTTCAGCGAAGAGAACTCGTGCGCAGTCTGCGGTTTTGTTTTTCCGCCCATCACGGCACAGCTTTTTTCGTTCAATAACCCTGTCGGCGCCTGCCCGACTTGCAACGGTTTCGGCAACACACTCGCGCTCGATGAAGCGAAGGTCGTACCGAATCCCAATCTCTCCATCGCCGAAGGAGCGCTGCATCCCTTCACGATGCCGAGCGCGGCGAGCGACCGGCGCCTTTTGTTGAGCTATTGCAAAAAAACGGGAATCGACATCAACATCCCGTGGAAACTTCTTCCGGAAAACGACCGCAAGCGCTTATGGAACGGCGACGCGAACTTTTACGGCGTCGTCGGCCTGTTCGACTATCTCGAAACCAAGAAATACAAAATGCACGTCCGGGTTTTCCTTTCCCGTTACAAAAGCCCGAAAACGTGCCCGGCTTGCAAAGGCTCTCGCCTGAAACCTGAGAGCGCCTATGTGAAAGTGGGCGGCTATTCGATAGGCGAACTTTCGTCAATGACGATCGGCGAGCTCGATCAGGTCATGACGAAACTCGAGCTCACACCGGCCCAAGAAGAGGTCGCGGGCGAGATCTTGCTGCAAATCCGTTCGCGCCTTCGTTTCCTTTGCGACGTCGGTGTCGATTATCTCACGCTCGACCGGCCGACCCGCACCCTCTCGGGAGGAGAGTTTCAACGCTTAAATCTCGCGAAACAGCTCGGCATGGGGTTATCGCAAACGCTCTATGTTCTCGACGAGCCCACCGTCGGGCTGCATCCACGCGACAACGACCGCCTGATCGGCATTCTCAAGCAGCTCAACCAACTGGGGAACACGCTCGTTGTGGTCGAGCACGACCATGACGTAATCGCCAGCAGCACGAATATCATCGAGCTAGGTCCCGGATCGGGCCATCTCGGCGGCGAAATCGTTTACTCCGGACCGACATCCGAGTTCTACAACGCGAAAAATTCGAATACGGCCGTCTACTTAAAGGACGCGAACGTCATCTCTCGACCAGTGATGCAGCAGCGGCCGGTCGAGATCGATTCTTACCGCTACGCCATCGAAATCAAAGGTGCTCGGGGGCACAATCTCAAGAATATCGACGTCAAATTCCCGCTCAACCGCCTGGTCACCGTCACCGGCGTGAGCGGTTCCGGAAAATCGTCCCTTGTCAGCCAAACGCTGTATCCCGCGGTCGCGCAGGCGCTGAAGGTCGAATATCTTCAGGGCCTACCATACGACGAATTCCATGGACTCGAGCATATTCATAACGTGCTGTTCATCGACCAAAGCCCTATCGGCAAATCGGCGCGAAGCAACCCGGTTACGTACTTGAAAGTCTACGACTCAATCCGGGCGATTTTTGCTTCGACCCCCGAAGCGAAGGTGCGCGGCTACAACGCTGGAACATTCAGCCTAAACGTCGACGGCGGGCGTTGCCCCGTGTGCAAGGGTCTGGGGTTTGAAATCATCGACATGATGTTTATGGACGACGTCAAACTCACTTGCGACGCTTGCGACGGAAAGAAGTTCCGCGACGAAGTCCTCGAAGTGACCTACAAAGGGAAGAACATCAATGACGTCCTGAACATGACCGTCGCTGAAGCGATGGACTTCTTCGTCGCGTATCCGCACATCCGCAGGCCGCTGGCGTTCCTCAAAGAAGTGGGGCTTGACTACATCCGCCTCGGCCAAAGCGCCGCCACCCTGAGCGGCGGTGAAAGCCAGAGGCTGAAAATCGCGCGAGAATTCATTTCAACGGGCCAGCGGGCGACGCTTTACATTCTTGACGAACCGACGACCGGGCTTCACTTCCGCGAAGTCGAAATGCTGATCAGCGTCTTATCGAAACTTGTCGACGCCGGCGGCAGCGTCATCCTGATCGAACACAATCTCGACGTGATCCGCTGTTCGGACTACGTCATCGACCTAGGCCCGGAAGCTGGGGCGCGCGGCGGTGAAATCGTCGCTCAAGGCACTCCAGCTGAAATCATGCGCAATCCGCGCAGCCTCACGGGACGCTATTTAAAGGCGTACGTGACCGGATAGCGTTCCGAAACGAGACGGCGCCGGCAACGAAATCGACCAAAAAATCTACAGCCCCCTCAAGCTTGTCCAAAGCTTTGACGATAAGAGTTTGGACAGTGTCAAGGGTATCAACAATACCCAAAACTCCGCAGGGGGTCTTTGAAGATGATCAATTGGGATGAGTTTGAACATATACACGTCATTAAAAAGCTGAAGCACATTCTCGGTTCTTGGTGGAATATTGACGTTGTTTTCACGGACGAGCGCGGACGCATGAAAGGCTATGAGCGGGGCAAAACTGTTTTGGTCAACCCCGGGTGCGCCGCTTACCTCGCTAAAGACGCCGCCTGCGACAGCCTTGCGGAACTGGTGGTGAAGGCGATCGACGACCTCCGCCTGTCGGAAAACCGCTATGCGATCCGCAAATGGGATATGACTGGATTCGATGTCGCGATCTTCCCGATCGTAATCGACAACGACCTTATGGGCACGGTCGTCGCGATGGGCTTCTTCAAGGACCAAAGCCCGCACCGTCTGACTGAAGTTCGCGAAAGAATGGCAGCGTTCGGTTGCTCGAACGACCTCATTGAAAGCACCATTTCGCGCATCAAGTGCCTCGATGGCGCAGACCGCGAACACTTCATCGAGCTTGTCGAACTGGTGGCGCAAGAGATCGTCACTCTGCACGTGGAAATCACGTCGCGTGAAAACCGTATCCGCGAACTCAATAAAGAATTGGGCAGCCGCTACAAGTACGACAATATGATCGGCAAGTCGAAGCCGATGCAATCGCTCTACGCACTTCTCGATAAGATCAAGCACGCCGACTCGACGGTCCTTATCCAGGGCGAAAACGGTACCGGTAAGGAACTGATCGCAAAAGCGATCCACTACAACTCGAACCGGAAAGACAAACCCTTCGTCATCCAAAACTGTTCGGCCTTCAACGACAACCTTCTCGAATCGGAACTCTTCGGTCACGTGAAAGGCTCGTTCACTGGCGCCAACCGCGACAAAAAGGGGCTTTTCGAAATCGCCGACAAAGGTACGTTCTTTCTCGACGAAATCGGCGATACCTCGCCGCAAATGCAGGTTAAACTTCTGCGCGTCCTGCAAGAAGGAACGTTCATCCCCGTCGGCGGCATCGAAACGAAACGCGTGGATGTCCGAATCATCGCGGCGACCAACCGCAACCTTAAGGAAATGGTTGAACAGGGCACGTTCCGCGAAGACCTGTATTACCGTCTGAATGTTATCAATATCCGCGTTCCGCCGTTGCGCGAGCGCAAAGAGGACATCCCGCTGCTCGCCGAATACTTCCTGCAACGTGCGGCTGAGAAAGGCGCTCCGAAGAAAATTCTGACGAAACGCGCTCTCGAAAAGCTCTACGACTATCCGTGGCCGGGTAACGTCCGCGAACTCCAAAACGAGATGGAGCGGGTCGTGGTTCTTTCGGGAAGCGAAACAAAGATCACGGCCGACATGCTGAGCCCGAAAATCCTCGAGGTCGCCGACAAGGGCAAAATCCAAGGCGCCCGCGTACACGGCAAGTTGAAAGACGCGCTCGAGGAACTCGAACGCGAACTGATCAAAGAAGGCTTGCGGAGAACGGGCTGGAACAAATCAAAACTCGCAAAGGAACTCGGCATCAGCCGCGCCGGCTTGATCATGAAGGTCGAAAAATACGGCCTCGACAAGCGCCGGCTCGCGAAGTAATGGCTTCTTAATTATATATAATGTATTCAAGGCGGAGAGGGTCCCTCTCCGCTTTTTCGTTCCCCCTTTCGGCTCTCAGAAATAACCCGTGGTTTTGAGTAAAAAATAGGCAGCCCATCGTC
>CALBDW010000057.1 GCA_937927435.1 uncultured Bdellovibrionales bacterium
TTTGATGTCTTTAAGGTAAGTGGATCTCGTCTTATGGCCGTCGTCGACTGCTTTGATAATGTTTTCGAGTGCTTTCTGGTATGCCTTTAGTACTGACTTGAAAGTTTTTAATTCAGTTGTATCCAATTCGAGGTTTTGGGGGAATGAACCTCCTTGTTTCAGGCCAGTAAATAATTGATGTCCTAAAAGCTCGCGAACGACGGAAGGTGACTTCAAGCTTAAGATGGCAAAGTGCTCCTCAAAAGAACGACCGTCCATTTTCATGCCGCAGTTTTCGCAAATTTCTTTGAAGGCATGAAAATCCAAAAGTTCAAAATTCTTGTCTGATGATGCATCGGTGGCATAGGTGTAGCCTCGTCTGTTCAGCAGGCCCATAAAGAAGTCTTCGAGGGTCTGATTGGGCGAGACTCGACGGTTAAGTTCGTCATGAGAGAAACGATAAACGTCTTTTACAATCACGCGCAAAAGACGCTTCGCCATAAACCGACGTTCGATATTACGTTTGTGATGTCGCTTCTGGCGACGGACGGTCATTGCGAACGTTTTGCTTTTTCGAGCAGATACTATAAAAGCCCGTCGATCCCAGTTGGTTATCTCTTCGTTTTTGCTTCCGTGAAAAAGAACGACGCCTGTGTTTATCGCGCCAAAGTCAACGAAAACGGTGGAAACAAAATCCTGCATATCGCCATCCTTGGTAAATTGATAGAAATTGTTTATGTCAAATATGCTATTCATTAGTAGAAGGAAGGTGTAGTCGAGACGCGGATGCTCAAAGACAGAAACAGGACTAAAGTAATATTGGTGAGAAAGACGGTCGGAATTTGTTATCTCCTCAATGGACGTGTCACTCAGGGCGATGTTTTGAGAAGGAGCCCGTTGGTGCGAGAATTCTTAAGAAGCTCTTGGTGGGAAACTGAACTGAAGAATGTGCCTGCCTAAAAACTGGCTCACAATGGTGGGGATGAACCGTTAACTTTCAAAAAGTGACGCTATATCCGCTATTTATCGCCATCACCACGGGAGTGAGCCAGTTGACGTCCAAAAACTAAAAAACCCGCCATAGGCGGGTTTTTATTTGGATGGGGTGGCAGGATTCGAACCTGCGAATGACAGAATCAAAATCTGTTGTCTTGCCACTTGACGACACCCCATCAAAGGGACCGTTTGAGTGGTCGAGAAAATTTTTGTAGATAAGTTGCGCTCCGTAGGCAAGGTCTTTTTATAGGCAACTGATATGGGGAATGGCGGTTTCGGGCGGAAGACGCCGGGAGCTGCCTAAGTTTTAGGAGAATTGGCCGAGTTTGGTCGGTTACGGGCAAAAAAATAGGTGCGGCAGCGATCTATGAAGCGCCGCCGCACCGAGGCGAGATCCAAGGCTTTAAGAGCAGGGCCCATAACCGGTCCTTAAAACTTGCCCGCCGGACTCGGATAAACCGAGGGTCGGTACGAGGTTCAGGGCCGGTACGGTCATCCTTTAATCGTCGCCGGTTCGTCGTTGTCGAATCGCGTTCAGGCTTTCACCCATGGATCGAATTTCGGCTTCGTAAGCATCGAAGACCAGGCGTTCGATCTTGTCGCGAGTTTCCTGATTTAACGGATGCGCAATGTCTTTGAACTGGCCGTCTTTGCGCTTTTTGGAGGGCATAGCGACGAAGAGGCCGTTATTCCCCTCAATGATTTTGAGGTCTCTGATGACGAAGCATCCGTCAATCGTGATGCTGACGTAAGCCTTTAACCGGTCCTCATTTACCGGAAAGACTTTCACCTCTGTGATTTCCATTTGGCTTCCTCCTCAGGTTGCCATTCATGGGTGAATCCACTGTGCCCCCGAATGGGACCCGCTTTCGAGCGGGACGGCTCAAAAGGTTGCACGGCTGCTGCTTAGACCAACGGCTGATCAGCGTATTAACTTTAGACCTTTATCGAGTTGGGGGTTGATTTTCCGCATAAATGCGAAAAGAAGCGCCTTCTTCGTGCCGAGATTGAATCGGAGTGAGACGGTTTACGCGCCGGAGTGGGGGGGGGCCGGCGCGACGGTTCGATGGCTTATCCGATTGTCACAATGATGATCATGTTTCCGCGCATGAGGCGGATGATGTTGCGGCCTTTTTTGAGCTTCCGGAGGACATCGGAGGCTCGTTTCACTTCAGAACGGTTTACGTCGAGGATGATATCGCCCGGATGGAAGCCGGCATAGGCTGCCGGGCTTCGGCTTTCGACTTCGGTGATGATGGGCTTCTTCGGTTCGCTGTCGAGGCCGAACTCGCGGGCGAGTTCCTCGCTCCAGTCGCTGACTTTGAATCCGAGGTCAAACGGAGCTTTTTGACCGAAATATTTTTTGGTCTTTTGTGGGACGTTCCGCTTGTCTTCGGGGTTTTCCGCGATCGTGACAGAGAAAGTCTTTTCGCTTTTCCGGCCACGGTCATCGAAACGCCAAACTTTGATTTGCGCCTTCGAGCCGATTTGGAGGCCGGCGACGACGTTTTGAAGGTCGGCGGGGCCTGCGATCTTCTTTCCGTTCACGCTGACGATAATGTCGTAGGGTTGAATTCCGGCTTTGTCGGCGGGACCGTCGCGTAAAGTTTGCGAAACGATGGCACCGGTCGGTTCTTCGAGACCGAGCTGCGCGGCGAGTGCTTCGTCCACGGAGGCGATGCCGACACCGATGTAGCCGCGTCGGATGTAATCGCCTTTTTCAAGAACGGCGATGACTTCTTTCACGTTATCGATCGGAATGGCGAAGCCGATGCCTTGCGCGCGGGCGTCGATCGCGGTGTTGACGCCGATGACGAGTCCTTGCGTGTTAACGAGCGGACCGCCGGAATTGCCGGGGTTAATACTTGCGTCGGTTTGCAGGAACGGGAAGCGGTTGAGCTCGCTGATCTCCCGTCCGATTGCGGAAATAATACCTTTCGTCATGGTGTGCGCGTGGCCGTACGGATTACCGAACGCGGCGACCCATTCGCCCACTTGCACGTCTTTACTCGTGCCGAGCCGGGCGTACGGAAGCTTTCTTTTCGCGTCGATCTTGATGAGTGCAATGTCGGTGCGCGTGTCGCGTCCGACGATTTCGGCTTCGTAGAACTTATCCGACGACGAATCGAGCTGTACCTTGATGACGTCGGCTTGGTCGATTACGTGCGTGTTGGTGATGATGAGGCCGTCTTCACGGATGATGAATCCGGTTCCCAGCCCCGTTATCGGGAGCGGGCGCATTTGCGGGTAGCCGCGGCCGCCCCAGAATTCCTCGAGGAATTCCTGTAGGGGATCACGATAGCGCCGACGGAGTTTCGGCGTTGATGTCGTCGTGATACTGACGACCGTCGGGTTAATGAGTTTCGCAAGCTCGACGAAAAGATTTTTCGGAAGCGGATCGCCTAGTTTCTTCGGGTCGAGCGGAATCCGCGCTTTGAGATCCTGTTCCGCTTTCTCGGGCGATTTGGGCGTCGGGATCGTCACTGTCGAGTTTTGCGACTTCGCTTCGTCAACGAAAGCGAGGTTGACGAGTAAACAAACAACCACGAACGGGACGGAAAAGAGCCGAATCGCGTTTTTCATGCCTCAAACCACCTCAGTTCGACGGATATTAACTTGCCGAAACGTACTTCATCTGCAGGTCACTGATGATCGAGTTGATGAAGCGCTGTTCTTCGTCGGTCAAATTGCCCTTCGTCTTGTCTCTCAGCATGATCAGGAGATCGATGTTAAAGCGCGCGAGATTGAGATCCTTTTCGGTTTTACCGCTCATTGGGTTCGGCGCGAGGCCGAGGGCCATTGCCGCGGATGACCCGATCGAAAGAACGAGAGTCGAAAACGAGGCCTCAAGTCCCTTTGGGTTGCTGGTGTTGGTTTTCGTGTCTGTTCCGGTCACTGGCTCTCCTAGGTTCGTTTAAAGATACCGCTTGAAAATATAAGTCGCGCGGAAAGCCAGTCAAGGAAGGGGAGTCGACGGGCAGATTGGCTCAGATTTAGAGCGGAAAATGACCAACGAGCGTTTTCACGCGGTTTGCAATCGAGGGCTGAACGGCGGCCCAAGAGCTCTCCGGGAGTCCCGCCAGAGGATCCACAATACAGAGACATGCTTCGGCGTAATTCACATTGGCGGGGATTGTTTTGTTGTATGCATCAAGTTTTACGAGAGTGCGGGCGAGCGTGGGGCCGCAATCGAAAATTTCAGCCGTGAGTTGGTCGACGGCCATGATCGAATGGCGGTGAATGACAAGTCGCAAAAACAAAATGACAATGGGACGAATGCACCAGGTGACCGGGCCCGGGCAATTCCTTCGGGGTTCTCGCCCTAAGAAGAAACGCAGAAAGAAGCCCGCGTCCAGCGAGGCGGCCAAAGTGAGAACCATATCGGCGAGTGCTGCCGCCGCGGTGGCGAGCCTCAATTGGTTGGTATGGAAGCGGACGAGTTGAAACGCGATCGCAGTTTCGAGTTCTTCGGGAGAGAGTTTTTCCAGGGCGGCTGTCGAAATATAAATGCGGAAGTTTCGCGACATGAAGCCGGAGGCGAGCACCATGGGTGTGTCACAAGCGAATCTTCTCAACTGCGGCATCGGAAAGCGCGAGTTCCGGCGGAGCTTCTGTACGAGGCGGCGTGTGGTCGTAAGACAGCCCCACGGGTCTTGGCCTTCGAAGTTCGGTCCTCGAAAGCGCCCGTCGAGCCGCCAAAGGTCGTAAAAAAGAATGAGGGCATTGAAGCCGAGCGTAAGGAGAAACCCGACCAAGAGCCCGAAGCGACCGCCGAGTTTCATTCCTCCCCACATCAGGACTATGGACGTGAAAATGAGAACGATCCAGACCTGCGATTGACGGAGACGATGTAGAGTGGGGCCGACTCTCAGACGTTCGCGCAGAACGCGAGCGAGCTCATGCTCGCCTTCGCGGGATGATTCGCTTCGTTTAGCGGATGGTTTCATCGTCCTCATTGCGGCCCAGCAAGTTTTTGTGATTTCTCACGCATTCAATCGGTTTGCAGACCATTATTCCATTGAAAAGCCGTCGTGGGACAAGGGAAAATAAAAACCCGATACCAACTGGGGAGGTCATCTTGGAACAGACCGTCGGAACAGGCGAAGTCGACATTCTTGCGCTTAATGCTGCTATCAAGCAGGAGAGCCAGTTCGTCGAGAAAATGCTGAAAGAGGTCTCGAAGGTCGTCGTCGGCCAACAAGAGATGCTCGAAGGCATATTGATGGGGCTTTTGACCGGCGGACACGTTTTGCTGGAGGGCGTGCCGGGGCTCGCGAAAACCCTGACGGTTTCATCGATGGCGCAAGCGGTTTCGCTCGCATTTCAGCGGATCCAATTTACGCCGGATCTTCTTCCTTCGGACTTGATCGGTACGATGATCTTCAACCCCAAGACCGGTGAGTTCGCGCCGAAGAAAGGGCCGATCTTTACGAACATCGTGCTTGCCGACGAGATCAACCGTGCGCCGGCGAAAGTGCAGTCCGCGTTGCTTGAGGCGATGGCCGAAAAGCAGGTCACGATCGGTGACACGACTTACAAGCTCGAAAACCCATTCCTTGTATTGGCGACGCAAAACCCGTTGGAGCAGGAAGGGACGTATCCGCTGCCGGAAGCGCAAATGGACCGCTTCATGTTCAAGATTCTGGTCGATTACCCGACCAAAGCGGAAGAGCTCGAGATCTTGAACCGCATGGGGCAAGACTCACGGCCCACGATTGAGCCTGTCATCACTCGGGAAGAATTGTTGCGTGCCCGCGCACGCGTGGACCAAATCTACGTCGACGGAAAACTGCGCAACTACATCGTCGAAATCGTGATGGCGACACGCCAGCCGGCCAAGTACGGCTTGGGGCCGATCGAAAACCTCATCCGGGTCGGTGGCAGTCCGCGCGCTTCCATCTCATTGATTCGCGCGGCGAAGGCGCACGCCTTCCTGCGCGGCCGCGGTTATGTGACGGCGGAAGACGTGAAGGCTATCGCCTACAATGTTCTGCGCCACCGTTTGATCCTCTCGTTCGAGGCTGAGGCGGAAGAGATCAAGAGCGATGAGATCGTGAAGGAAATTTTAGGGCATATCGAGGTGCCGTCGCTGTGAGTCTTCCTCCGGAGATACTCAAGAAGGTCAAGCTTCTTGAGATCAACACCCGCAAGCTCGTGAATTCGCTCTTCGCCGGCCAGTACCATTCGGCGTTCAAAGGGCAGGGAATGACTTTCGCCGAGTTCCGCGAGTACGTGCCGGGGGACGACGTGCGCGCGATCTCCTGGCCGGTGACGGCCCGCACGGGGAAGACGTTCATCAAAAAGTTCGACGAGGAGCGCGAGTTGACCATGATGCTCGTCGTGGATATCTCGGGCTCCCTTTCGTTCGGATCAGGGAAGTACTTCAAGGGTGAGATCGTCACGTACCTGGCGGCTCTCCTCGGTTTCGCGGCGTCGAAAAACAATGACCATGTCGGCCTTCTGCTTTTCACCGACCAGGTGGAGCACTTCGTGCCGCCGAAAAAAGGCCGCTCGCACGTGCAGCGGATCTTGCGCGATCTCTTTTACGTGAAACCGAAAAGCAACGGGACGAAGCTTGCGGCCGCGATGGATCATCTGCGCGGCATCTTGAAAAAGCGTGCGACTGTTTTCGTGTTCAGTGATTTTCAGGACGCTTCCTTTGCACGGGCCCTAAAGACGATGTCGAAAAAACATGATGTCGTAGCCGTCGTCGTTGAGGATCCGAAAGAACTGGAAATCCCCTCGGTGGGACTCATCGATCTGATCGACAGCGAGACGGGTGAAGTCATGACGGTCGATACGTCGTCGCCCATATTCAGACGGTCCTATGCCGATCAAGTGCGCGCGGTGCGTGTCGAGCGGGAGCGTGAACTGCGGGTTTCAGGCGTTGACCGAGTCGAAGTTCTTTCGGGTGATAATTTCGTCGACCCGTTGATCGCGTATTTTCGTAGGAAGAACCGGAGGTGAGGATGGAGGCGCGTTGGAATTGCGTTATCTCCGGTTTGGATACGGAAGGTCGGAGAACGGACGGGCCGCCCGCGGAACTCACCGTCGGAACGAAGTTCGGTCTCATCTGCGAAGGAGAGCCCGTCTCGCTCAAGAGGGACGCTTTGTCGCTCGAGCTTCCCAAGGAGAACCGTTATCAGTTGCGCCTTCTTGAAACGAAGAGTTTGACGGACACGTCGGCGGAATTCATTGCAACGTCTTGGACGCCGGGTGACGTTGCGCTCAAAGGCGCCGTTTTGACCGACGGCGAGGCGCGTGTCTCGCTTGGTGAGATCAAGTTCACGGTGGCGAGTGTGCTGTCGCCGGAGAGTTCTCAAGAACCGTATCCCCCTTGGGGCCCGCTCTCGCTCTCGTGGCCTCTTGGTGTCTGGGCGGCTATCGTTCTGGGAGTTGCTCTCATTGCAGCGCTGATCACGTGGCGCTTGCGCAAGGTTATACGGCGGAAGCGGCTTTTGAGATTACTCGAGCAAAACCCCATCGCGATCGATCCGTATCATCACTTCAACAAGGAGCTGAGACGTCTCGCTAGACAGATACCGGTCTTAAGTGGTGCCTGGAACGAGAATGACCGCAAGGCTTATCTCGACGAAGTGGACTCGGCTTTGCGTTGGTATTTAGCGAGAACTTTGATTTTGCCCGTTTTCGACCGGTCGATCCGTGACATAGTTGGTGACTTGAAGCGCGTGAACAAAAAGATGCATACGGATCTTTCGCGTGAATTCACCGTCGTCTTCACGGAGCTAGAACGAGCAAGAAAGGCGCCCGGACAAGTTTCGGTAGAAGATGCGCAACAGATCATGGAGCTCGCTCGCGGCTTGGCCGATCAGGTCCGGCAGAGGGTGGAGGCGAAGGCATGACTTGGGCGTCCGCGTGGGCTTTCGCATTGCTTTTGCCGCTGGCGGCGTTGATTGCGTGGAGAATTTGGAGCGAGCGCCGCGCGCGCCCGGCCTTCAAATTCAGTGCGCTGACAGGAATGAAGAAAATCGAGCCTGGTTGGCGGAGCCGCGTCCGATGGTTGCCGTCTTCGCTTTACGCAACGGCTCTAGTCCTCGCGATTGTGGCTCTCGCGCGTCCCCAAGAAAGCGAAACCAAAATCAAAAAGAATATCGACGGCATCGACATCATGCTGACGCTCGATATTTCGGACTCGATGGTCATCGAAGACATGCGGCCATATAAGAACCGTATGGATGCCGCGAAGTCCGTGCTGAAGGATTTCGTCCAAAGGCGCGTGAACGACCGGATCGGTTTCGTTGTTTTTCGCGGCGAAGCTTTCACGCGGGTTCCGCTCACTCTCGATCATAAACTTCTTATCCAAAGCATCGACGAAGTGGGACCCACCCGGAACATCAAAGACGGAACGGCGCTCGGCTCTGCGCTCGCAGCGGCGGTCGCGCGTTTAAAAGATTCGACGGCGAAAAGCCGCATCGTCGTTTTTGCGACCGACGGCGAAAGCAATAGCGGGACGATCGACCCGGAAACGGCGCTTGAAATTGCGAAAGGATACGGCATCAAGATTTACGCGATCGGAATCGGCCGGGACGGTGAGGCGCAGCTTCCGATCGAGACGATCGACGCTTTTGGAAGGAAGGTTAAACGCTATCAGCCCATTCATAGTTCCGTGAATGACGAGCTCTTAGGCAAGTTTGCCTCGGAAACCGGTGGGCGTTATTACCGGGCCACCGACGCGAAAGGACTTGAAGAGGTTTTTCGCGCGATCGACCGCCTGGAAAAATCCCGCATCGACGTTAATGAGTATACGAGCTACACGGAGCTTTTCCCCGTTTATTTGAAATGGGCGATCGGGCTTTTGGTCTTCGCGCTCATCTTGAGTCAAACCGTCTTAAGGAGAGCGCCATGATCCGGTTCGCGGCACCCGAAATCTTGCAATGGCTTTGGTTTGTGCCTGTTTTGCTAGTACTGGCTGTTATCAGCGAGCGTCGCGCGCGCGCGAAGCTCAAGCGTGAGTTCGGCGATAAGGCGGCGAATTTTTTGGGCGCCTCGGTTTCCACCCGGAAAAGACGGCTCAAGCTCGTTTTAAAGCTCCTGGCTCTTGCGTTCTTCATCGTCGCCCTCGCGCGCCCGCAGCTCGGGCGCAGCCTACAAGAGGTGAAGGTCCGCGGAGTCGAATTGATCATCGCGGTCGATGTTTCAAACAGCATGCTCACGGAAGACATCAAGCCCTCGAGGCTTGAGGCTGCCAAAAGCGAACTCATGCGTCTCATCGACCTTTTGCCCGGAAACCGCGTCGGTATTATCGCCTTTGCCGGTTCGGCCGCTCTGATTTCGCCTCTGACCACGGACGCGGGCTCTCTCAAAATGTTCATCGAGTCGCTTTCCGTTGACAGCGTTGGAACGCAGGGAACGAACGTCGCGGCGGCCATCGAAGAGGCAAAAGACGCGTTCGAGCGGGGAGGAATCGAAAACGACGAGCAGACGCACGTAACGAAAGTGCTTTTGATCGTGAGTGATGGTGAAGACCACGAAGAGGGGGCCATCAAGCTGGCCAAACAGTACGCCGATCAAGGTATGCGGATCTTCACGATCGCGTTCGGTACGGAAAAGGGCGGGCCGATTCCTGTGCGCGACGAACGTGGATACTTGATCGGATATAAGCGAGACCGGAACGGGCAGAATGTGCTTTCACAAGTGCGCGGCGACTTTTTGCGCGAGCTAGCGAGCGCGGGGCGCGGCAGTTTCCATCACGCAGGGGTCTTGGGTGGTATCGAGGCGAAACGTATCAAAGAGGATCTCGACAAATTGGAGAAAGCGGAATTCGCGTCTTCTCTGGCCATGAATTACGATGAACGCTTCCAGATCCCGCTCTTCATCGGATTGATGTTGGCGTTTCTCGATTGGCTGATCGGCGAGCGCAGGCGGGTGGGTCGGATTTGGAAAGGACGCTTCGAGGTGGCGGAACCATGAGAGTTTGGGGAAGTCTTTTGCTCTCAGCTGTGGTTCTTTGCTTGTCCGCGGATGCTCGGGGCTCCGAGTTTCGCGGGATTTTACGCAATAACTCCGGCGTCAAGTATTTCGCCGAGAAGAGAGCTGATAAGGCGATGGATGATTTCGCGGCCGCGTTGGGCGACTTGCCTTTTACGGGAGCCGTTCATTTCAATATGGGGAACGCGTTTCTCATTCGGCGGGATCTCGAAAAAGCGTTGAGCGAATACGAACAAGCTTTGAAAACCGCCACCAGCGATTCTTGGGAGGACCGTGAGACGCGCTTCCGTGCGCTTTTCAATTCCGCTGTCGTACGCACGGAATTGAAACAGATCGACGAGGCTTTGGAGCTTTACCAGAAGGCGCTTGAGATTTATCCCGATTCGCTGGAAACCAAGACGAATATGGAGCTTCTTGTCCAGCAGACGCAGGGCGGTGGCCAAGGCGATCAGCGGGAGCAAAAAGACCAGGACGGTCAGGGCCAGAACCAGCAGGACCAGGACAAGGATCAGAACCAAGATAGCGAGGGACGGGACCAAGAGGACAAGCAAAAACAGGAACCGCAGAAGTTTGAAAACCCGCGCGCGACGCCCCGGCCTTTCAAAAGCGGCGAGCTTTCGCAGGAAGACGCCAAGCGTATTCTTGATGAAATGAAACGCCAAGAAGAACAAATTCGCGCTAAAATGCAGAGAGAAAGAGTCAAGGACCGGCCGCCCGAGAAGGATTGGTGAGAGGAGAAGGGATGCTGTTCGCGCTGACGCTTGTTTCGCTTTTTTTTACGAGCGTGGTTTATGCTTCCGATGTCACGGTCTCGGCCACGGTAGACCGGAATGCTTTGAATCCGGAAGATACCTTGACGCTGACCGTTTCGGTCGAATCAAGCGGGGGTGTGGACGTCGAGGACCCGAGACTTCCTTCGCTTGATGATTTTGAAATTCTCAACCAGTGGACGTCGCATTCCCAACAAGCGAGCATGATCGCGACGCCGGCAGGTCCGCAGTTTAAGCGCGTGACGATCGCAAGCTATCATTACCTTTTGCTGCCGAAGCGCGAAGGCGACTTACGAATCGGGGCGGTTGAGGTTGTCGTCGACGGAAAAGCGCATTTGACGAAGCCGATTCAAGTTAAAGTGGCTCCCGGCGCTGGTGTGAGTGCCGCCCCACGTCCGCAAATGCCGGGTGGGGGAGGAGCGATTCCACCCGGATTTTTCGACGAGGATGAAGACGATCTCTTTTCTCAGCTTTTGCAGCGGGTTCAGCCTCCGTCCGGCGGAGTCCGCACGCTTCCGACAAACCCGAGTGAAGCGTTTTTCATTCAGGTCGAAACAGACAAAACGGAAGCCTATGTCGGCGAGCAAATCACGGTTTCATTTTATCTTTATACGCGCGGTTTGATCCGCGACCTTGACACGCTCAAGTACCCCTCACTCAAAGGTTTTTGGAAAGAAGATATTGAAATCGCGACACATCTCAATTTCCAAAATGAAGTCGTCAATGGCATTCCCTATAAGAAAGCCCTTTTGGCGTCTTACGCCCTCTTCCCAATTAAAGAGGGGACCGCGACCGTCGACTCCTATCGTGTGCGTTGCTCGGTGATTCCCCCTGACGCTCTGGGCGCACTGGGATTCGGGCGTGCGTATTCTTTCACGAAGGCGTCAGAACCGGTGAAGATCCGCGTGAAGCCGGTGCCGTCCGAAGGGAGACCGGCGGACTTTTCGGGCGCGGTCGGCGAGTTTCAAGTGAGTTCGCGGATCGAGGATCGTGTGATCACGGAGAACCAGCCGCTCACTTTAAAAATCCGTTTCGAGGGCCGAGGGAATGCGAAGCTCATTGATCTGCCGGCGATCGAATATCCGGAAGGACTCGAGCTTTACGATCAGCAGGACGAGGCTAAGTTCTTCCGCACGGGCACGAGCTACAAAGAGTTCCGGATTCTTTTGATTCCGCGGCGTGAAGGAGAGTTCACGATCCCGGCTATCAGCGTGAGCGTTTTCGATCCTGTACAAGGAAAGTTCGTGCGCAAGACGACGGAACCGATCACGTTCAAAGCGCGAAAAGGAGTCGGTACCGGTGTGGCGTCGCAATCCTTGCCGGACGAAGGGGCTCCCAAATCCGAACCGAAAGGTCCAGTAAAACCCCAGTTGATCACAAATCTGGAGGCGTACCGCACGCCTTCTCCTATTGTGCAGTGGTCAGCTTGGAGCGCTGTTTACGGCTTGATCTTCGTCGGGCTGTTATGGCAGGCCCGGACGCAACTGGGATGGGGGCAGCGCAAGAAGAATATCTTGCGGATCCTGAAAGGCCGGCTTGCGAAAGTCGAAGCTTTGGGGGCGAAAGGTGATTGGCGCGGTGTCGGGACCGAAATGACCAACACGCTTTACTTCGTTCTCGGTTCCATTTCGGGCGAAGGGGGTGCGAATATGGAGCTCGAAAAGCTTCTCCAGAAAGCGCCGCCGTCGGTGCGCCGCGAGTTGGGTGAGCCGTTGAGGAAGCAGATGGAGTTTTTCCAAATGCTGACGTTTGCTCCGGATGCCGTGGTCGAGGAGTTGAAGAAAACGACTCGACTGAAATCGGTGATTTCCGAAATGGAGGAACTGATGGTTAAAGCGGTTTCTCTCGGATTGTCCGGCGAACGATCCAACGGATCCGGATCAGGTCCCAGAGCATCTTAGGCGGATCAATAAGAACCCGCACTTTCGAGTCGGGCGAGTTGATCCATTTCACCGGCAGCACTTCGATTTTGAAGCCTAGATTTTGGGCGAGTAAAAGAACCTCGACATCGAATGAAAATCCGTCGAGGGTTTGCCTTGAGAAAATTTCGCGGCAAGCGCGTGCCCGGAAGGCTTTGAAACCGCATTGAGTGTCTTTGATTCCCTTTATCCCGAAAAGTTGCACGAACTGATTGAACGTGCGTCCCAAGCTTTGACGGAAGAAGTTTTGCCGTTTGATGATTTGGCTTTGAGCATGCGCGCGGCTTCCGATGACGACGTCGGCTTCGGGATGTTCCTTGAAATAAGCGAGGAATTTCAGGACTTCGGCGAGCGGCGTTGAAAGGTCGGCGTCCATGAAGAAGACGATTTCACCTTGGGCCCGCAGCATGCCCGAGCGGACGGCGTAACCTTTCCCGCGATGCACATGATTGTCGATGACCTGAATGCGGTCATCACCTTTTGCAGCCTCGCGTGCGAGTTCCAGAGTGCGATCCGTGGATTTTTCGACGATGACGAGGACTTCAAAAGGTTCGTTGACCGACGCGAAGAAAGAACGAATGTCGCGGATCGAGGTCGGCAAACGTCGTTCCTCGTTATATGCCGGAATCACGAGAGAGAAGGGCGCGTGGCTGCTGTTTACCTGCATGACATTTGGATATCCGGGAATTTAGAATAAGTCATCAATGATTTGGGGCGATATCAAGAAATGAGAGCCGGATTAAACTCCGAATTGAATAAAAACGATGAAGGCCGGCCTTCGCGATGGAGCACCTTCTCTGTGCTCTGTATTTTGGCGATCGGTTTCACCGTGCGTTCCATCGCGTTGGACTGGAAGCCGCCTCATTTCGATGAGGGGATCAATGGTCATTTTGTTCAGCAGATTTGGCGCGAGGGGTTTTATCGCTACGATCCCAAGAATTTTCATGGCCCCTTGTATTTTTACGTACTCCAGCTGGCTGAGCTTTTTTTTGGGAAATCGATTGTCGCTTACCGTTTCGTGACGGGGCTTATTTCCCTGGGGGCCGTCGCGTTGGCGGCCGCCCACCGGCGCTTTTTCGGAAAAAGCGCGCTTATCGCCGCCTTCTGTCTCGCGATCAGTACCGGAATGGTTTTCTATTCGCGGTACGCGATTCACGAAAGCCTGTTTATTTTTTTTCAGTTACTGTTCTCGTACGGTTTTTTCCTTTGGCGTGACGAAAAATCCCGACGGGCCATGGCTTACCTGATCGGGGCGGTTGTCGGAATGGTCTCCGTCAAAGAAACCTTTTTCATCTTTGTCGGAACCTGGTTCATCGCGGTAGCGATGGTCATGGTGCGAGATCGTTTATTGAGTTGGGAGACAGAGGCGTTGGCGCCGGATGTGGCGGAAGGTTTTTGGTGCAAGCCCGCGACCGTACACGACTGGATCGTCGGCGTTTCGATTGGGATATGGATCTTGATCGCTCTCTTTACCGGCTTTCTTTACAATCCCCAGGGCTTACATGACATGTTCGCCGCGTTCTCTTTTTGGACCAAAACGGGGACGGGGCCCTCGGGGCACGAAAAACCATTCCAATACTGGCTCGAACTCTTGGGACGCTATGAATGGCCCGCGCTCATCGCGCTTTTCCTTGCGCTTCCGGTCGCCTGGCGGGCGCGTTTTTCAGAGAGTGTCCTGGCTCTCACGGCGTTCGGAACGTGGCTTGCTTACAGTTTGATCCCTTATAAAACTCCTTGGCTGATCTTGAACATTCTGTGGCCTCTGGCCTTTGTTTTCGGCTTCGCGTTTGAGGCCGCGCGCCGGAAGTTTTGGTCGAGATGGCTCCGTTGGTTCATGGCGGTTCCCGTACTCAGCGTGGCGTGCGTGTCCATGCTCCGTTTGAACTTCCTTCGCGCAGTGGATCACGGAGAGCCTTATGTTTACGTTCAATCGACGACGGACCTGAAGCAGGCCACAGACATCGTTCAGAGCAGGTTGCGAGTGTATCCGGAAGACTTGACGATGAAAGTCCTCGTTTTGGTGCGCGACCCGTGGCCCCTGCCTTGGGTTTTCAGCGGCTTTCCAGGACTCGCGTTCGGAACCGCCGACCAAGCGGATCTCAACAACAGCGCGGTGATTTTTGTCGACGGGAGCGACCAAGAAGTCATCGAAGCGCGCTTACAAGGCAAATATTTCCGGCTGCTCTTCAAGCTCCGTGATTCATACGAATCCGGCTTCGTTTATTTTAAATTTGATGAATTTGCTGGCTTCGTGCCTTCGCATACGCCGGTTTTCGAATTCGCGCTCGCGACGGAGGGCGATGGGACATGATCTTGGGATTTTTACTGCAGGCGTTTTACGCGACCGTTTGCGCTTACCTTCTAGTGCTCGCTTTCGGCGGCTTGAAGGTTTGGATCGCGGTTGTGAGTTTGCTGGCCGGCGCATTTTTCGGAGTGAAGCACGCGCGCCGTTTGCACGCTCTATATCCCGATTGGCGTTTTTCCGCTTTCTCGAAAGGGGCGAGTGGGCTCATCGAAATCGTGATCAGCGTGTTCGTTCTCTATGCGGCTTGGCGCCATTTCACCTGGCTGATGTTCCCGATTGAGAATTACTGGGCGACTTTTTCTGCCAATAATTACGGAGACCTGCCTTTGCATGTGAATCTCATCCGCGCGTTTTCGGGTGGAATCGAGTTTCCCCCGCGCAACCCGATTTTCGCGGGCGAGCTTTTGCGGTACCCGTACGGCGCCGACCTGTATAACGCTTTGTGGGAGATTCTCGGTGTGCGACTCCAAGCCCATCTCTTTGTGGTCGGGATGTTCGCCACTTTCGCGAGCTTGGTCCTGCTGAGAGCCTTCGCCGGTTGGTGGGGAATCGGCGCTTTCTTTTTGAACGGCGGCCTTGCGGGCTGGAATTTCCTCAGTTCGACTTCCGCCTTAAGCCAGCAATCGTCCACGGAATGGAAGAACCTGTTTCTTGCCGTTTTTATCACCCAAAGAGGAATGCTCTTTGCGTTGCCTCTGGGGCTCATGCTGCTCATCCTTCTTCGCGGGCATTTTTCGGGAAAAAAGATTCTTGACCGCCGTGGCCTTGCGATCGTCGGAGTGGTATGGGGCTTTCTCCCTCTTTTCCATCTGCACGCGTTTGTTGTTTTGAGTCTCTTGATCGGCTTTATGGCGATCGAGTTTTACGGACTGAAAGGAGCGTGGCGAAAACTTCTCTCTCTGAGGGCTCTTCAGATCGCGTTCTTACCTGCGCTTTATTTCGTTCTTTTTTCGACGGATTTTCTGCGGGCGTCGAGTGCCGTACATTGGAGTTGGGTATGGGGGAAAGACGAAGGGATTCCGCTCGCGAATTTTCTCGTGTGGAATTTCGGACCGTGGCTTTTGGTGCCTGTCTTGATCGCTGTGCTTTTATGGCAACTGCGGCGTTCTCTTGAGCGGGAAAAGTTGCGCCGGCTCTGGATTGAGTTCGTGACGTACTGCGGACTTTGGCTGCTCTTCTTTAATCTCATGCTCGCGCCCTGGGACTGGGACAATATCAAAGTCCTCATCTGGCCCTATTTGGGTTTCGCGCGGCTTCTTTATCTCCTTTTCGAGCCGCTCTTGGTGAAGTTAGCCGGCGGGCTTGAAAAGGTCGTTTGCGCACTCGTTCTCTTTTGGTCGGGCTTCGTCACTGTCGGCGAAAGCTTAAGAGTTTGGCCGATTCGCACACCGGCGCTTTACTCCTTCGCCGAGCTTGCCCGCACCGAGGGTGCTTTAAAGCAGGTTCCACAATCGGCTGTTTTCGCCGCGGCTCCGTCCTTTAATCATCCGCTGACGTATTTCGGTCGCGCGCGCGTGGCGGGATACGCTGGTCATCTTTGGTCACATGGAATTAACGGGGCGGAAACCGTTCAAAAAATGGATCAGTTGATGAAAGGGGAGTTGTCCGCTCTTGAAACCGTGCGACTCGCACAAGAGTTAGGAGTCACGCATATATTCTGGGGACCCGAAGAAAGACGAAGGTACAATCGGGAGGAGGCGCCCGGAAAAGGGCGCTTGCGAAACGTTTCACGTGTTCCCGGTTATGAAATTTATGAAGTGAGCGAGGTCCCGACTGAAGGGGAGAAATGAAAAAGTCTTCTCAATTCTTGTTATTTATTGTCGCCGCATCGGTGTTTTCAATCGCACAGCGGGCGCACGGGATTCCTGTCATCGCGCCGGTAACACTTAAGAGTGACGATCTTCCTCGGGCTTCGCGTTGGCGTCTAGGACACGAGTTGCCCAAGGGGAACTCGGTTTCCGCGCTCATGGCGGCCGTCGGAAAGGCTCGGATCGACGGACAATATGACACTTGTGTAAAGAAGATCACCGATGTGTGGGCGCGCGCGAAATCTGTGCAGCCCTGGCTGCTTGCGGTTGAACTCGAATGCGCAAGCAAGAGGGAAACTCCGAACGCCGGGCAGTTGTACCGCGCTCTAGAAAAGGCGCGAAAAAATCCGGAGTGGTTTGTGAAGGGGGCTCAGGCCTCGAGTTTACGGGAAAACTATATTTCCGCCGGTCTGAAAGCCATTGCAGCCGATCTCAAGAAGAACCGCGGACGGGCCGCAACCACTGGTGAGGGCCTGATGGAGGTTCTTCATTGGGCAGACAACAAGCAGCGGGCCCAGTTCTGGCGTCTCATGGGTGAGATCATGTTCTTGAATCAGAAGAACCAGGCAGCTTACGAGCTTTTGCGCCGAAGCCTGAACGAATCCGAGACGGATGAAGCCCGCACGCTCTTCAACACGGTCGAGAAGGCCCTCGGATTCGGCCAGCCGGGTGTTGCGTTGGAGCGGAGCGCGGGGCCCTCGGCCAATGCCGGATCGCAGAGTGTGATCCCGTCCGCCGAAGCTTCGGAAAAGGAAGTTGAACTCGTCAATCGTGTGACGGAGGCGCTCAAATCGGGCGATCTCTTGAACGCCGTCCGTGACGCTGTCGAACTGATGCAAACGTTTCCGGGCGGGACGCGCGCGAAATGGGCCGCAGATCGCGCCCTCGAGGCGTACATGAGAATCGCCGACAAGACCGATCCGGGCTTGGAGCGGACACGGTCGCGCATGATTAAAGAGATGTCGAAAGCTGATGCTGACCGTTTGGTCGTGTGGGCGCGCTCGCTCTACAACAGAGGGCAGTGGGAGGACGCGCTCACGCTCTCGCGCCGAGCTTTGGATTCTTTAAGCGGAGAGCGCGCCGTCAGCGTTTTGGATCTCGCTGCCAAATGCGCGGTCGCGACGGACCGGTTTGATCTTGCGCTCGAGCTTTTTGACCGTCTCGCTCTTGAAAACGCGGGAACGGCGACGGCGCGAGAGGCGATATTGCGGGCGGGGCTCGTTCGTTATCGGATCGGGAAGTACGCGCAGGCTTCCGCTGATTTCGAGCGTTTGCTTGCGATTCCGGGGGCAGAGTCGACGTGGGGGCTAACAGCTCGTTATTGGCTTTGGCGAAGTCTGGAAAAACAAAAAGCTCCGCGGGCGGAACAAGTCGCCGACGAGCTGATGCAAAAATATCCGTTCACTTATTACGGGCTGCGCGCACGTCTGGAGAGAACGTCCGCCGTTTTGGAATGGCGGCAATCGTCGATCTCGTTTCAGACGAAGTTTTGGTTGACGAGCGCAGAGCGCAAGGCCTTCGAACGGGCGAAGCTTCTCCTTGAAGCTGGTTGGCTCGATGAAGCTCAAGCTGAGCTTCGGACATTGCCCGCTCCGCAGAAGGCGGAGGATAAGGCTATGTGGGCGTTGCTCTGGGCTGCGGCCGGCAATTACGTGAACGCGAGCCGTTTGGCGAACGAGGCGTGGGACGAAAACGCCGAGTTTAGGCGTCCGCCGCTTGTTGATGCGACTTTCCCCAAAGAATTCTCGAGCGACATCAATCAATACGCTTCCGCGCGCAAGCTTGACCGAGATTTGGTGCGCGGGTTGATCAAGCAGGAGAGTGGGTTCAATGTCCGCGCGACAAGCCCTGCGAATGCGTTGGGGCTTATGCAATTGATTCCCTCAACGGCGAGAGAAGTCGCCCGCGATTTGAAGTTAGGGTCGTTGGCGGTTCCCGACGATCTTTTCAATCCGTCCCGCAATATTCAGCTGGGCACATACTATTTGTCGCGCATGATAAGCCGGTACAACGGTCATGTTCCTCTCGCGCTGGCGGCCTACAATGCGGGCCCCACGCGTCTGGACCGATGGCTGAAAAGTCGTCCCTCACTCAAAAATATCGCGCATACACACTCGAGCCGAGCGGATGACGAGTTGTGGATTGATGAACTGCCGTATTTGGAGACGAGCGTTTACGTGAAGTCTATCCTGCGCAATTTGCTCATTTATAAAATGCTTGATTTAGGTCGAGTCGAGGTTTCGGATCCGGTTTGGGCAAGCAGCAAGTAAAAATAACACGTAGCCGCTCGTATTAAGCGGCTAACTACTCGTGTTCACAAGTGAAAATCAAACGCCGCGCGACGGTTTTTCGGCCTTCGAAAGTTGCGTGCCTTAAACATCTCGTGTACCTTCAATTTAGGTCTTAAGTTCCGCGTGCGGCTCGCCGCATAGTTCAAAGAAAGAGAGAAGGAAAAGTCAGCCAATGCCGAAGACGGTGAGTCGCGTTCTGCTTTTCATCCTTGCCGGCTTTCTCACGGTCTCGTGCGCCTCGCTGAGAGGAGGCGATAAGGCCGGTTTATCCGTCAACGCCGAGGGCAGCAAGGCTTTGCGCGAATCTCCCCCGCCTGGTGACCTGAATGATTCCGGTGCGGATCTTGAAGCCGTACCCCTGGCGATCAACCAAAAAGTCCTGCAGTGGATCGACTATTTCCAAGGGGCGGGCCGGCCGCACATGGAGCGCTATCTGTCGCGTTCTACCCGCTACGCCCCGATCATGAAGTCCATCTTGAGGAAGGAAGGGCTGCCGGAAGACCTGATTTACATCGCTCTGATTGAGTCCGGCTTCAGTTCGACCGCGCACAGCCACGCCAATGCCGTTGGGTACTGGCAGTTTATCCGCGGGACGGGGAGAAGATACGGTCTCGAAATCAATTCGTACGTCGATGAACGGCGCGATTTCGTCCGCTCGACCCAAGCGGCCGCCGCTTATTTCAAAGACCTCTATGGAATGTTTCATTCGTGGTATTTGGCCATCGCTTCCTACAATGTGGGCGAAGGCCGCGTGAAAAAGCTGGTGACCCGTTACCGCACGCACGACTTCTGGCAATTGGCCCGCGAAAACAAACTCCCGGAAGAAACCATCAATTACGTTCCGAAGTTCATCGCCGCGCGCTTGATCGCCAAGGCACCCGAAAAATACGGTTTCACCGATATCGAGTACATGCCGCCGCTCGAGTTCGCCGAGGTCGAATTCGAGACGTCGATGGACCTCCGGAAGCTCGCCAAAGAAATGGGGCTTGAGTACGACGATCTCCGGGATCTTAACCCCGCTTACAAACGCGGCGTCGCCTTTTATCGCGGAAAAGAAAAGCTCGTGATTCGTGTCCCGAAAGGAACCGAGGCCGTAGCCGTCGCTGCGGCCGTCAATGCGACCCCCGATTCGAAGGTCGTTTATAGGGCTGATGAGGATTACACATACTACCGGGTTCGGCGCGGTGACACGATTTCGGGCATCGCGAAGAAATTCCGTACCTCGCAAAAGACGATTCTTCAGCTCAACGGCTTAAAGAGTTCGTCCATTTTGTCCATCGGCCAGAGGCTCCGCGTGCCCGCCGAGAATTTCGATTTGATCCATGAAAGCCCGCAAACTTCGAAAAGGAGAGCGGTGAGCGGCGGCTCAGTAGCAGGCTTGAAGGACAAGCGCCGGCAAATCGCAAGCGAGATCCAACGCTCGAATTCGAACCAGGAAAAGCGGGCGCGCGCCCGTCGTGTCCACGTCGTGCAAAAAGGGGATACCCTTTACGATATCGCCCGCAAATATCAGATTCCTCTCACGGAACTCACCAAACACAATAATATCCGTCGCAGTAGCAAGCTGACCGTCGGAACCGTGCTCGAGATTCCCTGAAAAGCGGCGACCTGGAAAAGTTTGTCTGATTTTGGTTCGGATTTCAGTTTTGGATTGAAACCCACGCACGCTTCCTTTATCTGTGGGCTACTAAAGCAGGAGAAAAGATGGACCCTGATCCGGAACCTTTGAAAAACGGTTCGATCATAAAAACGAAGTCCGCAGTCAGTGCGGGCGCGGAAACCAGGGCAACCTTCCAGGACGAATAAGTCCTAGATCGCTCCCCGAGCCGCGCCCCGGCTGCCAGGAAGGTGGTAATGACGGCGGCCCCATTTGAAGCGGTTGGGAGAAGGAGCGATGTCTTTCGAAAGCGGTCAAGAACACGCCTACGACCGGGATACGAGACAGGTAGATCCAGCTGTTTGGGACGACGAAGGTCGTTTCAAGGAGTTGTGTGAGACCGCTCACCCCGCGGAAGTCGCCGAGGGATTGGCGGAGGTCGATTCCGAACGGGGCGCGCAACTTCTGCGCGTCCTCGATTTGTCCAGGCGGGCCGAGATCTTCAGTAACCTGAATACCGATAAGCAGGCGGAACTCGTCGAATATCTCAATAAGAACGAGCTGGCGGCCATCTTACAGAAGATGGCGCCCGACGAACGGGCCGACGTTTTCAATTTCCTTTCTGAGGACATGCGCGAAGATGTCCTTCCGTTGTTGGCGCGGGCCGAACGCGAGGACATTTTAAAGCTCGGCTCTTATGAGGAAGGCACGGCAGGCGCCGTGATGACTTCCGACTACGCAACTTTGGAGCCGAGTCTCACGATTCGCGAGGCACTTGACCGTTTGCGCCTCGAAGCCCCGAGAAGGGAGACGATTTACAACGCCTATGTGATCGACTCACAACGACGGCTTGTCGGCGTGGTATCGCTCCGGGATTTGATTCTCGCTTCGCCCAACAAACGGGTCGAGGAGATCATGAAAAAGGACGTGATCTTCGCCCGCGTGACCGACAGCCAGGAGGAAGTGGCGAAGAAGTTCTCGAAGTATGACTTGCTCGCTCTACCGATTATCAACGGCGGGGACGCGCTGGTCGGAATCGTGACGGTCGACGACGTGCTCGACGTGAACGAAGAAGAGGCGACGACGGACTTCCAGCTCATGGGTTCGTCGGCGCCGATCGGAGTGAGCGTGAAAGAGGCGAGCCTCTTCCTTCTGTTCAAGAAGCGCGTTCCTTGGCTCTTGGTTCTTGTCTTCATGAACGTGCTGTCGGGTGCGGGAATCGCGCTTTTCCAAGACACCATCGCGCATGTTGTGACTCTGGTTCTGTTCTTACCGCTCATTCTCGGTAGCGGCGGTAACGCCGGATCTCAATCGGCTACGTTGATGGTTCGGGCTCTCGCCACCGGTGATGTGCGCCTGCGCGACTGGCTTGAGCTTTTAGGCCGGGAGATTTTAGTCGCGTTTGCTCTTGGCGTTGTCATGGCTGTCGCGGTCTCGACGTTCGGATTCTTCCGCGCCGGTCGTGAGGTCACGGAAGTGGTGGCGATGGCCATGGTTGCGGTGGTGATGTTCGGAAGTCTGATGGGCATGTCGCTTCCGTTTATCTTCACCCGCCTGAAGATGGATCCCG
>CALBDW010000058.1 GCA_937927435.1 uncultured Bdellovibrionales bacterium
TGCCCTCAGCCTTCGGCCTCACAGGAAGCCAATCTACGCGAACAGGGGTACCTTTCACGCCCGAAGATTTCGTCGCCAAGAGCCGGTGCCGAGAAAAGCCAATCTACGCGAACAGGGGTACCTTTCACGCCCCTACAAACTCAATCGGAGCAACAACTGTTATCTTTAATAATACCGTAATCTCTTTTTTATCGTATCAAAATGATTCAATAACGTCCGAGCACAGCTTGCCTCAAACCGATTCCCCTCTCATGTCTCGAGCAGAATCAACGGAAGAGGCCCCAGACAGCTAGAATGAAGGCTGAGAAAATCAAGAGCGGCGCAAACCACCGCATGACGAAAAGCCAGTGAGAGAAGAGCTTTCGGGTGGCAACCGAGTCATCGTTAATGAACTCGGATTGAAGTTTATTGAGATCAAGACGACGTGACACTCCGACGGAAATCGCAAGCGCCACGAGCGGCAAGAAGACGCCGATCACGGCCGAATCGAGAATCTCAAGCAGATTGAGCTCGCGGAAGCGAACGTCTCGGAAAACCGAAGTCGAAAGCGCGGGAACGACGGCCAAACTCAAAGCCGCAAACCCTGTCACCCACGTCGCCTTCGTCCGGTTCAAACCGGTGATATCCAGAACGTTCGCAACCAGAGCCTCGAGAAGTCCGATGCTTGCGCCGAGCGCCGCAAGATAAAGACAAATGAAAAACGCGAGTCCAAAGAGAAATCCGTTATCAAGCCCTTGCAGCAACCGCGGCACCGTTTGAAAAAGAAGCTCGGGTGTCGCGTGCTGCCCGACGTTCGCTCCCGCCATCAGCGGAAAGATCAGAAGCCCGGCGAACAAAGAAATGAACGTATCCATCGTCGTGACCCGAAACCCCGCCGACGGAATATGCGTTCTCTCGTTCAAGTAACTTCCGAACGTGACAAGCGTGCCGACCCCGACAGAAAGCGTGAAGAAAACGTGCCCCAGTGCATCGAGAATCGAACTCGGACTTAACTTTGAAAAATCCGGATAGAACATGAAACGCAAAGCATCTGGCGCCGCCGGAAGGCTCATGGACTTCGTCACAAGAACGATCAGGAGCACGGCGAAGACCGGCATAGCGTAACTCACCCACTTTTCGATACCTTCTTGCACGCCTTTACCGACGATCACGAGAGCGATAAGAAGATGAACACTCGTCAGCGCGATTTGAAGAACGCCGTTATCGCGAAGAATTCGCAGACTCATTTCCGCGTCGTAAGATCCGTGAACAAGATGGTGGAAGAAAAACTGCATGAGGAAATGAAGAACCCACCCGCTGATCACGGCATAATAGGACGTCACCATGAGACAGGCGAGCACCGAACTCAGGCCAACGAGTCGCCACAGCTTGCGATCGGGCTCGGATTCTTTTTTACCTAGCCCACTGCAAGCGGACACGACTCCGCGCCGGGAGAGTTTGCCGAGCATGAGTTCGCCGACCAGGAGAGGGAGCCCGATCAACAAACCGAAGATGACGTACAAGAAAACAAACGCGCCTCCCCCGTTATCGACCGTGATGTAGGGAAAGCGCCAGAAATTGCCCAGACCGAAGGCTGAACCGATGGCGGCCAGATAGAACCCGAAGCGGGTTCCCCAGAGCCCATGGCGTTTCGAAACGCTCATTCTTCTCCCTCTCCGATTTCAAATTCCACGACCTCCGGCGGAAGTTCGAAGTCTTCAGAGTCGAGATCCGCATAAAGCGTCTCTTCCGGCACTTCGAGCGTCGCCTCGACGTCTTTCGACGGCCGCCGTTTCTGCCCGTGCGAGCCGCTCATGACGAAGATACGGATCGGGATCCCTTTCAGGTCCCAATGCTCGGCGATTCGCTTGGCGAGGAAGCGGCGGTACGCCGGCGTCACACCTTCGGGATGGTTAGCAAACGCGATAAACGCCGGAGGTTTCTGCTTCGTCTGTGTGAGGTAATAGAACTTTACGTTGTCGGTTCCCCACACCGGCGCCGGTGCTTGGCGGATCACGTTCATGAAGAAATCGTTGAGTTCGCGGGTCGGAATCCTCTTATTGAGGCGGAGCTCGACCTCGTGGATCGTCTCAAAGAGATCTTTGAGGCCACGGCCCGTAAGAGCGCTCATAAAAACGATCGGAATATCGGAGAAGAAGTGGAACTCCTGCTCGACCCTCGCTTTGAACCAGCTCCGGTAGGCGGGAATCTGCTCTTCAGCGATATCGGTTTTATTGGCGACGACGATCACCGCGCGGTGCGCTTCGAGAATTTGTTCAAGAATGTGTGCATCTTGGCTCGTCGGCCCTTCTGTTCCGTCGATCACGAGCAAAATGACATCCGCCCGGCGAATCGCATCGCGCGTTTTAAAGGAGGAAAGGATCTCGAGATCCTCTTCCCGCTTCGCCGAACGACGCAGCCCCGCCGTATCGATCAAAACGTATTTGCGCCCTTCGAACATAAGTTCCGTATCGACGGCGTCGACCGTCGTTCCGGCGACATCAGAAACGAGAAGGCGCCTTTCACCGAGAAGCCGGTTACAAAGCGAACTCTTTCCGACGTTCGGCTTACCGACCACGGCAAGGGTCAAGCCTTCGCGCACGGTATGCTCCGTATGCCGCACTTGATTCACGATCCACTCGAGAATCACGTCGACGCCATAACGCTGTTCGAAACTCGCGGCGACGAATTCCACCCCAAGCTCATGGAACTCAGCCGTTTGCATCTCGATATCGCGGACGCTATCGATCTTATTAACCACCGTCAGGAACGGCTTACCGCTTTCTTTTGCGATGCGAATCACGTCGTGGTCTTCCGGGCAAAGACCGGATCGCCCGTCGAGCACGACAAGCAGATGATCGACGGACTTCAGAAAGTCGACGACTTGCTCGCGAATCAGCTTCGAGTAGAGATCCGGCGACTCGGTCAATCCGCCCGTATCGATCACGTCGAATTTCACACCCCAGATTTCCGCCGGTTCGATTTGGATATCGCGGGTCACGCCCGGCTGGTTTTTCACGATGGCCTTACGGCTGTCGGTCAAAAAGTTAAAAAGCGTCGATTTACCGACGTTGGGGCGACCAATGATTGCGACCCGCGATTTTTCCCACGCGGCCCGGAAAAGCGGCTCGACCGTCGTCACGGGAAGCGGCTTTTCCACCTTCATCTTTTTGCCGCCTTTTCCGTTAGTCTTTTGGGACGACATAGCCGAGCTCCTTCAATAGCCGTTGGTTCTTCGTCCATCCTTCTTTGACCACCACATGCAATTCCAAAAAGACTTTGGCGCCCACGGCACGTTCGATTTCGCGCCGGGCCTGCGTGCCGATTTTCTTCAGCATCGAGCCCTTGGCGCCGATCACGATCGCCTTGTGGTTAGGCTTATCGACGATAATATCGCACGAGACGCGGACCACCGGCTCGTCTTCCTTAAACTGTGTCGTCCGGACCGCAAGCCCGTAGGGAATTTCATGCTGCAAGTTCTCAAAACAAGCCTCACGCACGAACTCCGCCGCCATCTGACGCAAGGTTTGCGTCGTGTAAATATCCGTATCGAAAAGCGGAGCCGGCGTCTCGGGAAGAAGCGGAACGATTTTTTGCAGGACCTCCTCCCGCGCCTCCTCGGGCCGCTTGAGGCTCGAAATCGAGACAAACGGAATTTGCTCGTCGAGCAGAAAACGGAAGAAGCGCGGTGTCTGCGTGCCCAAAAGAAGATCCGCCTTCGTCACGAACACGAGCCACGGCTTTCCTGAGTTCCGGGCCATCCCGATGAGCTCTTTCGCGCTCGCTTCATCCTGATCGGCGGCCAAAAGCACACAAATCACGTCCGCCGACTTCATGACATCGGCGACCTCTTCCTGGAGGAAGCGGTTGATTCCGCTCGTGCTCTTCAAGGTTCCCGGCGCATCGACGAAGATCACCTGAGCCTGGGGCAGATTCAGAATACCCGTGATCCTTTGCCGCGTCGTCTGCGGCTTCGCCGACACGATCGACACTTTTTCGTTTAAAATCGCGTTTAAGAGCGTACTTTTGCCAGCGTTCGGCACGCCAATAAACGCGACGAAACCCGCGCGCTGAAAAGTCCCTTTCGTCTCTTGAGACGTTTCCATTGTCATATCAGCTGCTCCAACGCTTGGCGTGCGGCATCTTGCTCCGCCGCCTTCTTACTGCGCCCTCGGCCTACCGCTAGGCGCTGCTCTCCAATCGTTACCGAGATTTCGAAAACCTTGTCGTGATCGGGCCCCGATTCGCTCTCGACCTTGTAAGTCGGGGTCGCACGATACAATTCCTGTGCCCGCTCTTGCAGGCGGGTCTTAAAGTCTTCGCGGTAGTCCACGCCCGCATTCCCGACTTCTTCGATTCGCGAGCGAAACGCCGCTTCAATCACGATCGCGGCCGCTTGGTAACCGCCGTCGGAATAAATCGCCCCGAGCACCGCTTCAAGAGTCGATGCGAGAATCCGCGGCTTGCGCGAGCCACCGTTTCGGGCCTCGCCGCGGCCGACTTTGATCAAGTTTTCAAGCCCCAACTCATTCGCGATCCCGGCGAGTGACTCTTCGTTAACCAAACTCGCCCGCTTTTTCGAAAGCCCGCCTTCCGTATCCATCGGAAAGCGTTTCATCAAAAGATCGCTTAAAACCAAATCGAGGACCGCATCACCCAAAAATTCAAGCCGCTCATTATCGGCATCGAACGTTCCGGGCGAAAATTCGTTTGCGTAACTCCGGTGGGTGAGGGCTCGTTCGAGATACGAAGCGTCCGTAAATGTATAACCCAAACGGGCCTGTAGAGTTTGTGTTGAATCCACCTTCTCGCCGTTCATGCGTCCCTCACCCACTCGCCCGAAAGCATTCCGTCCATACGGCCGCCCTCTGCGTCTTTAAAGCCCGTGACACGAACTGTGATTTCCCTTCCCGCGATCGCGTGCAATTCTTCCGCACTCAAATTCGCTGTCGCACTCTCACCGTCCGCCGAAACCAAGCGAATGGGCCAGTAGTCGCGGCTTAAAGCCTCAGCGCCATTGCCGGGAGCCTTTAAAACCAGCGCGCGTTTCAAGCTGCCGATCTGCGCGCGCCCAGCCTCAGAAAAGCGTTCGCTCGAAAGCGCCCGTAAACGTTCCGATCTCAGGGCCCTAACCGAGCGCGGGACAATCCCTTCAAATTTCGCCGCTTTGGTGCCCGGGCGTTCGCTGTACGGGAAAACATGAATTCTCGTCCAGGGAAGCCGCGCCAGGCGTTCATACGTATCGGCGAATTCGTCTTCCGTTTCGCCGGGGAACCCTACGATCACATCCATGCCGACGAACGCTCCCGGCACTTCCGCCGCGATCGTTTGCAGCGACCACTCAACCGCTTCAGCGTCGTACTTGCGGCGCATCACCTGAAGAACGCGCGTGTTCGCACTCTGAATACTCATGTGGAAGTGGCGGCACATCCGCTCGTCGCGATAAAGCGCCAAAATCCCCGGACTCAATTCCACCGGCTCAAGGCTCGTCAGGCGAATCCGCGGGACCGTGGTGCGCTCAAGGATTTCGGCAACCAGTTCCGCAAGTCCTAGCTTCACCCCGCCACGATCATCCTCGTAATCGCCGATATGGACGCCGGTGAGAACAACTTCTCTCGTGCCACGCCCTTCGAGTTCGCGGATCTTTCTCACCAGCTCGGCGGCGGGGATGCTGCGGCTCCGTCCGCGTGCGAACGGAATCACGCAATACGTACAAAAACTATTGCACCCGTCCTGGATTTTCAGAAAAGCGCGCGTATGCGCCGCTTCGGTTCCACCTCCCGCTTCCAGATCGTCTTTGCGGAAGATGTTCGAACGGAACACGCGTTCCGTTAATGTTCCTTTGAAGTACTGGTCCAAAATACGCTCAAGCGAACCCTTGTGAGAGTTCGCGACCACGAGATCGACTCCCTTCATTTGATCGAAGATCTCGCCGTCGACCTGGGCACCGCACCCGGTGACCACGACGGTCGAGAACGGATCGCGGGCTTTCAGTCTCCTCGCGAGTTTTGCCGCTTCTTTGGACGCCTCCGCCGTCACGGCGCACGTGTTAAGAATATGCACGCGCGGAACATTCGGGCGCTCGCTCTGCGCAGTCCGGCCGAAATCGGTCACGTACTTATGACCAAGCGCTTCGAAGCGCTTTTGCAAAAGCCCCGTGTCGTAGGTGTTCACCTTGCAACCGAAGGTGTGCACCATAAATTCATAACGCAGATCCGTCGTACGGGTTTCCATCAGAGAATCCACCCCCCGCCGACCAGTTGGTTCCCGCGGTACATAACGGCAGCCTGCCCCGGCGTGATCGCGCGCACCGGCTCTTCGAACTCAACGCGCACTCCATTCTCCCGATAAACACGCGCCCATGCTCCCTTGTGCTGGAACCGGATTTTCACCCGCAGACGCTCACCATCCTCGATGTCGTCGATGAAATGAGCCTGGGCGATTCTCAGCTCGTCGGAATAAAGGTACTTCTCTTCGCCCACCCAAACTTCGCGCTTCGCGGCGTCGATCTTGATCACGTAGACCGGTTCGGGGCGATAGACGCCGATGCCTTTTCTTTGCCCGTATGTGAACTTATGAATGCCGTCGTGATGTCCCACCACTTCGCCCGTCGGATAAAGGCGGATATCCCCTCCCGCTAAGAGGTCTTTCGCCACATGCTCCTCGATGAACCCTTCGTAACCTTTCTTGCCAACGAAACAAATGCCCGTTGAATCCTTCTTTCTGGCGTTTACTAAGCCTTTCTCCTCCGCGAGCTTCCGCACGTCCGGCTTCGTGAGATGCCCGACCGGAAACATCAGGCGGGGAATGATTTTCGGATCGATCGTAAAGAGAAAATATGTCTGGTCTTTCCAGTCGTCCGTCGACGTCACGATCCGCGGCTTTCCGCTCTCGCACCACTCGATACGGGCATAATGGCCCGTCGCGAGGTAATCGCAGCCCAGCTCATTCATCTTGCGGACGAGATGATCGAACTTGAGATACGTATTGCAGTTCACACACGGAAGCGGGGTGCGGCCTTCCAGATACGCCCCAAGAAACGGATCGATCACGTAAGCTTGGAACTTAGCTTCGCAGTTAATCACATAGAACGGAATGCCGAGCCGGTCTGCGACCGCGCGGGCGTCGTCAACGTCCGTGCTCGAACAGCAAGTTCCGTTGCCTTCTTCGATATCGCACGTCGAATAGTCCCATACCTGCATGGTCACGCCGATGACGTCGTAACCTTGCTCGACCAAAAGCGCGGCGGCGACGGAGCTGTCAACGCCTCCGCTCATTGCCACCAGCACTCGTTTCCGCCGCGACCCGTCCGCGACGCCGTTAGAGTTCAACATGCGATTCCCTTTCCATTCGATCAAACTGGCGCAAGTGAGCGACGGCCTCGACAAGAGTGTCGACGAAAGCGTGGATGTCGCCTTCCGTCGTTCCCCAGCCGATTCCCACACGAAGCGAGGACTGCGCCTCACTGCGCTTTAAGCCCATCGCCAATAACACCGGCGATGGCTCCGGACTCCCGGAACTGCACGCGGCCCCAGTCGAAACGGAAAAACCGCGCATATCGAGATTCATAAGCAATGTTTCACCATCAACGCCCGGGATCACCAGGCTCGACGTGTTCGGGAGACGAGGACTTTCTCCGCCGGTCACGCTGGCACCGGGGATTTCGCTCAAAACCTTTTGTTCGAAAAGATCGCGCAAGCGACGCATTTCTTGCGCACGCGAAGCGACCTCGTCTTTAAACCCGCACATGTACCCCAGCGAAGCGATCGCCAAAACGTTTTCGGTTCCGCCCCGCCGATGGCGCTCCTGCCCCCCTCCGTGTATCAGGCTTTCAAGGGGCACCCCGCGTTTCACATACAAGAAACCGCAGCCTTTGAGCGCGTAAAACTTGTGTCCCGAAAATGAGGCCAAGTCCACCCCAAGATCACGAACATTGAGTTCGATCTTACCCAACGTTTGGACGCAGTCCGAATGGAAGAGCGCTCCGTGTGCATGCGCCATTTCGGCCATTTCGCGAACCGGAAAGAGATTGCCCGTTTCGTTGTTCGCATACATGACCGACACGAGCGCGACGTTTTCATCAAGAAGCCGAGCGTACGCCTCGAGATCGATGCGTCCCGAGCGGTGCACGGGAATGTACGCGATATCGACATTCCAGTGCTCGGCCATAAACTCAGCCGTCCGACGAACGCTCGGATGTTCGACATTGCTCAAGAGAATCCGGTTGCGCACGGGTATGCCGCGCAACTCGCACGATTTTTTTAATCCTTCAAAAACACCTTTGAGCGCGAGGTTATTCGATTCGGATCCGCCGCTCGTGAAGACAATTTCGAGCGGATCACAGCCGATCATTTGCGCGATTGCTTTCCGCGCGTCGCGGATCAACGCCTTCGGGCCGCGTCCATCCTGATGAATCGAACTCGGGTTCCCGTCGAACTGGAGCCACTCGGACACACGTATGCGCACACCTTCCGAAATCGGCGTGGTGGCGTTGTGATCGAGATAAACGCGCTTATTTATGCGAGGTGTCGGATGCATGCGCGGGGCAATCTAACATATCGGAACGAGACTTGAAATCTCAGATTTCACCGGTTCGCCAGAATGCTCCGGAGAGTCTTTTGGCCATGGAAACTTTTCCCGGAGCCCGGGCATGCTCCCTTTGAGGGGCGGTGTTGAACCGGCATCTTTGCGCTTAAGTTTCGAAAATTCCAAGGAAATTCATGAAGGACAGCGATAACTAGGCGCTTCAACGAGGTAAGCTTAAGAAACTGGCTCACCGTCGTGGGGATGGGACGGTTAACGCTCAAAAAGATCTCCCAGTTCAGCGACTTAGAGCCATCACCACGGAGGTGAGCCAGTTTATCCGCTTAACGAGGGAGCCGCCATGGACATCTTCGAAGCCGTCCGTCTTGATCACGCCTCCATCCTGGAAACCCTGGATGAACTCATCAATCAGTCGGTCCCCCCGGTCCCGAGCGGTCCCGTCCCAGGGGAGGAGGATTGGGCCTCCCTCTTTCACGATCTCAAGTTGACGACGCTGGCCCACGACCGGGCGGAGGAAGCGGTCTTTTACACTCTTCTCCGCCGCAACCCCGGCCACTCCGAACTCGAAGCCATCAAGTCGAAGGAACACCATCTGACGGAAGAGCTTCTCGAGGACCTCGAAGAAATCAATCCGCAGGATCGGACCTGGGCAACTAAACTTGAAGTGCTCAAAAACCACCTTTCGAACCACTTTGACGAGGAAGAGACAAACGTGTTTCCCCTCGTAAAGCCTTATCTCGCCGAAAACGAAGGGCTCCAGCTCGGGCACGAGTTCGAGGAGCTCAAAAACGATATCATCATCGGCGCTAAGTATTTCCCGAAGGGCCGGTCTCAATTTAATCCGGCGGGCCTCGATCTTGAACGATGAACAAACCAGACCTGAGTCTTGTTCCGCCGAAGGGGCTCAAACACTTCCGTAAAAATCCCGATAAGACGGTATGTCGCAAGCGACGCATTGGTCGAGCCACTTTCAGATCTCTCAAGAAACGTTGAGCGTCTACACCCGTGAAGCGCAAGCGGCGGGACTGGATGTTCTGCGCTGGTGTCTCATGAACGGGAAAATTCCCCAAGAAGAGTATCTGAAGTGGGCGATGAATGCCTATCAACTTCCGGTCGTTAAAACGGATTTTTTCACCTCCCCGCCAGATCTCGAGCTTTGGAAAAGAACAAAAGATCTCGCGCCCTGGAACGCAAGTCTCGTTCCACTCACGGAATGGCACGGCTGCCTTTTTATCGGCTGTCTTGAGCCGCCGGCCGACTTCAAACTCGCCAAGCGGCACCATTTCGTGCTCGCTTCGGCCCGGAATCTATTCATGCTCTGGAGCCACTTCAATCCGACACCCGTGACGGATGAGCCGTCTCTCGCGGATTTTTCGCGTCCCATGCCGGGCGAAGAGGAGTCGCAAACGGACGCCGACAACGAAGACACCGTGGTCGTCGAGACCCCGGACGCGATGGCAGCCCCCCCACCGGAACCAGCGGCCGGCCGCCGCGAGCCTCGTCCGCTCGAAGCCTGTACTTCGCAAAGCGACTTGGGCCAAATCGTGATCTCGCATATTCTGCAAACTTTCGAGGGAGCAATGATTCTCCTCTTCGAAAAAGATCGCTTGCGCCCTTGGCTTTTTTCGGATCTTTTCCGTTCGGAGAAAAACAAAGAACTACCCACGATCGAACTCGAAACGCCGAGTATCTTCCGCGTCGTCAAACGTACGAAACTGCCCTACCACGGCTATGTCATGCCGAGTCCCACGAATGACGCCTTTTTTGCGGCCTATCTCGGCGGGAAAACACCCCAGCACGCGACTCTCGTTCCCGTTATCGTTGACGACAATCTCTTTGCCGTGCTCATGGGCGTTGCCAATTCTGAAATCGATTACAAAAACAGTCTCGTGCAGATGGAACGCCTCGCTGACGAGATGGCCCAGCACCTCGTGCGTTTGAAACTGTCAAACGCCGCTTGATTACTGCCGAAGGTCGGTTCGCGCGCTCATCGCCTGCGGTCGCGAGAAAAACTCATCGATCGTATTTTCGAGTTCCTCGAAAGTTTTCGCCTTGGTAGTGCGGGCATATAGATCATGCCCGAATTGCAGCCATGGGGATCCCGTTCTCACAAAAAAGCGGAATTTCCTCAATCCCAAATCACCGGGATAATGTTCTTGAGTGAGCTGTAAAAGCCGTTTGAGCGCGCGTCCGTATTCGGCGCCTTCCTCGGCTGGTGTCGACGGGGCCCGTTCGCCCTTTCGTCCCTCAGGCGGCGGAAATCCCAAGCGTTCTCCGAGTTGCCAGAAAAGCCAAGGCCGCGCCGTGAGAGCCCGGCCCGCCATGGTCAAATCGCAGCCCGTCACGTCGAGCATCGCGAAGATATCGTCAACCGTTTGGATATCGCCGTTTCCGATGACGGGGATCGATACCGCTCCTCGCACCACGCGAATCTGCGACCAATCGGCCGAACCCCTTCTCTTCTGATCCACTGTGCGCGGGTGCAACGTGATCCAGCTTGCGCCCGCTTCTTCAAGCCCACGGGCGAAACGAATCAAATAATCGATATCGCCCTGGTGCCCGGCCCGAAGCTTCACTGAAACCGGAAGCCGGGTGTGCCTCACCGTCATGCGGACCACATCGGCGGCGTAAGCAGGGTCTCCCATCAGCGCGACGCCATAGTTGTGGATCAGCGCTTTCTTAACCGGGCACCCCATATTGATGTCGATGCCTTCCGCTCCCCATTCGCTCTCAAGACGCTTCACAGAACGCTCGATCGGGCTTTCCTCGTTGCCCAAAATCTGGGGAACCATATGGGTCTCGGACGGGTCCCGCATAGTCTCAGGCGTCTTAGCAAGATTTTCACTGGGAATCCGCCGACTATTGAGCATTTCCGTCGGCCAAATCGTGACGGCGCCTTCCGGCAGGTATTCTCGCAACAGCCGGCGAAACGCCACGTGGGTCAATCCCACCATCGGCGCAAGACACAGCGGAAAGTTCACCTGCCCGCCCAATACGGGACGTTTAAGCCCGAACGCGTTTCCCATCGTGCTTCCGTTTGCATTGCTTTCCGGCATCGGAGCCCTGTCTTGACCCACTCCCTGAAAGATGTCAACTTAACCACTTTCTTCACGAATTTAAGAGGGTCAAACCGTCTCGTGAAAAAGAAACCGATGCGAGTTGAACCGAATGTCATGAAGCCCGTCGGGATCCTGGGGGGAGGCCAACTGGCGCGCATGATGGCGCTCAAAGCCCACGAGATGGGCGTACGGGTCGCCGTGCTCTCGGAAAACGAAAAAGATCCCGCCGCCCAAGTAACGGCGCTTTGGAAAAAGGGTCCTCTCAACGACCGCTGGACGCTCCTCGATTTCTTGCGTTCCTGCTCCGTCGTCACGTTTGAAAGCGAATTCATGGATGCCGAACTTCTTGCGGAATTGGAACGCGAAAGCGGGACGCCGATCTTTCCGAAGCCCGCCGACATGGCCAAGCTGCAAGACCGGCTGACTCAGAAGGAACTGCTTGAAAAATTCGCGCTTCCGACGGCTCCCTATTTTCCGGTGGTGAGCGAAGCGGAGGCCCGCCACGCCTTAAAGGCGCTGGGCGGAAAAGCCGTGTTTAAAAAGCGGCGTTTCGGCTACGACGGCTATGGCACGTTCGTGGTGAAAACCCAATCGGACTTTGAGAAATTCGTGCCGGAACTTGAAAAAAACCCGCACGGTTTTATCGCGGAAGCATTCGTCAAATTCCGCCGCGAGCTCGCGGTCATCGTCGCGCGCGGGCGCGATGATCGCTTTATCCGCTTGCCTTTCGTCGAGTCTCATCAAGAGAATTCGCGCTGCCTTTGGGTCAAAGGTCCTCTCAAGGAAACCAAAGCCCTTGGCCAGCTCGGGAAACGGCTTGAACGCTTTTTAAAAGGCATCGATTACGTCGGCGTGATGGGCATCGAACTTTTCGATTCCGCGCGGGGCCTCTTCGTTAACGAGCTCGCTCCTCGTGTTCATAATACGGGCCATTACTCGCTGGACGCGCTGACGGACGACCAATTCTCTTTGCACCTCAAAGCGATCCTCGGGTGCGAGCTGAAGCAACCCGCCCTCAATGCAAAAGGTTTCGCGATGATGAACTTACTCGGCACCCATTCGGGATTGCCTTCTTGGACCTTGCCAGGAGATATTAAACTTCACTGGTACGGAAAAAGTGAAAACCGTCCCGGCCGTAAGATGGGACATATCAATGCCGTCGGTGCAACGCCCGAAGCGGCCCTCGCGCTCGTCAAGCGGCGTCGTGGGGCATTTAACGTTTGAAGGGATGACGATGAGAACCCGCACGACGTCGAAACGAAATTCAAAACCCAATGCAAAAAAGGCGAAAGCCCCTCGGGTCGCCATCATAATGGGGAGCGACTCCGACCTCGCGGTCATGAACGAGGCCGCAAAAGTGCTCAAAAATTTCGGTGTCCCATATGAAATGGAAATCGTTTCAGCACACCGGACGCCTCATGAAATGCTCGAGTACGCCTCGACCGCCGAAGAACGAGGTCTCGAGGTCATCATCGCCGGCGCTGGCGGCGCCGCTCATTTACCGGGCATGGTCGCATCGGCCACAACCCTTCCGGTGATTGGTGTGCCGGTTAACGTGACGAGTCTCGAAGGTCTCGACGCCCTTCTTTCCGTCGTGCAGATGCCGAAAGGCGTTCCGGTCGCAACCGTTGCCATTGATAATGCGGCGAACGCAGGTCTCTTGGCCATACGGATTCTCGCCGCTTCGGGGAAAGACGGCGACCTCAGGACGAAACTTGAGAAATTCCGTCGGGCGCAACTCGAAAAGGTGCGCGTGGCGAATAAGCGCCTACGCGCCAAAAGAAAAAGCCTCTGAAACCTCAGGCGGCGTGATCCGCGCCCCATGAATCGGCGCGGGAACGATAGACTTCGGCGGGAAGGATTCTTTCCGTAGGAATGTCGATGAAGAACGTCGTCCCTTCACCTTCAATGCTTGTCACCGAAATCGAACCGCCCATCGCTTCGACGAGTTTTTTCGAAATCGGCATACCGAGCCCGGTGCCCTTATGATGTTTCGAAACGTGCCCGACTGTTTCGAATTCGTTAAAAACATGCGGAAGTCTCTCAGGCGGAATCCCAGCTCCCGTGTCTTCCACTGTCACGCGCGCCAGACCCTGGGACGTTGAAAAACTGACTTTCACCCGTCCGCCCGGCCGGTTGAACTTGATGGCGTTGTTCACGACATTCCCGACGACTTCCTTCAACCGCAAAACATCGGCGTAAACCAAAATTTCTTCCTTCGACTCGGCGATTTCCAGCGTGACCTGGTATTGGGCCGCCATTTTGTCAAACCCTTCGACCACTTTTCGCACGGCGCTTTGCAAACCGATGTGCTCGACGAAAAGCTCCATTTTTCCGGCGCGGATCTTCGCCAGATCGAGAATGTCGTTGACGAGCTGCATGAGATGCTGTCCCTGTTCATAAAGCATCCCGATAAAATGGTCGCGCTCCTCTTCGCCGCCGCAAAGCTTTAAATGCAGCGCCTCAGCGATTGAAACAATCGCGGCCAGCGGAGTCCTCAATTCATGCGTCGTCAATGCGATAAAACGGTCTTTCGCGCTGTCGAGTTCTCGCAGCTCGCGGTTTTGCTCCAAGACCTGCATATAGGCTTTGCGGATCTCATCCCTTTTTAATTCGAGATCTCGCTGCATTTTCTTTTGAACAGTGATGTCTTGGAACATCAAGACCGAATAGCTTGCCCCGTTTTCGATCGTTAAATGCTTGATTCCGACATTGGCGATAATCGCCAACCCGTCGCCTTTTCGGATGAGAACGTCTTGATAACGACCGCCTTCCCGGAACATTTTTTTCGAAAACAGGCGTGGACGCCCCCGGAGCGTCGGCTGTCTCTTCACGCCGGAAGGAAAAAGCTCTGACAGCCGGAGCTTCGGCTGGCTTGCGGTTCCTCCCATGCCGTTCTCGATCGCCAGAGCTTCCTGCGCGGCACGGTTCATATGCAGGCATTCGAGGGTTCGCGAATCGAAGACCAAAATCCCCTCGACCGCCTCCTGCGCGATCGCCTCCAGCAGCGGAATCGGAACAGATCCTAAGTTGCGTCGAAAGGATTGCATATGCGACTCATCCGCCGATAATCGCCAAAAAGCTGTCGGCCGCCTGGAAAGCCTCTTTCGTCTTCGCCATGATTTCCTTCAATTGCGGCGGCTCCAATTGAAGACGCTGTATCACTTCCTTCGGCACGCCAACGACTTTGTCATGCCCGCTGTTTCCGAATTTCAGATTGTGGACCATGACATTCGCAAGATAAACAACATCGGCCACCAAATTGAGCTCATCGGAAAGCCCCGTTCTCTTCGTCGCGTCCTTCTCATGATGATGACAGGTCGCGACCTGAATGATCGCAGGCAAGCGCCAGCGCAAGGCCAACGCCTGGCCGACAAAGGTGTGCGAAACGACACCGAGCTGGGCTTCCGCCTCGTTCACCGAGATCCCTTTTTCTCGAGCGTACGAAACGACGACGGAAAAGAACTGCGGCGCGATGATATGGGTCGCGACCTTCCCCATGTCGTGAACGAGACCGCACGTGAACAAGTCCGCTGGCGTCGCGTAACCCACATATTGGGCGGTGACTTCACAAGCCATCCCGACCCCGAGCGAATGCTTCCAAAACTGCTTCAGATCAAAGCCCGAGGACCCGGGCGCCTTCAATGCGTCGACGATACTCGTCGACAAAACCAGCTGGTTGACCGTGTCGTAACCGATGTAGGCGATGGCTCTCTGCAGGTTCGACACCCCGCCGGGAATCGAATAATAAGCTGAGTTCGCGAGCCGCAAAACCTTGGCGGTCAACCCTTGGTCGGTTGACATGATCGACTCGACTTCCGAAATAGACGACATCGGGTCATTAATCACCCGGTTCAACTCGTAGACGATCTCCGGAAGCGGCGGAATCGCCTCCAGACGGTCAGAAATCTGATCTGCGGTGATAATATCGGCGCTCGTCATCATCAGCTTGCCATCTGCGGGAACGCCCGCTCAGGAAAGAGTTCCTTCAGTTTCGCCGCCAGCCGCTGGTACGTGACCGGCTTCAAAATATAGCCGTTCGACTTCAAGCTTCGGGCTTCCATAATGTAATCCGCATCGGAAACCGCCGTTACGAACACAAACGGCAACTCCCGTGTCCGTTCGGAGTTCCGAACGCGACGGAGGAACTCAAGACCATCCATTTTCGGCATCATCAGGTCGGAAAAGACCGCGACGATATTTTTCTTTCCGTACTCTTCTTCGATCGCTCGCCAGGCGTCGTCCCCGTCTTCACACTCGATCACCTCAAACCCGAACTTCTGTAAAAGAAGAACGAGCACCTTACGGTTCGGCGCGGAATCTTCGGCGACAACGACGCATTCGAGTGTCTCACTTTGACTCAGCTCGCCCATCACCTCGCTCCACGAAACTCTATCGGCCGTTTAGCGCTGATATTTAAGTTAAAGCGCGGTAAAGAACGAGCATCAGCAATACATTAATTGTAGTTTATTTACTTACACATCGGCGGAGTCACATACTATGACCTCTCCTCCTACGCTTTATCTGGTTAAGAACTGGAAGTATTTAGCTTCAGTGACATCCATCTCAAGTTCGCAGTCCGTTGCGGAGCACTGGAGTTGTGAGTTCGGATCGAAATTCACCTTCACACTTCCGCCTTCAACGGCCACATCTTTGCCGACGACGAAAAGAGCATTTTGCTCTTTATCGCACTTCTCGCAGTAATAAGGCACGTAAAACGATTCGACGGATGCCCCCTGCGGCAGGAAACCCTCAACCATGTTGATCTGGAAAACCATCGCCTTCGGGCAATTTCTGAAAACCAAGGATACTTTAGCGGCGATCGGCCGGATCCACTCCATCCATTCGCGAATGCCCACTGAGTTGATCGCCGAAATCCCGTCGAGATCGAGAACGACCTTCGAGAACTTTTCAGTTTCGACGCTGGGAAAAGCCGCATCTTCATCGATGGCGCCTTCAAGTTTGAGGACCAAAGTTTCGCCTTCGATAAACTGCGTCGATTTAAATTCCATCCCAAACTCCTCTTATCAGTGGCTCGTCGATCCACAATTATGCAATCAAATGGATGTTTTTTGGAAGTCCTGCCATCGTGCGACGGTTCAATCCCAGAGGCATGGTCACGCAGACCACGCTCTCTTTACCCGGCGTGACGCCCGCATAATAACTCAAACACGCGTCAAACACCATGTAGGAACCGATGCCGGCGCCACCCTCGCCCTGACGGATGGCGTTCGCAACGCCGAGCTCCATGCACTTACGAATGCGCTCGAGCACGTCGGTCATTTTCAATTCTCCGAACGAGTCCCGGCATCCGAAGACAAGTCGGCTGTCTCCGGCTTGAGCGAAGAACTCGAGAGTCCCCTTGCGGGCCGGAGCGGTCTTATCGATACAGCCGTTGACTTTCCAGGCGTTCTTCGCTCCGTTCGTATATAACTCATCCGCCACCATCAAAGCCTGCTCGACGATCGCACGGGTTCCTCTCAACGAGTCCAGGTACTTTCCGAACTCCGTCAACACTTTTTGTTTTTTTTCATCTGCGGTGCTGAGAATTCTCAAAACCGTTACCGGATCGGCCGCGTCCGCAAGAATCACTTCTAGCGGATTCGAAAAAAAAGCCGCCGGGTCGTTCACCATTTGGCAGGCAGCCCTCAGCTCGCGGTCGAACGAAAGACCGTCTTGCTGCACGATATGTTTGAAGGACAAATCGCAGATCGAATCGATCACGTCCCGCGAAGTCAGGCCTTTGCCAATCCCAATGACAGGATGACCATCGTGAGGAACCAGATTCAACTGCCTGCCATCGCGAGCGGCATTCATCAAGCAGCTCCCTCGTGACCCTCTTGCGCCTCAGCCGCTCCGTTATAACGACAGATGATCAGCGTGACGTCGTCGTCCAACGGGACATCCGAGCGGAACTCATCAATCGAAAACGTGACTTCCTGGACGACATCCTTGATTTCACGTTGCGGATCGATGCTCTTGGCCAGAGCCTTCAAGAACCGCCGTTCCCCGAGGTTCTTTTTCTCGGGTCCTTTCACATCCACAACACCGTCGGTGTACATGATGATCGTGTCCCCAGCCTGCAGCTGGATTTTCGTTTCGCGGAAGACGACGTCCGCGCGTTCGCCCAAACGGGGGTTATTAACGGCGTTGAGAGGAATGAAATCGTCCCGTTTCGGCTCGACTCCGGCCGCAGTCCGATGCAGGAGGTAAGGCGCTTCATGCGAGGCGCTCGCGTAACTGAGTTCGCCCGTCGCCTTATTGATACAACCCAGGAAAAACGTCATCATCATCTTCCCTTTGGATGTATCGTGAATCGCCTGGTTCAGAATGGCCAAACATTCGGAAACGGGCCGTGGCGGTCCTTGGGTGATCACACTCGCGACCGCGCGAGCAGCACTCGTTAATAACGCGGCGGGAGCTCCGTGTCCGGTGGCGTCTCCGATCCAGAGGTAAACGTTGTCGCCGTTTTCACAATAAAACCACCAGTCGCCGCCGCACTCGCTCGCAGGCTGATAATGACCCGAAATTTCAACTGGGCCGATGATGGCGTTCGATTCAGGGAAAAGTGTTTCTTGGACGGTTCGCGCCGTCGCAAGCTCCGATTCCATCCGCGCCTTTTCGGCCGTTTCTTTCATCAGGCGCGAAACTTCTCCCGCCATCACGTTGAAGCTTCTCGCGAGCAGGCCGATTTCCCCGCCGGCCCGATCATCGACACGGACGTCGAAATCGCCTTGTGCGACTTTTTGGGTGGCATCACTCAGGTTCGACAGCGCGTAGGTCAAACCCCTCGACGCGAGAACCGAAACAATCATCGTCGCCGAAATGACGATCAAGAAAAACAAAATAGACCGCCGCAGGAGCACGCCGACGGCGGCCAGCGCATCCCTCTTATCGACGAACGATGTCACCATGAGATCGGCGATCCCAACGTCGGCATACGATGCCAGATACCGCTCCCCGGGGCTCACGGGTGAATCCAGCTCCTCGATCCCTTCCGGGATCCTCTTTTCCGCAAAATGCGGCCAAAGACTGGACCAGCCGAGGTCGATTCCGGCGGGTTGGAAGACGAGCTGTCCGTTATCCTTTCTCGCCAAGTAACTCTGATACGGACCTTTGTCCGCGAAAATATGCATCAACTCGGAAGCGTCAAAAATCACAAGCGCGATCACATGCCGTGGATCCGTAACATCGCCGAAACGAACGCCGAGCAGAAGCCGATCGGCGCTCCCCGGAATCCCAATGACGACGATCGGACGGGACTTCGCGACCTGCAGCGCTTGTTCAGTGACGCCGGTATCAGCGTCACGCAAAACGGCCTTCCCGCTCGGTTTCACGAGATCAACCGTTTTCTCATAATGAGACGAGGCCGGATTCCAAGCCATGAGACGGAACGATTCAAGCTTGGCTTCGCGGTCAAAGAAGTAGACGCCCGTTTCATCGAGATTACGTGTATCAGATCGATAACTGAGGACGATCGCCTGGGAAAGGCTGACGACCGATGTGATTTCGGAATTCACCCGGGCGGCCCTCGTCTTCGTCACCTGCAGCGACGAATCGAAGACGTAAGCGATTTTATCCATTTCAAAAATGTTCTTCGCGATCAAGAGAAATAGAGAAAGGCCGATCAAGGGAATGATCAGCAATGCGGCCATGAATTTGTATCGAAGAGAAATACCTCGCATCTCCATATGCCTTTTATCGGCCCAATTCTGAATAAAATTGATAGAAATTATAAAACCAGACCATCATCCGTAAATAATAGCCATTAAATGCACGATAAGACTGAAGGATGTAAGGCTTGAAGGAGACGAGTTCCATATGTACGAGCCGCAGTACAAAAAATCGAAATTCGGCATCGACGGTCTTTTAATCGCCGTTGGCCTCGTTGGCATCGCCGCAGCTCTCTTCTTTTTCCTTAAGGACACAGGAATTCCAGGTTACAAGCACGGCGAGCTGCAACCCGTCGGTTCCATCGTAAAAACCCAAAACGACGTCCGGCGCCGGATCTACTCAGGGTTCACGTGGACCTCGATCGCAAAATCCGACCACGTCTTCGAAGGTGACAGCATCTTCACCGGCGAGGACTCGGAAGCTTCAATCAGTCTCAACTCCGGCGGTAACATCAACGTCGATCCGAAATCATTGATCGTCATTCGGACGCTCAACGGCCATCTCCGCCTGGATCTTCAATACGGTTCTCTCACAAGCCGCCTCGGAAGTGCTCCGTTCACCTTCGTGCAAGACGGAAAACTTCAAGAAATCATCGGCGACGGCGCTGAGATCCGGATCAATCGCTCGCCCGACGGCAAAACGCAAATCGTGGTTCTAAAGGGCGAAATCGAAGTCAAAACGGCAGCCGGCGGCGACCGTCAGGCATCATCGAAAGTGCGTGCCAACGAGGTCCTCGAGTTCAACCAGGGCGAGCCCGCTTCCATCGCGAAAAAACAACAGTACGAACTGGTGGAGCCGCAAAACAACCGCACATTCTGGGTTGCCCCTGGACAGCCTTTCGAATTCAATTGGCGCCAAACCGCTTCGATTACAAGCGGTCCGATGAAATTCGAAATTTCAAAAGACCCGGATTTCAACACTCCTCTTGTTTCCGAAATCGTCCAAGGGAACAGCTTCTCGGTTCCAGCTGAACAACTGCCGACCGGAGTCTTCCATTGGCGCGTTCTCCCCGCCGATCCGAACGACGCCTCAAAAGTCGTGGCGGCGACCGCGAAGGTCACTCTTTATCACGATCTTCCCCCTCTCCCGAAATTCCCCGAGAACGACCAAGCTTTCTCGCCGGAAACGGGATTCGGCTCTAAACAAGTCGAACTCATGTGGGAAGACAAATCCGGCTCAACAGAGTTCGAAGTCCAATTGGCGAGCGATGAAAGCTTCTCTTCGATCCTCAAGTCAGAAAAAGTCGCGCTCACCAATCATCTCACTCCTCCTCTGCAGGCAGGAGAGTATTACTGGCGCGTGCGCGGCCTCCACCCTGAACGGAAGGATTCCCCGTGGAGCCAGACGATGCGTTTCACGGTCTCCCCGGAAGGCGGCCAGCTTCCGGCACCGGTTCTCGCACAATCATCGCTCCAATACGTGATTCCGCCGAATGTTCTCAAACGGGCTCCGAGCCACGTTTCGATGGAAGGACAAGGTGTCGCGCCTGAAAATATCGAACCGTTCCAGTGGTCCGAAGTTGAAGGCGCGCAAGGCTACGAGGTCGAGATCGCAACGACTCCCGACTTCGTAAACCCGATCAAACATTCCGTCGGCAAGACGCTCTCGTTCGCGCCGCAGGAAGTGAAACCGGGCTCGCTCTACATCCGTGTCCGCGCGATCGGAGAAGGCGGACTTCAAAGTTCGCCGTCGGAAGTCGGCAAGCTTGACGTTTCCATCCCCGCGCCGGTTCTCAATACCGTCGAGAAGGCGGTCGACAAGTTCAAAACCGAAGAGGAACTCAAAAAAGGCAAACACGAGTTCAAACTGAGCTGGACACCACGTCCGTTCGCCGAGTCTTACGAACTCGAATGGGGCATGGATGCGAACTTCACCCGCTCGAAAAAATTCCGCACGAAAGGAACACGGAAAGCTCTGACAGTGACGAGAGCTAACGACTACGCAGCCCGCGTCCGCGCGTTGGGACCGGGAGGCGTCCCGATCAGTTCGTTCTCCCCGGTTCAAGTGGTGTCTTATCGTAAGGAACTCGAATCCTCCGTCGTCTTGAAAACGGCGGCTTTGCAAAAGGGCTCCCAGCAAGCAAAAGCACCGGCGAGCCTTTTGAGCAACGGATTGCCCGGACCGATTTTGCGCGAGCCGCTGCTCAATACGTCATTCATCGCGATGGAAGGCTCCGTCCCCTTCGTCAACTTCCGATGGAACAAAATCGCAAACGCTTCACACTACGAAATCCAGCTCGCCGAGGACGCGGATTTCGTGAACGTCGTTGGCACGTTCAGTGCTCGGAGTACGCGTTACACGTTAAAAATGGAGGTTCCGGAAGGACGCGTCTTCTGGCGCGTGCGCGCGTTCATCAACGGCACGCCGACCGAATGGTCGCAAGTCCGCAATATCAACGTCCTCTATCAATAAGTGATTGATAAACGGTAATTTGATTCCACTTCTGGCCCGTCGAACCGCTCCGGGCCGCCGTTTTTTCTTTCACCGCTACCAAATGTTCACATCACCGGCTTGCGACGGTTTTTCGTCATCGCCAATATCATTCATATTCCCGTATCCCAGGGCTCCGAAGGTTCCTTCTCCCCAACAGCGGACCTTTCCCGTATCAAGTAACGCGCAGGCATGCTCTCGGCCGACCGCAATCTGCGTCGTCGTCCCCCCACGTTCACCGGACCAAATAGCGCCGGATATTCATTTGCATTATCGCCGATGATCGTCTTAATGCCGTATCCCAGTTGCCCGAAACTGCTAGATCCCCAACAACGGACATCACCGTTCTGCAGGAGCGCACAAGTATGATCGTCTCCTAATGCAAGTTGTTTGACCGGGCCGCCCACGTTCACATCACCTGCCGATGACGGTGTTTCATTATCTCCGATCCGTTGCCCGTGGCCATATCCAAGTGACCCAG
>CALBDW010000059.1 GCA_937927435.1 uncultured Bdellovibrionales bacterium
GTGGAAGTGCATCTCGCCGGCGTTGGCGCAGCCGAACGGCTTGCCGTTGTACTCGACGAGAAGCGGCAAGTGCACCCGCCCGTCTTTCCATGCGTCGCCGAGCTCATCCAGAGTCACCGCGAACGGCGCGAACGACGACGAGGGCTTCGACTGGAAGAAACCGAAACCGGCCGCGAGTTCTTCCGGAATAAGGCCGCGCAGAGAGACGTCATTTACGAGCATGACCAGAAGAATTTTTTCGAGGGCCTTTTCAGGAGTGATGCCCATCGGCACAAAATCCGTCACGACCGCGACTTCGCCTTCGAAATCAGTTCCATGCGAGAAGTCGATTTGCGGGATCGGATCGCGAGGAGCTAGGAAATCATCACTCCCACCTTGGTACATGAGCGGAACCGTATAGAGGTTTTCGGGCAAAGGCGCGTTGCGCGCTTTGCGCACCAATTTCACGTGTTGCAGGAACGCGGAACCGTCCGCCCACTGAAAAGCGCGCGGGAGCGGCGAGTGAAACTCCTCTTCAACCACTTCGAAAGCATCGGTACGCCGACCTTCTTCCAATTCCTTCGCGATCAGAGCCAGCTTCGGATAACAGTTCGCCCAATCTTCGATGGCTTCACGCAAACTGGGTGCAACCGATGTCGCTTTGACGGCCCTTTGACCGTCGCGGCTTACCACAACCAAATCGCCGTCACGGCGCCGCGGATTTTTCAAGCTTCCAAGCTTCACTTACGACTCCCTGCTCAAATTTATAATTCCGGTCGATTATACCAGAACAGCCTCCACGCGAAAACTTTACTCGTCCCCGCTTCTCGCTGCGCGGCGGAGAGGCTGGCCAGACAAACAGTTATCATGCTGTATTGAGTTTTATTGAATCTCCTCGGGAAAAAGGAGGCCGCTTTGTCCCAGTTCATTCTTTATAGCTACTTCCGCAGCTCAGCGTCCCATCGCGTGCGCATCGCCCTGACCTTGAAAGGCATCGACTACGAATATCGCGCCGTTCATCTGCTCAATAACGGCGGCGAGCAACATACGGACGATTACCGTCGCTTGAATCCAAGCCGGGAAGTCCCGACTCTCATTCACGATGGACACACGATCGGTCAGTCGATGGCCATCATCGACTATCTCGATCACGTCAAACCTGAGCCTCGGCTCTTTCCAGAAGACGCCAAGAGACGCGCTCTCGTGGTGCAAGCGTGCGAAATCGTCAATAGCGGGATTCAACCCGTCACCAATCTTCGCGTCTTGCAGCGTTTGGGACAGCAATTCAAAGCCGATCAACAAATGATCAACGAGTGGGTCATGCACTGGCTCAGCTACGGTTTCGAAGCTCTCGAAAATTTCCTCAAGCCGCATGCGGGAAAATACGCCTTCGGTGACGAGGTGTCGGCCGCCGATTGTTACTTGATTCCGCAGTGCTGGGGCGCCGACCGATACAAATTTTCGCTTGAGCCGTATCCGACGCTTTTAAAGATCCGCCAAAACTGCGAAGCCCTCGAGGCGTTCAAAAAAGCGGCGCCCACGGTCCAACCGGACACGCCGAAAGACTTCGCGGTTTGATCGGAAACGTCAGAACGTGGCGCGCCCGAGGGGTGGCGTTTTCGTCAACGCGAATGAAACGTACGTCAGGCGCAAGCAAACCGCCCAGAGGATCACGGCCACGGACTGATGAGGAACCGTGATCCACGGCGGAATATAAAGAAGCAAATTGGCGATTCCCAAAATCACCTGGAAGACCACAACCGCCAACGCCAAGTGGCTGGTGGACAATAATTGCGACGTCATCCACGGTGCGTTCTTTTTCGCTTGAAAATAAAGCGCGATTCCCAGGATAACGGCGGCAAGGAAGTAAGCGATGAACCGGTGAATCACTTGGTGCCCGATCGCGCCTCTCCAAGTCGGTACCCATTGGCCGTTACAAAGCGGCCAGTCGACACAAACCGAGCCCGCATATGTCGACGCCACAACACCACCCATGAAGATCTGCACGAACACCGCGAGCGCCACAAAGAGCATGAAATAAGGGATCCATTTAGGCAGTACCTCGCGCGCCGCTTTGACGTTCGGATAAATGAACGTCAACGACATGAACACTGATGTGAAAAAGAGTGTGGCGAGAAGAAGATGCGCCGTCACGGCGAACCACTTCACTTGCCACAAAACCGTGAGGGCCCCCGCCAGAATCAAGAATACGAGACAAACTCCACCCGCCAGCATCATCCGCTTGGCCGACTTCGGAATCCGACGCGAAACCATAATAACCGTCAAAAGAGCGAAAAAGAAAAGACCGGTCAGTCCTGCGTAGGCGCGATGGACGAATTCAAACCAAACGCCCGGATGGAAATCCGGGATCACTTTCCCAAAGCACAGCGGCCAATCCGGGCATGAAAGGCCCGCATGCATCGCGCGCACGCTCGCGCCCAAAGCCATCAAACTCAGAATCATCACCAGGAGAACCCACATCGCGATTTTTAGCCGACGATCGTTTTTTGCCTCGATGGCTTCCGTCATGAGCGAAACCTCCGCATAAAATTCGGCGTCACATGCGCGCGATGATAAACTCGCACCACTTATCGAGAACCGGCACGATCAAAAACACGAGAACGCTGAAATTGGTCCAAAGAAAAAACGGCAACCACTGCTTCTCAACGCTGGAGTTCTGGAACCTGTAGAACTCGTAGAGGACTTTGAACGCAAACGGCACGACAAGAACGAAATAAAGGACGTACGTGCTCGTGAACCAAGGCGACGCGAGCGCAAGCCCCACATAAGCGAAAACATAAAGCCCCATGTGGAAGAGCGTTCGTCCCGTTCCGATAATCACAGGCAAAACCGGGAAACCCGCTTTCGAGTAATCCTCTTTAAAGCGGATCGCCAACGACCAGAAGTGCGGCATCTGCCACAAAAACATGATCAGGAAAGCGTAGATCAGGTCGGGCTGGAAAAGCCGATTTGTGTTCGCGGCGTAGCCGATCACGACCGGCATCGCACCCGGGATCGCGCCAGGCACGGCCCCGAACGCCCATTTCTTTTTCCAATAGAGCGTGTAAAGCACGTTGTAGAGCAGAACAGTCAAAGCGCCCAATAAGGCGACCAACGGATTAACGGCGAAACCAAGGACGATACAGATGACAACGAAGACGGAGCCAAGGAGCCACGCCTGACGCACGGTCACTTTCCCACTAGGAATCGGCCGCGTCACCGTCCGGCGCATACGTTGGTCGGCCATCCACTCTTGTGCTTGATTGAGAGCGAAACTTCCGGCGGACAAGAAATAGAGAGTCGCAAGCGTCAAAACCAGGTGAGAAATCACCCATGGCTCGCCCGGCGCCATGCTCAAAGCATAACCCACGCATCCGCTGATAAGGATGAAGCAGACGATTCCAAACTTGGTTAAATCAAGGAATAAGCGCAATCCGAAGCCTCATGAGAGCCTGTTTTGTTGGCAATCTGTGTATACCAGGTCTCATGAGAATGCAAAGAGACAGGCCCCCTTCCCGTCTCGTCTCGCGGCGAAGGGGGCGAAGATCCGAATCAAAGCGTGCTTTTCTCGATGATCCGGGTCGCTTCGTCGACGTAGCAGAAGAAGTACAAGAGAATCAGGAAAAAGACGCCGCTGAAGAAGATCACGCGGTTCATCATATTGTCGTACTTCAAGTGCATGAAGAATCCCAAAACGAGGGAAGCCTTCACCGTCGCGATAAAGAATGCGACCACTGCGTTGAATGCACCGAAGTCAAATCTGGTGACCCACACGGTAATGACCGTGAGGAAGATCAACGCCGCGAAAACCTTAAGGTAGACAGCAAGCGGAATAATATGATGTTCACTATCGCCGTGCGTGTGCGCCATGGGCCCCTCCTTATGTCACCAGATAGAGAAGCGGGAAGAGGTAAATCCAAATCAAGTCGATCAAGTGCCAGAAGAGACCGACACCTTCAACACCCGTATAGTGATCCTTGCCGTACCACCCTCTACCCATGCGGAGCCAAATCCAGAAGATGAGGCCCATACCGATCATCACGTGGATCCCGTGCAGACCGGTCATCATGTAGTAGAACGAGAAGTACAGGGGCAGGTTAGAAGGAATCTCAGTCAGCCCTGGGAACTTTTCTTTCGCATGTTCCAAAACGGCTTGCGCGTCCGCGGTGTACCATGAACCGGGCATCAAACCGAGATGAATCTTATGGCTGTACTCGAAGTACTTGATCACCATGAACACAGCACCGCAGAGGATGGTGATCAAGAGCATCAGTCTCGCTTTCGAGCGGTCGTTCATCTGTGTGTAATAGATTCCGAGCGCCATCGTCAGCGAGCTGAACAAGAGTACAACCGTGTTCGCGGCACCTAAACGCCAATCGGTGAACGTCGAACCGATTTTAAAGATCTCAGGAAAAATGTGGTGGAAATACGCATATCCGACGAACAAACCGCCGAACATGAGGATTTCCGTGACCAAAAAGAGCCACATGCCCTGTTTGGACGTATCGTATTCGTGTGTCGCGCTCTCGTAATGATGCGCGTGATGATGCGTGCGTGTTTTAGCGGTACTCATAGGGCCCTGCCGTAACAATAGGTGTTTTCAGGAAGTTCTCGTGTGGCGGCGGAGAAGACGTCGTCCATTCGAGAGTCTTAGCTCCCCAAGGATTGTCTCCCGCCTTTTCGCCCTTCAAGAGAGCGTGAATGACTGCGATGAAGACCACAACGAATCCAATACCGATCATGTACGAACCAATCGTGGAGATTTGGTTCAGGTGTTCGAACTCGGGCAAGTAGTCGAAGTAACGACGGGGCATACCTTTTGCGCCCAAGACGAACTGCGGAAAGAACGTGACGTTGAAACCAGCGAAAATAAAGAAGAACGAAACGCGGCCGAGAGTTTCGTTCACCATGCGGCCGAACATTTTCGGGAACCAGTAATAGAGACCGCCGACCAACGCCATAAGTGTCCCACCGACCATGACGTAGTGGAAGTGGGCGACGACAAAGTACGTGTCGTGGAGGTGGACATCAAGTGCCGTCGTCGCAAGGAAAATCCCCGTCACGCCGCCGATCGTAAAGAGGAACAAGAAGCCGAGCGCGAAGAGCATCGGCGAGGCAAGGTTGATGGACGCTTTGTACAGCGTCGCGATCCAGTTGAAGAGCTTAATCGCCGTCGGAACACCGACGAGCATGGTCAAAACCGAGAAAAGAACGCCGGCGACTTCCGACTGTCCCGACACGAACATGTGGTGGCCCCAAACGAAGAAGCTCACCGCCGCGATCGCTAGCGAAGAGTAAGCGATGGCCGTATAGCCGAAGATCGTTTTACGGCTGAACGCTGCAATAAGCTCGGAAATCACACCAAATGCCGGCAGAATCATGATGTAAACGGCCGGGTGCGAATAGAACCAGAAAAAGTGCTGGAACAAGACGGGGTCGCCACCCAAAGCCGGGTCGAAGAAGCCGATCTGGAAGATGTTCTCAGCCGCGATCAAAAGGAGCGTGATCGCGAGAACGGGCGTTGCCAGGATCTGAATGATCGACGTCGAATAGAGCGCCCAAATGAAGAGCGGGATGCGGTTCATCGTCATACCGGGCGCGCGCAGCTTGTGAACGGTCGCGATGAAGTTCAAACCGGTCAGGATCGACGAGAATCCGGCAATGAACGCGCCGACCACCATGAGAACAACACCCGGCTTTAGCGAGATACTGTACGGCGTATAGAACGTCCAACCCGTGTCGGCTCCGCCTACGAAGAGCGACGAAACTGCGAAGACCGCGCCCAAAATCAAGCAGTACCAGCTCATCAGGTTCAGGCGCGGGAATGCGACATCCTTCGCCCCGATCTGAATAGGCAGGAAGAAGTTACCCAAGAACGCCGGGATCCCCGGAATGATCACCAGAAAGACCATTACGGCGCCGTGGTACGTGAAAACCTGGTTGTAAGTCTCCGGCCCCATCACCGTCACGCCCGTCTTGAAGAGTTCCGTACGGATCAGGAGCGCGAAGATACCGCCGATAAAGAAGAAGAAAAAGACGGTGATAAAATACAGAATCCCGATCCGCTTATGGTCGAGCGTCGTCAACCAGGACCAGAGGCCCCTTTCGTGGTTGAGATAGTTGGTGCCTTCGTGATGAGTTGCTGCGTGAGCCATTACTGTTTCCTCACTTCAATGTCTTAATGAATTCGATCACAGCGCGAATCTCGTCTTCCGTGATCGTGCCGGTGTAGGGCGGCATCACCGCGTTTTCAAAGCCTTTCACCTTCTTCGCGTTCGGCTCGAGAATCGATTCGCGGATGTAGTCCTCATCTGCGACAAACTCGCCCTTATCCGTTTGAACTTTCCGGCCCCACAAGCCCTTCCAGGTCGGACCTACACTGGGACGACCGTCGAGCGTGTGGCAACCAATACAGGCCTTTTGAGCATAGACTTGGCGGCCGAGTTCGGCCAACGGCAACTCGCCGGCTCCTTCAGAAGCCAACCAGTTCTCGAACTCGTCGACCGACACGACTTTGATTTTTGCCGTCATGTCGAAGTGGCTGGTTCCGCAGTACTCGGCGCAGAAAACCCAGTATTCGCCGGGTTGGTCCGCTTGGAACCAAAGAGCGGTATAGCGGCCCGGAACCACGTCTTGCTTCACCCGAAACGCCGGAACGTAGAAGCTGTGAATGACCGCGCGATCGGTCGGAGCCTCTGAAAGCGGAGTGCTCGGCACTTGGCGTTCGGAAGCCATGATGAGCTTAACGGGACGACCGAGCGGAACGACCATAGTCGGCGGAACGCGCTTATTGTTTGCGTCGACCGACGACGTCACTTCTTTGCCGTTCTTATAAATGAAGCGCCAATCCCACTTCTTGGCGACCACATGCACTTCCAGAGCGTCTTCAGGGAAGGTGCGCATGCGGGAGTAAATGATCCATCCCCAGCTGAACACGAACATGAACAGCACAAAGGGGATGAAGCTCCACATGAACTCCAACGCATGGTTGTGAGTTATGTACGCGGTCTTGTCGTTCTCGGAGCGGCGTCTGTATTTGACGACGAAATAAATCATCGCAGCCACGACGCCGACGAACGAAATGAAACTTGCGGCGAGCAAGAATCCGTAAAGACCGTTGTATTGCCCAGCGATCGCTGTCGCGACCGGAGGCATGAATGTCGTCGGTTGCGCTGAGGCGACTGATGGCCACCAGATCATTATGCTTCTCCTTGGAGTTCTTTCCGACTGCGGAGCCAGAACGGTATGAGAGCGGCGGCAAGGACGACCACGATCAATCCCGCACCGGCCCTCATGACGTTGAACGCATAAAACGTGTACTTACTCACGCGCGGGTCAAAGTGGAAACAAAACAAAGTTAACTTGTCGACCACTGTTCCAATGGTGCCGTTCGACGCCTCGACGAGCGAAAGTCGAACGACCTTGGGATCGAACACGATCCCGTACAAATACCGGGAAATTTTTCCGCCGGGCGTGATCACGATCGCGGCGGCCGCGTGAGCCCATTGCTTGGTTTCTTCGTCCCAGCGGTATTTGAAACCGACCTGCTCAGCGAGTTTCTTGATGTTCTCTTCGTCACCCGTGAGGAAGTGCCAGCCCGAAGCACCCTCCGGACGTCCATACGCTTCGACGTAATTCGCCTTTTTCTCGGCCGCGAGCGCAGGAGTTTCCGTGGGGTCAATGCTGACAAGAATATGATCGAACTCGCTCCCGAGCGGCTCCTTCATTTCTTTGAAGGCATCCGTCAGGCCGTTCAAATGGAAGTTACAAAGTCCCGGGCAGCTATAATAAACAAGACTGAGAAGGACAGGTTTTTTCCCCGAAAAGAAGCTGCCGATGCGAACCTGTTCACCGGCCTCGTTGGTAAAAACGAGATCTGGGTCAATCTGCGCACCCAGATGCTCATCGATACCGACTTCTTTCAGGCTGTCGGGCGTTTCAATCTCCGAACCACGATTGTAACCGTCATACCCCTCAACCGCATGAGAGAGATTCGGCGCTCCAGCAAAGAGCGCCAGGGCAAGAGCCGCGAATAGACAACGGCACCGGGTCAACGCGTTGACCCTGGCTCTCCGTTGAATGTTTCCGCCCTTTGCCATCTTCATGACGGTTCCCGAACTTAATCCAACTTCGCCGCTTTCGCCGCGACGTCCGCGTCGTCGTCTTTAACCAGGTTCTGCGTGATCGAACGAATGTAGTGAACAAGCGCCCAACGCTCGTTGACGGACAGGTGTTTGTATCCCTGCATCGAGCTAGGCGGCAGACCATTGGTGATGACATCAAAGAGACCCAGGCGAGTACCGCCTTTCCGCCACTTTCCTTCCACCAAGTCGCGCGGTTTCGGGTTCAGGCTCGCTCCCGCGACACCATCACCCTTCCCTTCTGCTCCATGGCACATTGCGCAGTTGATATCGTAAAGCTGTTTTCCGCGAGCGATGAGTTCGTCGTTCGGAATCCACGGATCTTTGATGCCCGATACGTCAATCGGACCGGCCGCTCCCGCGGCACCGCCTGCATCGGCCTGAATTTGGCCCGCTTCCGTCATGGGCTGCACTTCTTGAAGGTCTACCCCACCGCTCAAGAAAGCCACATAAATAAGAACGGCTAAACTGAAGCCCATGCTCACCAAGAATGTGATGAGACCACCTTTATTGTAGCTGCTTTGATCCGCGCTCATGCCTAAATCGATCCTCTCGATATGCTACGTTTCACGCGCATGGCGGCAGGCAAACTGTGAAGGAGCAAAGGTCTACACGAATGCCTGTAGATGCAACTTGCGCTCGAGTCGTCTACCGCTCGGTGTGAAACAGCGTGCCCGGTTTTCTTACGCTTACCTTACTTCTCACTTTCATGTCAGTTAGGCAAGTCGTTTCAGTCCTTTAAAGGTCCGGAACGACTCCTCAATCCATGGATTTATCTGTTCAAAGAAGTGGGGAGCTTATAAATTAAGCAGTGGAGTCATCTGGCGCTTCTTTCCACTTTCATGCACAAAGGCAGGATTAATGAACATTCAGTTTACGTTTTCTGGGAAGAGTGTCGTCGTCACCGGTGGAGCCCGAGGTATCGGTCTTGAAATCACCCGCCACTTTTTGGCGGCTGGCGCGCGCGTTTCCGTCTGGGACTTCTCCGACGAAGCTATTGAAACGGCCCGACACGAACTCGCCAAACACGCCACTCATGTACACTTCGTACAAGCCGATGTTTCAAACGCCGAGGCTTGCGAGCGTGCGGCCGCGGCGGTGCCCTTTGCCATCGATATTCTTGTCAATAATGCGGGGATCGTGCGCGACAAAAGCCTCGCCAAAATGACGAACGAGGAGTTTGACGCCGTTATCCAAACCAATTTGAACGGCGTGTTCTTCGTGACAAAAAGTCTCCTGCCCAAATTTAATGCAGATTCCCAACATAAACGGATCATCAATATCTCCAGTGTCGTGGCGCTCTATGGCAATTTCGGCCAAACGAATTATGTCGCCGCGAAAGCCGGCGTCATCGGGATGACGAAGACGTGGGCGCGGGAACTCGGTCGGAAAGGCTTCACAACCAACGCCATCGCTCCCGGCTTCACGCAGACCTCCATGGTGGAATCGATGCCACCCGAAGCCAGGAGCGCCATGGACGCCAAGATTCCGGTCGGAAGATTGGGACACCCGCGCGACATAGCGAACGCCTGCCTGTTCCTGGCGAGTGAAGAAGCGTCTTACGTTAACGGCGCGGTTTTGAGCGTCGATGGTGGATTAGTCTGTTGAAAAGGTTGCAATGGGGAAAACCGTCTCAATTCAGGACGATCGGGTTCCGCTCACTCCGGCTTCATACGGAAGTTATTGAGTTTTCCCCGTTCATGGGATCGACAACCGAAAAGCGTCCAGACACATCCGCCGATTTCGGTAAATTCGCTCTGAATTCAGTCACGGTCTCCGGTTATACTGAAGGAGGCATGCCTTGCTTCACGAAGGATTGGTCCAGATGAGACTTGGAATTTCAGCACGGGTGAAATGCGCTCTTCTCTCGACCGCACTGCTCACGTGCGCTTGCCAAACGACCCCTAGGGAGAAATTCGATTCATCCGTCAAAGTCGGTATGGACAAATCGGCGGTGATCGAAGCCGTCGGCGGACCGACAATCTCACGCCGGTGGAAAGGCAAAGACCGGTGGATCTATCGTTTCCAAGAAAATGCGCCCGGCAAATACGAAATCCGCGAAGTGCATTTTTCAAACGGCCGGGCTGTTTACGTCGGGAAGGAGGTCCTGCCGGAAGTATCCGCCGAAGAACAAGACCGCTTGAATGAAATGGCCGTGGCTGAAGACCGGCGCAAGTGGAAAGAACAGGAAAAGCGTCGCCAGCAAAACCTGGGCGTCGTCACCAGCTCAGGCGATACCGAGGACGAGCTTGACCGTAAGCTGCGCGAATCGATGTATGGGATACCGTCGACTCCGCAATCCGAGGCGCGCAAGCGGCCGTTGAAGTTTGAGCCGATCCAATAAAACTATTTCTTCAAGTGGATTTTCTCGGGCGCGTCTTCGTCCCTGGGCTGGGACGCGGGTTCGCGCATTGGAACACTTTCGTTTTTCGTTTTCTTCTCTTCTTCGATCGGGAAGGTCTTTAAAATACGCGCCTTTAAGCGGTCCAAACGGCCATCGAGCCCGAATTCACTCTCCATTTCGTTCAACGTGCGCACGCGGTGACGAACGTAAACGCGCTCGAGCTCATCGTTTCTCTCCGGATGCTGGAAACGGACATGCCGGCGTTCATCCTCGTATTGCTTGCTGAGTTCCTCAAGCCTTCCATGCGCCTGACCAAGAGCCATGACGATTTCCGCGAGCCGCTTGCGGTCCGTCGTCTTCTGTTTTTCAGCGAGAAGCTTTTGGATCTCTTCTTCTTTACCCTGAATCTGCTTGGCTAAAGTGGCCAAACGGGTCGCGTGATCGTTCCACGATCCCGCTTGCGCGCGCGAAACGAAAACCCCGCCCACGACGACAAGGGCGGCGCTAATAATTTTCGCCTTCGTCAAGTTGCGTGATCGCATACTGCTCCCAGCGAATCCGGATCGGAAGACGCTTAATCCGGTTGATCAGGATCGTCGCTTTCACTGGACTTAAGTTTTCGATCGCCAATTCGCCCTTATCGATTTGGCCGATGATCGAGTTAACGTCCCATCCGAAGCGAGAGTCCTCCATAGCTTCTCGTATCGATTCGCGGATTTCTTTAGAATCAATCCCCGAAATCAGAACTTTAAAGACGAGAAGCCCGTCTTTAGCCTGGGAGAATTCAGAATTGGCGTATTCATTCAAGCCGAGCGGATCGCCTGCGGGCGCAAAACCATCGACCGGATTTTGTTGCTCCGGCTGGTAACCGAGGAGCGCGTCCATATTGAATTCTTCAGGAGCTTGTTCAGAGGAGACGGGCGCTTCCGCGCCCTGCTCCGGCAACGTTTCCGGAGCGAAGTCGCTCCCCATCTCGGAGATTGGCGGCTCCGCTACGGGATCGGGCAAAGGATCGAGATTCGCCAACGATCCCATATCAGCAAACCCGGACTCAGCCGTCGAGGGTGCCTCTTCCACCGGCATCTCCGGAAGCGGTTCGGACACATCGGAGGGTGCCGGCGGACTTTCCCAATCCGGACTCGAGAAGACCGATTCAGTGAAGACCGGCTCGGCCGCCGACTCGGAAAAGGATTCGGTAACAGCCTCGGCTGTGTCCCCTTCCGCCGGCTCATAAGAGGGCAGCTCGTAGGAGGGGGGGGCGAAGTCTGTCGGAGCAGCGCTTGCATCCTGAGGCTCCGGCTGAGCGGTCTCGTCGTGCACGTTACCGTCGATATCGACGATCAGAATTGAGCCGCACGACTCGCACGTCACCATTCCGTAGTCGTCTTTCAAATTCGCGCCGCACTTCGGGCATTGCGGGCCGGCAGCCTGCATTTCTCAACGGCCTCCGTCGGTATCAGAAAAGTTTCTTTTTCTTTTCACGCTCCATGCGCCGACGTTCCGCCCTCGAAAGGCCGCCACCGCCGCCTTGAGGATCCGGATCCCCGCTCGAGAAGATCATTCGCTGTCTCTTTGGCTTCAAAGCCTCCAGCTGTTCCTCGGCGGCTACGGCTGCTTCTGCGTCATCGTGGCCGTTCGCAACGGCTTCACTATCTCCGCCGGCCGCAACGGGATCCGTATACGCTTCAGCAGGCGCATGCAACACGAGCTGGATTTTGAAGAGTTTTTCGAGCGTGTCCGTCTTGATGAAGTAGTTCATTTCCTCGAAAAGACGGAAGGCTTCCTGTTTGTACTCGACCAGCGGGTCTTTCTGCGCATAAGCACGCAGGTTGATCCATTCGCGTAACTGGTCGATGCGCTGGAGATGTTCTTTCCAGCGGTGGTCGATCGACTGCAACAAGAGCATTTTCTCGACTTGTGTGAGAAACGGCCCGAGATGTTCCTTTTGGCGCTCGAAGGCTTTGCCGACCGCTTCCTTCACTTTCTCGGTCAAAGCGTCGCTGGTCAGCGTTTTCATTTCTTCCGGCGACATCTCGAGATTGACTCCGAACTGCTGGTGGAGGGCGATCTTGAGTCCCTCGAGATTCCACTCTTCGCGGCGCTGACGCTCGTCCGCGTATGTGTCCAGAATTTGTGACGTCACTTCGCCCAACATATCGCGGATGATTTCTTCGAGCGTGTCGCCCTGGAGCACTTCGCGGCGTAGGCCGTAGATGACCTGGCGCTGCTTGTTCATCACGTCGTCATACTCCAGCAAGTGCTTACGGATATCGAAGTTGTGGCCTTCGACACGGCGTTGAGCACTTTCAATCGAACGCGTGACCATGCGGGCCGTGATCGGCTCGTCATCCGGCACGTTCAGCGTGTTCATAATCTTTTGAATGCGCTCGCCGTTAAATTTCCGCATCAAATCGTCATCCAGCGAAAGGTAGAAGCGCGATTCGCCGGGGTCTCCTTGACGGCCGGCACGGCCGCGTAGCTGGTTGTCGATCCGGCGGGACTCATGCCTTTCCGTGCCGATGATGTAGAGACCGCCGGCCGCGATCACTTCCTGCTTCTCGGCTTCGCATTGCGCGCGGAATTTTTCGAGCGCCTGCTTGTACTCTTCGGACTCGGGGTCCGGGTTCACCTGCTTCGCCATGAATTCCGGGTTGCCGCCGAGAAGAATGTCGGTACCGCGACCGGCCATGTTGGTCGCGATGGTGACAGCGCCCTTACGTCCAGCTTGCGCGACGATCTCAGCTTCTTTCTCGTGATGTTTCGCATTCAAGACCTTATGGGGAATGCCGAACTTCGACAGGTGGCGCGAAAGCATTTCGGACTTCTCGATGCTCACTGTGCCGACAAGCACCGGCTGCCCCTTCTTCACACGCTCTTTGATATCCTCGACGATCGCGTTGGACTTGGCCTCGAACGTCTTGTAAACGACGTCGTCATGATCGATCCGGCGAACCGGTTTGTTCGTCGGGATCACGGTCACATCGAGATTGTAAATCTTCTTGAATTCCAGAGCTTCGGTTTCAGCCGTACCTGTCATGCCGGCGAGCTTCTTGTACATCCGGAAGTAGTTCTGGAACGTAATGGCCGCGAGCGTCTGGTTCTCGTTTTTGACCCTTACGCCCTCTTTCGCCTCCACAGCTTGGTGAAGCCCGTCACTCCAACGGCGCCCCTCCATCAAGCGTCCGGTGAACTCGTCCACGATGACGATTTCGTCACCCTTCACCATGTAGTCGACGTCTCTGTGATAGAGATGATGCGCCTTCAAGGCCTGGTAAATGTGGTGCAGGAGTTCGATGTGTTGGGGATCGTAGAGGTTTTCGATATTCAAGAGCTCCTCGCACTTGTGGTTACCCTCTTCTGTGAGCGCGACCGTGCGGGTCTTTTCCTCCATCGTGAAGTGAACATCCTTTTTCAAATGCGGGATGATCGAGTTCACGAGGTAATATTTATCGGTCGACTCCTCGGCCGGACCCGAAATGATCAGCGGCGTCCGGGCCTCGTCGATCAAGATCGAGTCGCATTCGTCGACAATCGCGTAATGGAGCGGGCGCTGCACGTAGTCCGCGAGGTCGAACTTCATATTGTCGCGGAGATAGTCAAAGCCGAGTTCGTTGTTAGTGGCGTATGTGATGTCGCAGCGATAAGCAGCCTGCTTCTCCGCCTCGCTTTGTTGCGGAACGATCACTCCGGTCGTGAGACCGAGAAAGCTGTAGATGCGGCCCATCCACTCGGCGTCGCGTTTTGCCAGGTAATCGTTCACCGTCACGATGTGAACACCTTTTCCTTCAAGCGCGTTCAAGTACGCCGGCAAAGTGGCCACCAGAGTCTTACCTTCACCGGTGCGCATCTCGGCGATGGCTCCACGGTGAAGGACCATGCCGCCGATCAGCTGCACGTCGTAATGCCGCATTCCCAAAACGCGGCGGGAAGCTTCACGACAAACCGCGAACGCTTCAGGCAGAAGTCCATCAAGCGTTTCCCCTTTTTCAAGGCGCTCTTTGAATTCGCCGGTCTTGGTTCGAAGCTGATGATCGCTGAGAGCCTGCATTTGTGGCTCGAGGCTATTGATACGTTCGACAATGGGGCTCAAGCGCTTCATCTCGCGCTCATGTGCAGTTCCGAAAATTTTGCCTAAAATTTGTGTAATCATGCTGAAAATCCTCAGATTTTAACCATACCGAACGTCACCAGTGGAAGGAACGGAAAAGAAGACCAACGACGGCAAAACTGTGGAAAACCGACGATTTTCTAGATTTTTATGAAAATACCCGGCCCTCTTTAATGACCTGCCGAAGCAACTCAAAAACGACAACGGCCACCGAATTTGAAAGGTTCAAACTCCGTGTCGGGCCAGGCATGGGGATGGACCAAGCGCCTGCGTCAACGCTCTCCAAAATCGATTTATTCAGTCCGCTCGTTTCTTTACCAAAGACCAACCAGTCGCCTCGCCGGAATTCGGCGTCGTAGATCGTCTTGGAAGCGCCCGTTTCGATTAGAAAAATCCGCTTCCGGTCGGGAACGGCGGCGAGCCAGTCTTTATAACTTTGATGCCGCTGCCAGTGGAGATGCGTCCAATAGTCCAAACCCGCCCGCTTAACCCGGCTGGCCGTCAATTCAAAACCAAGCGGTTCAACGAGATGCAGTTCCGATCCCGTGGCGACACACGTCCGGCTGATATTGCCAGTATTTTCGGGAATTAAGGGCTCGACCAAGACAACCCGGCATAAGGGATCGGGATGCAGCTTGGGCGCGAACCAGGAAAAATCTCGACTTTCACTCATGACCTGCCGGGGATATCAAATTCGATCCCCTTTTCGCAACAGGACCCTCATTGTCTTTGACTTCACGCTTCTATTTGTCCTATCGTGAATTCCCAAGGTTACGCCGCAAACCCCTTGCGCGCACTTGGTATGAAGAAAATCGAAGCGATCATCAAGCCGTTCAAACTCGACGACGTCGTCGAGGCTCTCTCCGAAATTGGCGTAGAAGGCGTGTCGGTCTCCGAAATCCGCGGATTTGGGCGGCAAAAAGGCCGGACTGAAATTTACAAAGGCGCTGAATACGTCGTCGATTTCTTGCCAAAAATCAAACTCGAGATCGTGGTGAACGACGCTCTCGTCGAACAGGCGGTTGATACGATTCTTCGTTCCGCGCAGACGGGCAAAATCGGTGACGGAAAGATCTTCGTCATGAACGTGGAAAGCGCCGTGCGGATCAGAACCGGCGAACGGGACGAAGACGCCATTTGATTGGAATAACACCCCCGCTTGTGAGGAGACTCAGGCGGGGTAAAAAACATAACCCACAACAGGAGAGACTATGACGCCGGAAGCAGTACTGGAGTATGCAGAAAAGCATGGCGCCCGAATGGTGGATCTGAAGTTTTCGGATCTTCCGGGCTTGTGGCAACACTTCAGCATCCCGATCTCGCAACTCACTCCCGAGTCATTGGAGAACGGGTTCATGTTTGACGGCAGCTCGATTCGCGGCTGGCGCAGCATCCATGAGTCGGACATGATGGTGATCCCGGATCCTAATACAGCCCGCATGGATCCGTTCATGGAAGTTCCCACTCTCTCCTTGATCTGTGACGTTCACGTTCCTGAAACGGGCGAACCCTATAACAGAGACCCGCGCCAAATCGTCAAAAAGGCGGTCGCTTACTTGAAATCGACGGGCATCGCGGACACGGCTTACTTCGGGCCCGAAGCCGAGTTCTTCATCTTCGATGATGTCCGCTATGACCAAACCCACAATGCCGGCTTCTATCAAATCGACTCCGACGAAGCGCACTGGAACACGGGGCGCGACGAAGGCCGGAACCTTGGTTACAAACCTCGTCCGAAAGAAGGTTACTTCCCGGCCCTTCCGCACGATACCCTGCACGATCTCCGCACCGAGATCTGCCTCGAGCTCGAAAAACTCGGCATTCAAGTCGAACGTCAGCATCATGAAGTCGCAAGCGCCGGCCAAGGCGAGATCAACTTCCGCTTCGACTCTATTCTGCAAACCTGCGACAATATGATGTGGTTCAAATACGTCGTGAAAAACGTCGCCCGCCGGTACGGAAAAACCGCGACGTTCATGCCCAAACCGATTTTCGGCGATAACGGCTCGGGCATGCACTGCCATATGTCGCTCTGGAAGGACGGACAGCCGCTCTTCGCCGGCGACAAATACGCGGGACTTTCGCAGACCGCCCTCTACTTCATCGGCGGAATTCTGAAACACGCTCCCGCCATGTGCGCGATCACGAACCCGACGACGAACTCTTATAAACGTCTCGTCCCGGGCTTCGAAGCGCCGGTCCGCCTGGCGTACAGCTACCGCAACCGCTCCGCCGCGATCCGTATCCCGAACACGGGCTCGAATCCGAAGGCGAAACGCATCGAGTTCCGCACTCCGGACCCGAGCGCCAACATTTACCTCTGCTTGGCGGCATTGCTGATGGCGGGTATCGACGGCATCGTCAATAAGATCGACCCGGGTGAGCCTCTCGACAAAGACATCTACGGGTTGAGCCCGCAAGAGCTTGCGAACGTCCCGTCCGTTCCGGCGACGCTTGACCGGGCTCTCGATTATCTGCGGGAAGACAACGCCTTCTTACGCAGAGGCGATGTGTTCTCCGAAGACTTGCTCCACACCTGGATCGACTACAAATACAGCCGCGAAATCATCCCGCTCCAACAGCGCCCGACGCCCTACGAGTTTTATCTCTACTTCGACCTCTAAGGGCGACCGCGCTACACGCACCGCGGGCCCCGCGCTGGAAGCCGGTTCTTCAAAGAACCGGCTTTTTTATTTGGCTCCGGGTGAACGCATAGGATAGAAGAATCAGAAACGCTGACGTGAGGACAGGAACTTATGGCTGATAACGAATTCATCCCCTACATGGGTTATCAGTGGCTGCAAATCGACGACGGTGTTGTCACCATTGGCATCAGTGAAGAAGGTCTCAGCGAACTGACGGATATCTCGGCCGTGAGCCTTCCTGCGGAGAACGAAGAGGTTTCTCCCGACGAGGTCTGCGGTGAAATCGAAACGGATGAGGGATCGCTGAACCTTTACAGCCCTGTCGAAGGGACGGTCATTGAAGTCAATCCCGCTGTCGTCGAAAATCCCAGCCTCATCATGGAGGACCCGTACGGCGACGGCTGGTTGTTCCGAGTCGAAGCCAACGATCCGGAGGATCTCGACGAGCTCACCCAAGGCACTATCGACGACGAGTGATCCGGGCCGACATCGGCAAACACGGCGGCACGAACTCCGTACTGACCAATTCCTGCCGCCGTCGTTTTTGTCCCATCAACCTTCTTGAGCCGCTTCTTCGGGCGTTTTGACTTGATCTTGAAGGTTGTATTCCTGCATTTCCCGCCCGTCATAGCGGAAAAGTTTCGCCTGGCCGTCCTGTACCGTCGCCAGGTTCACCGGGCGGGCCCAAATATACTGCACGTTCTTGAGGGTCTCTTTCATGTAGTCGGGCTGCATTTCGACGCCCTCATAGAGGTGTGTGAGCAAGAGCTCGCCGCGGTTTTCGAAGTTCGCGTCTTCGACCTGAATGATCGGCTGCCCGAAGTTCGTCAGCTGGAATAGGAGCTGTTTCTTGATCAATTTGAAGTCGCGCGTATCGACCTCGTAGCGCCCCGTCCGCTTGTTGAATTTGTACACGAACATTTTGTTCCGGACGCAGAAATCCTCGGTCAAAAACTCATCGATGAACGTCACGTCGTTATAATTGCGGCGCACCTCGAAAATCTTCTCGCGCCCGAGACCGAGCTTCTTGTCCCAGTTCGCTTTCTCACGGATGTCGTCGCACTCGTTCCACTCTTTACCGAACTGTCCCTTATTCCAGCGTTCCTCGATGTCGCGGAAAAGCTCAATGCCCACCTTGTATGGGTTGAAGCCGTTTGGCGACATCGCCATCGTGCCGCTGTGGGCGTCGGCGAAGTCGATGATTTCGCTATCCGTGAGAATATGTTCCGTCATGATTTTGCTGTGCCAATACGAGGCCCAACCTTCGTTCATGATCTTCGTCATCCCTTGAGGCGCGAAATAGTAAGCCTCGTCGCGGATGATCGAAATCACGTCCTGCTGCCAGTTCTTGAGCGGAGCGAAATGCATCAGGAACCCGAGGACGTCCCGCTCGGGCTGTGCCGGGATTTTCGCCTTCTTCCTCGACTCTTCCTCGAGTTTCTGCTTCTGGTATTCGACGAATTCCGGCGGGTTGATGTATTCGTCCATGTAATCGCGGTTGACTTTAAGGAGCGAGATCCCCTTTTCCCGCGCCTCTTCTTCGCGCCGTTCCTTTTCCGTTTTCTTCTTTATATAGGGACTGTAACGGTCGATCAGGTTTTCAAGCGACAGCACTTTATCAATGAAATCTTCGACGACATCGATGCCGTACCGGTCCATGTAGCGGCGGATCCGAGTGGCATGGTTCGCCATCGCGTCCATCATCTTCCGGTTAGTGGGCGCGAACCACTGGTTGTTTTTGAAAAAATCGCAGTGCCCGTATACATGGGCCATGACGAGCTTCTGGTCGACCAAGCGGTTGCCTTCCATCAAGTAGGCGTAACAAGGGTCGGTGTTCACGACCATTTCGTAGATCTTGGAAAGACCGTATTCGTAGGATTTCGAAAGCTGTTCATACTCCATCCCGAACCGCCAGTGCGGGTAGCGAACCGGAAAACCGCCGTACGCCGCGAACTGGTTCATCTGGTCGTAAGTTACGAGTTCAAAAATGGTCTCGAAGCAGTCGAGGCCGTAGCTCTCGGCGACTTTGAGAATCTTGACCCTAGCGCGTTCGAGTTCGGGAGTGAGATTCGCCATCGTCACTTACCCTTTCCAAGGAAGTCCTTGATCGAATTCAAAATCTTATCGCGGCTTTCGATTCTCGAAATGACAAGCTTCTCCTCGTTGGGGAACTCGCGCTCCAGATCCTTCAAGAACTGCCCACTCCCGTATTTCGATTCGACTTGCCCGTAGCAGAACATGTTCGAAACCGGGAGGAAAAACTCCCTGATCATCCGCATGCAAAGACGCGTGTCTTCGCCGCTCCAGTTATCCCCGTCCGAGAAATGGAACGGATAGATATTCCATTGCTCGACCGGATAATCCGATTCGATGATCTGTTGGCACAACTTGTAGGCCGAGCTGATCAAAGTGCCGCCCGACTCGCTCGTCGAGAAAAACGTCTTTTCGTCGACCTCTTTTGCGGTGGCGTCGTGGATGATGAACCTCGTTTCGAGGCCCTTATAGTGTTTCTTCAGCCACGTGTTGATCCAGAAACTTTCGAGTCGGACGATCTCCTTCTGCTCCTCGCCCATCGAACCCGAGACGTCCATCATGTAGATGACCACCGCGTTCGCCTGCGGCTGCACGACTTGCTTGAAAGAGCGGTAGCGATAATCACCGCGGATCGGAATGATCACGGGGTTATCAGGTTGGTAAAGTCCGCTCGCAAGATAGCGCTTAAGAGCCCGGCGGTAGGTCGACTTAAAATGCCGCAAACCCTCGGGCCCGACGGGCGCAAGCCCCGAATAGCGCGTTTTGACGACCTCTTGCTTCGGGCGGCCTTTGGGTTGAATGCGGGGAAGCTCGAGTTCCTCGCCCAAAATGTCGGCCAGCTCCTCGAGAGAGACGTCGACCTCCAATTGATGTTGACCCGGCTCGTTCCCGGCTTGCCCCAGTCCGTCTTGCGGCTCGCCATCGAGCGCGTCGCCCGGCTGCCCGGTGCCCTGACCCACACCGCCGCTTTGCTTCGGCCCGTATTTGAATCTCGGGATGTCGATGTACGGCACGGGAATCTTCACGAAATCGTTCTCACGCTTGCCGATCATCTCGCCATGCGTGACGTATTTCTTGAAGTTCTCCTTGATCCGTCCGCGAATAATTTCACGGAACCGGTTATGGTCTTCCCGTATCGCCATTCAGCACCACACACGTTATTTGTTCTTCACATCCCCTCTCGCGAAGATGCTCGCCACGTAATGGAGAACATCGGTCGCCGAAATCTCGTCGTATCCGAAGTCCTTGATCAGACGAGTCTTGACGATCTCGATCTTCTCTTGCGTGTCCTTGTCGATCACGCTCGACACGAGCGAGGTGAGCTTGATGCTGTCCTTCTGGTCTTCAAAGAGCTTCAGCTCAAGCGCCTTGTGCAAACGCTCGTTCGTTTTATAGTCGAACTTCTTCCCTTCGAGCGCGAGCGCACCAATATAGTTCATAATTTCGCGTCGGAAATCGTCTTTGCGCGACTCCGGAATCTCGATCTTCTCCTCGATTGAGCGCATGAGACGCTCATCCGGCTCCTCATCTTGACCCGTGAAGTGGTTACGCACTTTCTCCTTCTGCGTGTATGCCTTCACGTTGTCTATATAGTTCGCGCACAAGCGGGCGAGCGCGCTGTCGTCGGCACTGATCGCCCGTTGCACTTCCCCTTTAATGATCTCTTCGTACTCTTGCTTCACCACGCTTAAGAGCTCCCGGTATTCGGCCTTCAGCTCTTCGCTGGCGATCAAGCTGTGATGTTTGAGGCCGGATTCAAGTTCATTCAAAACCATGAACGGGTTCACAGAACCTCTGTTGCTTTGTTGCGCGTTGACAAGCGCGTTCGACAGCTTGTCCTGGATGTAACGCGGGGAGATCCCATCCAGGCCCTCGCGAGTCGCCTCTTTGCGCAGCTCCTTCACGTTGTCTTCCGTGAAGTTCGGAAGCGATTTTCCGTCATAGAGCTTTAGTTTCTGCAGACGCGTGAGGTTCGCCTTTTTCGGCTTCTCCAACCGGGTCAAAACCGCCCACATCGCCGCCATCTCGATGGTGTGCGGGGCGATGCTCACGCCACGGAGTTTTCTCGAGTTGAAGTCCTTCTTATAGATGGCGATCTCATGCTTCCACGTCGTGATGTACGGGATATCGATCTTCACCGTCCGGTCACGAAGAGCTTCCATGAATTCATTGTCCTGAAGTCTGCGGTACTCAGGCTCGTTCGTGTGACCGATGATGACTTCATCGATATACGTTTGCGCGAATTTTTTCGGCTTCACGCGATGTTCTTGCGAAGCACCGAGAAGGTCGTACAAGAACGCCACGTCGAGCTTCAGAACCTCGACGAACTCGATCATGCCGCGGTTCGCGACGTTGAATTCGCCGTCGAAGTTGAACGCACGCGGATCCGAGTCCGAACCGTACTCCGCGATCTTGCGGTAGTTGATGTCGCCGGTAAGTTCCGTCGAGTCTTGGTTCTTTTCGTCTTTCGGCTGGAACGTCCCGATACCGATACGATCCGCTTCGCTCAAAACCAAACGCTTCACGCGCACATGTGAAAGGACTTTCGCCAAGTCGCCGTTATAGCGTTCCATCAGCGAGCGGAAGATGAAACGACTCGGCGGGCTGAGTTCGCCTTCGATATTCACGCGGAAGTCAGTTTTATTGCCGCGGTTGAGCTCCTCGCAAATGCGCGGTCTCAAGTCTTCCGGGATAAGCAGCAAAGGCTCTTCGTGCATGGGGCTCGGGAAGACCTTCACGCCTTTACCGAGCAACCCGTCGAGTTCACCTTTTTCATCGACCCATTCGAAGGTGTAAAGAGCGCCTTGTTCCGTTTTGGAGTATTGCTCGAGACCTTTCTTCAGCAAGCGGCAAATCGTGGACTTCGCGCTACCAACCGGACCGTGGAGAAGGATCACGCGCTTTTCGGTTCCGTAACCGAGAGCCGCGGATCTCAAGACGTTAACGAGTTTCATCAATGGAACGTCGAGCCCGAAGACCGCGTCTTTTCCGTCGTTTTCCTCATCGTCGAAAAACTTGTACCGGACGATCTGCTTTTTGAATTCGGTGTACTCGACGGTACCTTTCTCGACGATCATGTCGTACATGCGCTGAAAGGCGTTGCGCGTGACTTTGGGGTTTTCCTTCACCAGATTCAGGTAATCATCAAAGGTACCGGTCCACGTGAGGTCCTTGTACTTCTGATTGCCCTGCCAATCTCTCAATATGCTTTTGAGATCCAATGCGGTGGAGTTCGTCCCCATATAGCGCTCTCCTTCCATCCTTGCCGAAGGTCGTTCCGTGGCATTTGATGCGAAATCGCATCGAAACGGTTATAGCCGCACTGAACAACGTAAATTTTTACGGATCACGGGCGGCAACGTCTCGAAACGATTCGATGCCTCTAAATAAATTATGCCCCAATCCCTCTTGAAAAGGGCAAAAATATTTCTCTTTGGAGCACGAGGAAATTCCGAAGGATCAAAGCAGCGGTTCAATATGGGAAGCGGCGAGTGTCTAATATAAACATCTCTTAATGTGAACATCAGAACATTTCATCGAAGAAAATGTGGGCGCAAATGATCGCCGAGAACACGGGTCTCTCCGACGAAAGGCCTGTCGTTTTCGATCAGAGGTGGTCTAAATGGACGGCGAATGGAAGCGATTCACTCGAGTCAATTTTTCATGGCTGAATCCTTCCGGCGGCGAAAGCTCGAACGCGCCCGGCCCTGCCTCGACTTTGGACTTGGCTTCGTCGAGGATCATGTCGATTTCAACGCCAGGAGCGGAGATCGCAAAACGACGCTTTCTGCCCTCCCGGGCGAGCCATGAAACAATCACTTTTTGTTGAGTTTCTTCACACTTCGTGAACCGACCTGTCGCGGGATCGGCCGCACACGTCCAGTTCATGCGCGACAGGTCCCGATCAAAGAGCAAAGCGAGCAGCTCAGACGGAGAAATTCTCACTGGAACCAGACGCGCGATCGCCCTGGAGTCGGCCGGCGCCGTAATGAACTTTTTTTCGCGCGTCAGAATGTAACTGACCGAGTTTTCGTTCAGCGCGATGCTCGCGACGTGCACGCCGAACGCCCCGGTGATCTCCATGCGAAGATACGAGGGTTCACGCGCGATGATGTCCAAATTGATGATGTCTTCCCTTGCGGAACGGAGATCTCGCACGCGCGCTTTTCCACGCCACTGTCCGACAGCGGAGCCTTCCGGCCCGAAAACGGTTCTTTCGCTTTTGGGAACGGATTGACACGCGCCGAAAATGAACGGCGCGAGCGTCAAAAAGAGCACAACGGAAAATTTACCGGGACTCGGAAGAAGCCGGCTGGCGACCCATGTCCTCAGTGTCGACAATTTGGACTTGCCGGTCGATCGCGCTGATCTTGACTCGAATTTTCTCGAGCAAAGTGGCATTTGTTTCATTCTCCGCAGCCCGGAGATAAAGCTTTCTCGCTTTCTCGGGCATCTGGAGATGATAGTACGCGTCGCCCAGGTGCTCGGCAATTACGCTTTCGTTCGGCTGGATTTTATACGCCGCCTCAAGGAGACGAATCGCTTCAGTCACTCGGCCTTGCTTGAACAACACCCAACCGAGCGTGTCGAGGATGTAACCGTCGTTCGGTTGAAGTTCGAGAGCCCGCCGGGCCAGTTTCTCCGCCTCCTCAAGGTCGCGGCCGAGTTCCGCGTACGTGTAGGCGAGGAAGTTGAGAGCCTGCACATGGTCTTTATCGAGCGAAAGGACCTTTTTCATCGACCGAATCGTGCCCTCTTTGTCGCCGATCCGGTCTTGCATGTTACCGAGAAAGAAATACAGCTGCGGATGATCCGGAACTTTTGCCACCGCTTCGGTCAGCATGGAAACGGCCTGGCGGTACTGTTTCGTTTCGTCATAGAGCGAGGCGAGAAGGGCGTAAAACGGCGCATGGTCGTCCTTAATGCGGATCCCTTGTTGGACGGTTTCGATGGCTTTCGTGTGATCACCTAACAATTTATAAAGATAAGCGGCATGAATAACGGCTTCGGGGTAATAACCGCTGCCGATCGGGACTTTGTTGAAATGGGAAATAGCCGCCTCATAATCTTTGATCTCTTCGAATACCGCTCCGAGGTAAAAACGGATTCTATCCGAAGAAGACTCGATCGCGAGAATCTCCTCCAGGCGCTTGATCGCTTCCTGGTACCTCTGCTTCTCGATCAAGATGAAGGCCATTTTCGCCTTCACGTTGAGGTCCGTGGGGTCAGCCGATTCGATGACCGCTAACTGCTCAAAAGCCCTGTCAAAGTCTTTGTTCTCTATATATAGACGTGAGAGTTCTTCCGCGACTGCGACATTGGGTCCGTGTTTCTCTTGGAATGCCTGATAAAGTTGCAACGCCCGTTCGCGTCGATGCGATTCCTCATAAAGACCGCCTAAAGCCAGTGCGGCTTCGGCATACTCGGGTTTGACGGCAAGGCTGTTCTTGAACACTTCTTCAGCCTTGGAAACGTTCTTCTTCCTGTCTTCCTCGAGATAAACCCGACCCAGGTAGTACCACGCAACATGACTATTCTGGTTTGCCTCGTTTTTCGCCAGCCCCTCGAATGCAGCGGCGGCTTCGGTGTACCTTTTCTGTTCCGCCAAAATCGCCCCGATGAAGAGGGGTGCTTCCAAATTATCCGGATAGTACTTCTGCACAGCCCGATACTCACCGAGCGCATCGTCATACATGCGGAGAGCAGAATAGAGTCCGCCGAGGAGTAGGCGCGCGTCAGCGTAACGCGGATCAATCTCGATTGCCGCTTTTGTGTGCTCCAGGGCCTCGCTAATCAAGCCTTGTTTAATATACTCCGCGGCCAACCGAACGCGAACCTGGGGAGACGACGGATCATAGACAAGCGTTAACTTGTACTCTTCGATGGCGCGCGCCGAATCACCCTGCAACGCATAAGTCTCAGCCAAGGCGAAATGAAAATCGGCCTGAGTGCGTTCAAAAATGGCTCGCTCGGATGGGGTTTGCGGTTGCGTTTCTGCACGAACCGCCATCGAACTCGGGGCACGATCGACAATGTCCGCCGAAGACTCGCGGTAAACACCTGGTTCAGATGAAGTCGTGCTGTTCACCGATTGAACAGAAGCGCAACCTCCGATCGCGAAGGTCATTAATGATAGCACCAAAGGCAAAGAGTTGCGGGGCATATGCGTCCTTCTCAAGCTGATCGGCGCGTTGAAGTGAGGCCGACCATGACCTTCAGATCGGCAGAATCGTGAAGTGTCTTGACCCGCGAGTTCCAAAATGATGCGCTTTTCCAAAAGATTGGGCTTTCGCCCGGCCCCGCCCCGCCTTATGAGGGCAGCCCACAGGCGTACTAGAAAATTTCTAGCGCATTGCGAAATCACGTAAGTGCGCGTTTTTACATAGAAAAAATAACTTCACCGGACCGAAGTTCAGACGGCCAGAAGAGCTGGCTTGAAGGCGAGGCCATTAACCCATAGCAATTTCTGAAGCCTCAATGACATAGGGCGCTGTGGCAAATTTTCCCATGAAAAAGGGGGACTTTAATAATCAGAAAGCGACTTTTTGGGTCCTTGACAAGCTGTGGCGGCCTGACTATTGTCGCCCGCGAAGTTCAGGGTAGGCTCACTTTTTCTACGGGGGTTGAGGATCAGATACTTCAGAGCCTGCGGTTGCGAGGCAGCTAGGCTCAGTCCATGAAGTTTCTGAGATCTCCTTAGGAAATAAAAAAGTTAACAGGAGATTCCCGATGGGAGGAAACTTGATCAACCAAACTCAAGACAATGTCGCGATGGGCAAAGCTGCAGGTTCCAACTCTAAAACGAAAATCATCAAGCGCTATCAGAACCGCAAGCTGTATGACACTCAGCAAAGCTGTTATGTGACTCTCGATGATATTGCGAAAATGATTCGCACGAACGAAGACGTGATGGTCATCGACAACAAGACGAAAAACGACATCACGGCTGCAACTTTGACGCAAATTATCTTTGAAGCTGAGAAAAAAGCGTCGCAATACGCTCCGTTGTTCACTTTGCGTGAAATCATCCAGAACGCGAACGGTAGCATTTCGAGCTATCTCGCGAAGCTGGGTGCATTCCCGAAAGATTACCAAAAAACTGAGCAAGCCGCTCCGGCGGAAAACGCACGCGCTTCTTTTGACGATGTGAAGCAAACTCTCGAAAATCGCGTTGCAAAAGCAGCTGAAAGCAACGAGCTCTCGAGCGGCAACCAACAGTTGGTTGACGAACAAACTCCGAGCTTGCCGAACTCGAATAAGAGCTTGAACCAGTAAGAAGTCATTGTCTTCAAAGACGATAGCCAGGAGCGTTTCTCCTGTCGCATCTTGGCAAGACAATTGACGAAGCAATTGAAATAAAAAACCCCGGTCTCTGAACCGGGGTTTTTTTTGCCCTTGTCTCGCCTGAAACCGCCGAACTAGAGTTTTCGGCATGAAACTCGTATCACTCTTATTCGTCCTGTTGATCTCTTCTCCCGCACTCGCCGACACCGTAAAAATGTGGTTCCGTTATACGCCGAGCGACGGCATCGGTATTTTGGAATGCACTCACGAACGGATCCGCGACCTCCCCGACTGGAGAGTGAATTGCGGAAACGGGCAAAAAACCTTCACAGCCCACGTGGTCGTGCGCCTGTATCAACGCGGAGAGAATCCCCAAACCGGTCTCGAAGTTCTCTATTGGGTGACGGAACCGGGTGAAACTCCGACATCCGTCCGCAAATATCATTCAACGACAATGTTCTTAAAGCTGACCAACAAAACCGGCGTTCACTCCCTCAGACTTGACCAGGGAGTCGAAAACGACCAGGCCTCGCTGCAGTTAAATCTCAGCGTGGAACCCGATTAATTTCACTGCACTGAGCGCCAACTCACGAACACTTTACGCCCGGGTTTCACTTCAACTTCGCGCTCCGGCATTTCTTCTCCCGTCGGTGCACCGGACGCCGAGAGGCCGATCGCTCTCACTTTGTACCGTCCAGCTTTCACAGGAATCCGCGCGATTTGGAAGGTTTCGGGAAGCGTCGACCACTGCCGCAAATCCGCTCGGTCGGCGACATTCAACGCGATCCATACGAGGTTGCCGAGTGCTCGGTCTTTCTGACCGACTTGGTTCGCGACAACCGCTTTCGTCGCCACCCCCGCAACACGAGAAGCGACAAGACGAGCATAGGCGTCCTCAAGCGTCTTGATGGCGATGCCTTGCACATCAAAAATCCGGTTCGTTACCGCCTCGACCGCCCCGTCTACGATCAACTTCGCTGACTGCGTTTCGGAACGGACCGGCACGAGGTGCGGGAAGCGAGGCGCATCGGGCCGCGGATATTTTCTTGGTCCCCATCCTTGCATGTAGACCAATACGATTTCGCCCATCTGCCGGTCGCTCCACGACGGATCGATTTTGACCTCGGGAAATTTCTTGCGCCACCTCTGCGCCTCGTCGGCCCTCTGGGCTCGCAACGCTGAACGGATTAAATCCGCCTTTAGCGGTTCGTAACTCGGAAGAACGTCGTAAGCGTTTTTGAAAGCGATATAAGCGTCATCCCATTTCCGGTCCGCTTCCCAAATCAACGCGCTCAAATAAAAGGCGAAGGGGTTCTGCTCGTAGTCGCGTTTCGCCTCATGCTTGTACCGGTAAAGCTTGTTGTTGAGCTTTCGGACTTCGACCAACGCCCCTTCCAGATCCCCCATTTCGAGAAAGTTCACGGCGTTCACCGCGTTGATGAGCACCTTCTCGTAATCGTCCCCTTTGTATTGAATCATCTCTTCCGAAAGGAGCAGCGACGAGGTTACCTTGGAAAGACTGTGGTAATCCTGTATATCTGCGACACGTTCCGCTTTATCGAAAACGCGCGCGCTTTCCTTGTAACGCCCCGCTTTCTGCAGAACCGTGGCATAGTCAAGCATGTAGGCAAGCTGGTCTTTGCTTTCTTCAAAAGCCAGCGGTTCAAGCTCTTGAACCGCCTGTTCGAGCGTTCCGCGCTTCATGGCGTCCCGGGCGGTCGAAACTTTCGACTGATACGTCGCACAGCCCGAAGACGCCGATAAAACGAAGGCCGCTGTTAACAGGAGCTTTCCATGGCAACGCATTGACTATATCAGAGACCGATCGAACGTTTGCGGAACTTCTTGCGCAATTGTTTGTAGTCGGTCCAGACAACCAGGTTGGTTTTCAGGTTCGTGAGATTCAAGGTAACTTTGTAGTAAACCGTCTTATCTTTGCCGACTTCCTGAACGATAGAATCGAGGCGACCGTTGATGATGAAATCCGCACCGACTTGTCCACCCGGTCCTTTTTTTGTTTCTTCGCTCACCATTCCGCTGTTTTGGTAATTGTACTCTTCGGCGACATCCTCCCTCGCTTCTTTATCTACAAAAGCCACCTTGCCGCCACGCTGGAGTTCGACACGAACCATGTCCATAATGCTTTGAGTGTCGATGTGTTCGGACGTCTTATTCTGAAGCTTGGTCACCATCACCACGGGTGGTCGCTTCGCATTTGCGATAGCCGGATGGGCCAACATGCTGGCGACAAGATCCGAAACGACTTTCTGCATATCGGTCTCCGACCATAAGTCGTTCATGTTATTTTCTCTTTCGACATCGTCATATTCGCCCTTGACGAACGCTTTCGGTCCGCAGGCGGTGAGCGCCATGAAACCAACCGCGAAAAGTGTTAAGGCAAGCTTCTTCATAACCGTCCCTCTCATCTCTGTGCTGGAGGCTTCATCTTACACACAGGCCTTTCGGAGCTGCAAGGCATCGGCCGAGAAACGGACGGCGGCTTCGTTATGTCCGCGCCTAATCTTCCGTCGCGCACGCACTCTGCTTGCACGCGGGCCCGGCGCGAGGACGCAATGCAGATCACAACCGCTGAACACGTGCTGGAAGCGCTTCAAAGCTTGATCGAATCCGAAGTTGAAGAGTTTTGGGCCCTGGCCTTAGGGCCATCCAAAAGCCTTTTGCAGAGCAAAATGATCTTTCGCGGAACCGTCGACTCATGTCTGGTTCATCCGCGGGACATTTTCCGCTTCGCCTGTCTGACGAACGCTTCGTCTCTGATCGTCGCTCACAACCATCCGAGCGGCGACACACGCCCATCGAATCAAGATATTTTATTTACGAAACAACTGATACGCGCCTCGCGGATTCTCGAAATTCCGGTGCTCGATCACATCATTGTTTCCCATCGCGGATTTTCGAGCATGGCGCGCGAAAGGTGGTGCCGGTTCTGACGCCCGTCACCGGGCGGCTCCCGACGTCGACGGGAGCCTGTTCGCTTCCGCGGGATGGATTCTTCCAAGAACCGTCACAATACCGTTTTCGTCGACTTTCACTTTGTAACCAGCTTTCGCTGCGTTCGTGATGAACTCTTGGATGTATTGTTGACGGGCTTCTTCTTCCCAGTCGTTGGCGGCTTGCTGCTCTTGCAGCGTGTACATGATCCGCGCGTCGGCGAGATCGGGATTAGCCGCTTTCAGCCTGTCCCTGTAAGAGGGATTGGGCAAAGTTTCCGCCACCAAAGGCACTCCCGCCATCATATCCCGAGGGGGGGCCGCATACGTATTGGACGTCGGAACCGGAGCGGTCAACGCGTTTTCAACCTCCACTTGAATACGATCACGATTCAATTTCGTACCGGTGAGGCTACGATGAAATTGAACGCGCTCCTGCAAAGCCTGCTCCGCCGTTTTCAGATCCGCTTTGTCTTCCGTCACCCCCGAAGAGGCGCCGCTATTCCGCCACTCTCCGATACCGTATCCGATAAAACCGAACAGCAAAATCAGAAGGATCGCCGCCGCGCTGTTGGACTTATCCTTCGCCTTTCGTGGAGACTTCGCCGCGTAAGCGGCTCCCATTTCGTCGTCCGACCGTCTTCGCGAAACGGTCAGAGACACATCCGACCTATAAGAAGCTGCGGGCGGATGCGGAGAAACGACCGTCTCGGCAAGATGAACTCCCTCACGTCGCCGCTCGCTCGGCGGGGGAGCGACGGGGGCGGGGAGGTTGAATTTTTCAAACAACCTGAGCCGCCGGTCCGATGACGGCCGTTCTTTCTCTTTAAGTTCGCTATTTACTTTCACCCGGCCAGACGGTTTCGCCATTTCGATTCCCTTGTGTCTCGTTTCGAGACAGAACAACCCAAACGGGCTCCCTAACCATTCATCGGAACGTTCGTCTAGGTTCTTGAGGGTTATGCGGACGCGCTGCGGGCCAAGCCTTCGACTCCCGCGACGGGAATCGTCACGATGAATTCAGTTCCTTTGCCGGGCTCGGAGCGGACTTGAATGTCACCGCCGTGCTGCTTGATGATGCCGTAACTGATGGAGAGCCCAAGTCCCGTTCCCTGACCGACCGTTTTGGTCGTGAAGAAAGGATCGAAGATTTTCTCCAGAATATCTGGAGTCATGCCTTTGCCCGAATCTTTGATCGAGACTCGGACACGGCCCGGACCGCCGCCGTCTTTCAGATGACGGAGCGAGATCCAAATATCGCCCTCGCCTTCGATCGCCTGAGCGGCGTTGGTCAAAATGTTCATAAACACCTGGTTGATCTGGCTGGCGTAACACATGACTTCGGGAATCGGCTCGAAATCTTTGTGCACGCGGATGCGGTTCTTCAATTCGCCCGAAATGAGGCGCAAGGTGTTTTCCAAACCTTCCCGCAGATCGACCTTTTTGACTTTGGCTTCATCGAGCCGCGAGAAGTTGCGCAAGCCGAGAACAATGTCCCGTGTTCGCCTCGCCCCTTCTTCGCAGGAGGAGATCAGGCGCGGCAGGTCCTGCAAGATATAATCAAAGTCATTTTCCTCTTTAACCTTGCCGGCCCGCGATGGGTCTTTTTCGAACGCCTCGATGATCTTGATAAGACGATCGGAATAGTCCCGCAGGTGGGTCATATTGCTGTAGATAAACCCGATCGGGTTGTTCAATTCATGCGCGATACCGGCGACCAGCTGACCGAGACTCGCCATCTTCGCCGTGTGCACCAGGCGGCTTTGCGTCTCTTTCAGCTCTTTGTACGCGGCTTCGACCTCGCGAACTTTGTTTTCGAGCTCGGACTGCGTACGGTAAATGCGGCGGCTCATTTCGTTAAAACATTCCTGGAGCACGCCGAGTTCCGTATCGGTCGACACCGGGATTTCCGTGGGCCCATCTTTGAAATCCATCGACTGAATGGCTTCAACCAGCTCGTTCACAGGTCCGACGATCACTCGGGTCGCGACAATCGAGGTGAGAATAAGCAAAATACCGATCGCTCCGACCATCGTGAAAAACGCCATGTTCACGTTTTTCACGAAGGCCCGGGTTTTCTGTTGGGACGCCCCGAGACCGACGATGATCTCCGAATCGCCCCACTTGATCTTGTTGCTCACGAAACGGAACGGCTCCTCGCGGATGGGAAGATCGAAGAACACTTCCGCGTCGTCGAGAACGGTTTTAGCGAAAGCTTTCTTGTCGTATAGAAGAAAATCGGGATGGCTGGAGGCGACGATGTGCCCCTGGGAATCGAATATCACCAGCTCGAGATTCAGCTTGTTGCGGACGTTTTCAAGAAAGCTCGGTCCGACGTTAATGATCTCTTCGATGAACCCCGCTTTCCGCCCGCCTTTTCCATCGATGCGCGTGAGCGAAATCAGATTGAAACTGTTGTTGGCGGCAGGCTCGATATAAAGCAGCGACCCTTTTTCTTGTAACCTATCGATCGTTTCCTCTTTCAAAACGAATCCGCCGTTTTCGAAGTCCCTGTTATGCTTGATTGAACCAGACTCTTCTTTGGTGTAAGACGCGACAATCTCGCCGCTCGCGTTGAACGCGTTCACCGTCATTGGAACGGCGCTGCTGCGGGTGAGGACTTGCACATGCTCCCGCGTCGGCCCGACAGAACTCATCAGGAGATAAGATGCAAGTACCAGATCCGCACGATGACGGTTACGCCGGCTGACTAAAAAGCTCTCGTAATCCGACATCGTCGAAGCGAACTCGCGGGAATTCGACCGGAGCCTTTGCACGAGTTCATTGACGATCGCGTGTTCGTATTTGACGAGCGAATACCCGGTCACGAACATCAGCGGAACCAACGAAAGCAAAAGGAACCAGATCATCAGAATGGTCCGCAGAGACCGGCGCGGACGGATCGTACGAAGTTTCTTCTCGGCCACCCTGTCACTCTTTGGTTTGAAAACGACTTAGTTTTTAAAGTGGTTCAATCCACAGAATAAACCGAACTTGGCCTGGAGGCATCACTCTCGGGTGGGGATCCTTCGACATCCGGACTGGACCATAGGCGCGAAGCTTTTCAAGAAGCTTCTCTTCGTTCTCCTCGGGCAAAGAGAAATGGTAGTAACGGCCGGCTCCCCGTTTCCAACCCAGCTCTACCTCACCCGCCTTCGCTCCACCGAGTTCTACGATGTGTTCGGCGATTTTTGGACCAATCTCCTCAAGATTGCCAAGGTTCATGAACGCCCGATAAACGAAACCTTTCGGTTTCGCCTCCTTCGGCGTCGGCACGGGAGTCGGCGTCGCCGCAACCGCCATGGTGACCGGAGTGGGAGATGGTACAGGCGTCGCGTCCGGTTCGGATTGCGGTTGACTCCGCCCTTCCGAAGCTTCGGCGACTTGAACCGGCGATCCCTCCGCGTCCACCTCCCAGTCGCCAGATCCCTGATCATCTTCGGCCACTTCGGATTCGGGCTCGGCTTCGGAGTCGTCCTCGACCGCGCCTGTGAGATCGGCCAATTTCAACACGGTTGTTTGTTGGACGGGACCGAATTTTTGCAGCTGATTCCAAGGAACAGCGGCTACAAAAGCCGCCACCACAACGGAGACCATCAAGGCCACGGACGCCCAACGAAGAGTCTCGGGCCAGTTCCGCCAAGAGGCGTACTTCTTGCTGAGCGAGACGGCGTTCTCAGCCTCCCGCAAATGAGCGACGATATCAAGACGAACCTCCGTTTGCCCCAATTGCTCGGCATAGCCGAACGCCGCACGCAAACTCTCGAGTTCTTCGCGGCAGTCTGCATCGGCTTGCATGAACTCCTCGACGGCGGACTGCCGCTCGGGATCCAAAAGCCCTATCTCGTACTCATAAAGCATTTCACGGCAAAGAAAGGGCGACAGCTTCCGGCGTTTCGGCATACTACGCCCTCTCTCGTTTCACATGCGCGCTCAGCAGGCGCATGCCCTTGCTGATCCGATGGCGGGCGGTTCCAAGAGAAACCCCGAGGCCGGACGCGATCGATTCTTCTTTAAATCCGAGCACTCGCGAGAGAAGAACAGCGACCAATTCGTTTTTTCCGGCTTCCTGATGGAACTTGATCCACGGTCGGAAAGAGACCGGAGAGGAAGATGCCCAGGAGGTTTCTGGCGCCCCGCGTGCCGGGCGGCGGTCCATCTGCTTGGCAGATTGTTCGAAGTTTTGCCACAAAACACGAATCAACGCTTGGTCATCAAGCGCCGATTCGTTTTTCGATTTGAGCTGGGCAACGGCTTTATCCGACGCCTGTAAGGCCGCTTTCTCATCCATCAGAGAGAGAAAGAAGAACAAAGCGATGCGCCTTACCTGCTCATCGGAAATCATGTCAATCCGTCGTCAAAGACTTGAGTAGATCGAGTTCGTCCAAAACTTTTCCTGTTCCCAGAACCACACAAGTCAGAGGATCTTCCGCGATCGTCACCGGAAGGCCGGTCCGTTCACGGAGGAGAATGTCGAAGTTCGCAAGCAACGCGCCTCCACCAGTCAAAACGATACCGTTGTCCACGATATCACTCGCGAGTTCGGGCGGAGTTTTCTCGAGAGCCGTGCGAACCGCATCAACCACCTCGCTCAGCGGGTCCATCAACGCGTCGTTCACTTGAGAGCTCGTAATTTCGATCGTTTTCGGGGCGCCCGCCACGAGGTCCCGCCCTTTGATCTCCATCACACGCTCTTCTTCAAACGGGTAGGCGTTACCGATTTGAATTTTAATTTTCTCGGCGGTTTGTTCACCGATGAGGAGGTTAAACTGGCGACGTACATAGTTGATGATCGCCTCGTCGAATTTGTCGCCAGCAACCTTAATCGATTTACAGTACACGATTCCGCCCAACGAGATCACCGCGACACCGGTGGTACCGCCGCCCATATCGACGACCATGCTGCCGGTCGGTTCGGTGATCGGCAGACCGGCTCCGATCGCGGCTGCCATCGGCTCTTCAATCAAGTACACTTCACGTGCGCCGGCGGCGACAGCGGCCTCTTTCACGGCACGCTTTTCAACTTGGGTGATCCCGTAAGGAACGCAAACGATAATACGCGGGCGGATGAACGACTTCTTGTGACCGGTCGCTTTCGAAATGAAGTACTTCAACATCGAGCCGGTGACTTCGAAGTCAGCAATAACTCCGTCTTTCACCGGGCGGATGGCAACGATCGATCCCGGGGTACGGCCAAGCATTTCTTTCGCTTCCTTGCCGACCGCCAGAACGCGGTTCTGCATGCCGCGGTAATTCTTCTGAACGGCAACCACCGAGGGTTCATCGAGAATGATCCCGCGGCCCTTCGCATAAACAAGCGTGTTCGCTGTGCCAAGGTCGATCGCTATATCGTTCGAGAAATATTCTGATGCTTTACGAAAAAAATCCATTCGGCCTCGCTATCGGGGATGCCCGGTACAAGATAAGCCCGGTCGAAGGTTCACGCCGGAGTTATTCTTCCATGATTCGCTTCTGTAAACTCTAGGACAGCCACAAAATAGGAGTCAATCCGATATGTTATCGGTGAAGAGTTAGCTTCGGCACAACTCTTCGTTTGCTTCCGGCCTCCTGTTGATAAAGGATAGAGGTCCGCAGGGAGGCTACCGATGACGGCTCAGGATTCGTTCCAAACCTTGAAGTCATTTTTCGAGTCGCGCGAAGCCGCCCGTCAGGCCCTGGCGGCAATCAAAGAAAATGTCGAAATCGGGATCGTCATCGGCGGCATCGTCGAGTGCGCCCTTTACCGCCGGGGAGACCAACCGGTTGTCGAGCAGAGACCGGCACGCGATCCAGACGTCATCTTTCACATCCTTCCGGAAAGCGTTGAGATCCTAAGTAGCCAGACGAAGGACCAGATCGCAGATATCGGCATTGCCATCTTGAAAGAGATCCTGGCCGGCAACATCCGAGTCGAGGTCCCTGGCCGCCTTTGGAATCTGATGAAGCGCGGCTACCTTGACGTGATCAAAAAGGGCGGAGCTCCCGTAGCCGCGTTCCTCGCGCACCACGGCTTCACAAACGTTTCTAAAATCATTACGACAATCAAGAAGTTACGAAGCTAAGCGAAAAATCTTGTTTCCATCCTAGTTCAGCTTGCAGGTACTGGCAAAGCGCCGCTTCTTCATCCTGACGCTTCGAATCGCTCCAACCCAGTTCTGACGCGAACACAGAACTGAGAAGCTTCATATGGCTGAAACCGTGATCTCGACGCGCAAGAAAGAGGTGCGTGCGGCGCGCATAAAAGTCGATCAGGTTCAAGCACATCGACGTCTGGATCGCGTGCCGAGCCTCGATCGCCCAGTATCGCTCTTCCGAGGTCAACGCTGGCGCCCCAGGTTCAACAGGCAAATCCTTTTCGAGTATCTTTACCGCCTCAAGCCCGTGACGCCCGACCAAAGTCTCGACGTCTCTCGGATTCAGCTTGAATTCTTTCGCCAGGACCGGAACAAGAGCTTCCGCTTCCGCCATCGCCGCCGTCGTCGCGAGCGGATTAAGCGGACACTTCGTATCGTTCCGCCCGAACCGCACCTGCAGATCGAGAGGAAACGAATTTAGCGCAGCATTGACAGCCTGTTCGGCCATAAGCCGATAAGTCGTGTATTTCCCTCCGGCGACGAACGTAACGTTTCTCGGATCTTCCAGAATCAAATGCTCTCGCGACGTCTTCGACTCCGTTTCGGCGTTATCGCGAATGAGAGGTCTCACGCCCGCGTATGTCGCCACGATGTCGTTCGCTCTGATCTTAGCCTCGGGGAAATACTCGGCCGTCACTTTCAAAAGGTATTCGACGTCTTCAGCTGTCGTCGTTACGTCGGCCGGATCACCGCTGTAATCCGTATCCGTCGTTCCCACGATGACCATTTCATGGCGAGGAATGCCGAACACGATTCTTCTTTGTTGGTCGGCCGCCATCACGACCGCATGCTTTAACGGGAACCGATCTCGTTCAAACGTGAGATGAACCCCTTTGGAAGGACGCAGAATATTGCTCCATTCACCCACGAGCCGAGGCGCCACGATGTCAGTCCATGGTCCGACCGTGCTGATCACGTGCCGACCGCGGATCCGAACGCGCCGACCAGTGAGCGTATCCCGACAGCCGACTGAAACGACCTTGCCGTTCACCATCTCGGCCTCTTCCGCGACAGCGTAATTGATACAGGCCGCTCCCAATGCCACAGCCGAGCGCAAGGTTTCAATTACCATGCGCGCGTCATCCATATAAGCGTCCGAATACGCATAAGAACCCAAAAGACCGTCTTTTCTCAACAGCGGCAGACACTCGAGAGACTCTTCACCTGAAAGCCGCTCGTGCAATTCCGGGGCTTCGAAAAGCGAAAGGGCGTCGTAAAGCCACATGCCCAAGCCCATTTTGAACATGCCGATGCGGTCTCCTTTGTACAGTGGAAGCACGAAACGCAAAGGATGCACAAGATGGGGAGCGATGTCGAACAGGAGCTGACGTTCGGAAAGAGCCTCGAAGACCAAACCGAATTCGAGATTTTCCAGATAGCGGATTCCGCCATGGATGAGCTTGCTGGAACGGGAGCTCGTGCCCTCCGCGAAATCTCGCGCTTCAACGAGCGCGACTTTCATTCCTCGGGAAGCTGCATCGCGCGCGACGCCAGCACCCGTGATTCCGCCACCGATCACGATCAAATCGAACATCTCGGCATCCAAGCGGCCGAGAATGGCGTCACGATCATGCGCTGAAAAACGAACCATCGGCTCCGCCTGCATGCGCTCACCCCTTTGTCGTCATCACTTCCGCGATCTCATCGAAAAGGTGCTTGAGGCTCCACTGAGAAAGCGCCTCGGCGAACAGGTCTGCGTCGGAAAACAAAACCCTTTGCAAATGCTTTTCCCGCGCCACGCGAACGGCCACTTCCACAAGCTTCTCAGCAACTTCGGTGCTATCTGCCTCGATATGTTCGACCCACAAGGTTTGCGTCTGACCGCGAAAGAACAAAAAAGGCTGAGCCAGAAAAAAACCGGCCGTCTCGCCGTTCTCGCGAGCAATGAAGGACCAACCCAATTTCAAGTAATGTTCAAGAGCTTCGCGCCGCCATTTCGCCGACCACATGGCGAATGCGCGTTCTTGTACATCGGGAATTCTCGCGGCAATCCGCCGGCTTGCGAATTCGTAAACTTCGTCCAAATCGCTTAGGCTAAGAACCTGAAACTCAATCGCCACGCCGTAAGATCGCTTTCCATGATTGTCAAAACGCCGGTTTTCCGGAAATATTCGCAGAAATGATTTCAAATATGCGTAGTCCCGTCAATGAGTTCAGCCCCGACCTCTGGGATCACCTGTCCAAGCATCTTGCCGTTGCGGCCGGGTCCTCGAACGGCCGGCGCATCGCCGCCTTTGATGCCGACGGCACTCTCTGGGACAGCGATGCGGGAGAAACATTCTTTGACTGGCAAATAAAAAACGCCGGCCTTCCCGGCCTTCCACAAGATCCTTGGGGTTATTATCACGAAACGAAAAAAACGGATCCGATCGCCGCTTACGTTTGGCTCGCGCAAATCAACGCCGGCCAGCCGCTCGAACAAGTCCGCGCGTGGGCCAAGCAGTGCTTCAAGGAAAGGCCCGATTGGCCCGTCTTTTCGTCTCAAGTCATGTTGCTCGATCTCTTGCGTACGCTGAACTTCGAAATCTTCATCGTCACGGCGTCGATTAAGTGGGCGGTCGAACCCGTCGCGGAACTGCTTGGAATCGATTCCGATCATGTGATCGGAATCACGACTCGTATTGAAAACGGGATCGTGGGAACCGAGCCCGTCCATCCCGTAACATGGCGAGAAGGGAAAGCCGAGGGATTGCTGACGGCGACCGGCGGCGTCCGCCCGATCATCGCGTGCGGGAACACCTACGGTGACATCGCACTGATCGAAACCGCAACCCACGTTCACCTTGCGGTTTCGACCCAAAACACGCCGGGCGGCCTTTTCGAGGAAGAGCAAAAACTCGCGGAAGAAGCCAAACGCCGTGGATGGCTGCGGCATGAGTTCCGCGAGTTGCTGTGATGATTCTCAGCCCTTGCCCACGATCGCTTCGAGATCAGTGACCTCTTTCGGCGCTGCCGAGGTCAGAACTTCGCACCCGGATGGCGTAACCAGAACGTTATCCTCGATTCTGACACCGATCCCACGCAATTCTTCCGGAGCGTCCATATCGTCCGCCGGAATGTAGAGACCAGGCTCAATCGTAAAGCACATACCCGGTTCCAAGCGGCGCGATTCGTCACCAATTTGATAGAGGCCGGCATCGTGCACGTCCATGCCGAGCCAGTGGCTCACGCCGTGCGGGTAATACTTCCGGTACGCAAGTGAATCGATCAGCTCCTTGCACGAACCTTTCAGGAGCTTAAGTTCGATCATAGCGTCGGTCAAAACTTCGACCGTCACCTCTTGCAAATCTTTGAACGGAATCCCCGGCCGCACTTTTTGGATGAGAGCTTTTTGCAACTCCAAAACTCCGTCATACACCGCGCGCTGGGCCGACGTGAAGCGTCCGTTCACCGGGAATGTCCGCGTGATATCGCCGGTGTAATATTGGTATTCGGCGCCAGCGTCGATCAGAAGCAAATCGCCGTCTTTGCAAACCTGATCGTTGAAAATGTAGTGCAACGTCGTAGCGTTCGCACCGGAGGCGACGATCGAATTGTAACCCTCACGTTGCGCGTTCTGCATGTAGAAGCTGTGAAGGAGAACGCCGTAAACCTGTCTTTCAGTCACGCCCGGGCGGGTGAACTTCATCGCTTCGACATGAGCGTTGGCAGAAATCTCGCACGCCTTGCGAAGCACGCCGACATCGTAAAGCGATTTGATCAACCTCAGTTCACCGATCAGCTCCCAAGAGTCATAAACCGGAAGATGACCGCGGCCCGTCCGGCCATGGCTTCTGCGCACACGGTCCAAAATGTCGAGCATGCGCAAATCAAACTCACGATTGATGTTCCAACGGTAGTAAATCCGCTCGACGGGCTTCAGAAGATCAACGATGATGGAATCGAATTCCGTGATTAAGTACGCCTTATCGACCTCGAATTCCCGTTGGGCCGCTTCAGGACCGTAGCGAAAACCATCCCACGTCTCGCGCGTCGGATCTTTCGGCCGCACGAAGAGCACGGTCTCGGGGTCGCGTCCGGGACGGAAAACAAGAACGGACTCTGGTTCTTCAAATCCTGTCAGATAAAACAAGTTCGTGTCTTGCCGATGCGGAAAATCCACATCGTTATTGCGCGATTGCTCCGGATGCGACGCCACAATAAGTGCGCCGCCGTTCATTCGCGCCGCGAGCGCCTGACGGCGTTCTTTGAAAATGCTCATGTCGTAAATCGGATGCCGCATTTGAATTCCCTTTTTTGTTCTCTTCGGGCCGTTAAAACCCGTATTGTTGCACAAGCTTTTCCACAACTTCAGCGGAAGACTTCGCTCCGGCTTCCAGCAAAGCTCTCCGGCCCGCGAAGTCCGTGATCGGATGTCCTGTTGTATCAACATTGATGATGAAATGCACGTGGGGCGAACGCGCCCGCATCATCTCATAGCGGATTTCGCTCCATAAGACATTATCGCTCGGGTTATCCGAGGCCGCTTTAGTCGGTAAAAACTCGCCCTTGCCCAGCACATTGACTAAAATAATGAGGTTGGCACCCAACGAGCGTAGCTGGGCCGCCGCCTCATCAACCGCCCCCGGAGCCGCGGTGACCCCGTTGTTATCCGTAAAGAGGGGCGGATACGGCAAACAAGCCCGCATCGCCTCCTTAAACGCGCCCTTAGCTAAAAAACCGAACCGGTCGACATTCCACCAATGGGCCGGGCATCCAAAGGGGACCCGCGCCTGTTCGATACGGGCGGATGCGAAAACTTCGTTGAAAAAGCTTTCCATTTTGGCGACGGACTGCGGACGCGTCCGGCTGGAGAAGAATCCGCCCAGCCCGACCGCTTCTTCTCGCAGCTTAAACGCTTTCCATTCGGCGTCGTTCACCTGCCCTTGTACGGCGTATAGAGCGCCGATCAAAGCCCCCCACTCGAGACCGACAACCGCATGCACGGGAATGCGCGCCTTATGGAACTCACGCAAAACTCCAAGGTGCGCGTACGCCTTCATTCCTCCAGGACCGAGAATCAATCCGACCTTCGGCAGCTCTTGATTCAAGAATGTCGGCGGGCCTGAGGACTTTTGCGTCTCCGGCTGAGGCACACCGGGAAACTCGTTCTCCGCCGCGGCCGTTCCGGAAGCCGCCTGGGGTGGCCCTTTTTTCGTCTCGTTCCGGGTTCTTAAGTTTTGGCATCCCGCCGACGCGAAAATCGCCGCCACAAGAAGCGCATTAATCCACGAACGCGCCCAGCAAGAGTTGAGCATGTTTCGCCAAAACAAAAAACTCCCTGTTGCCGTCTGAACCTTCAATGGGGCTCTCAAAATAATCCTCCACATTCAACGCGCATGCCGCGCATGCGTCGCGAATTTTCTTTTCCACTCCGGCATAAAGTTCGGGGTTTTTCACGATTCCGTTCTTACCGAGACCCTCGCGGCCGACTTCGAATTGCGGCTTCACCAGCGCGAGCAAACGCCCGTTGTCGTCCAAGTATTGAACGAGTTCCGGCAGTACGATGGTCAGCGAAATGAACGAAACGTCCACAACAATCAAATCGAATTTACGACCCTGAATCGTTTCGCGGATCGGCGTATGACTGAGATCGCGCGCATTGACTCCTTCGAAAAGACGGACTCGGGGGTCATTGCGAAGCTTCGAGGCAAGCTGATCATGGCCGACGTCAACGCCCACGACGAAACGAACCCCGTTCTGCAACAGGCAGTCGGTAAAGCCGCCTGTGGAAATACCGACGTCGAGCGCGTAAACACCGCGGACATCAAGCCGCGTGCGTTCCAGCGCGCCCTTCAGCTTGATGCCGCCGCGGGAAACGAATTCGCTGGCATCACCTTCGACATGCAACTCGACGCCGGGCTCGATCTTGAGGCTTGCTTTGCGGACGATCTTCTTTTGCCCGTCAATCAGTAGAAAAACTTTCCCGGCGGCGATCAATTCCTGCGCCCGAGTACGGGATGAAGCCATTCCTTTTTCGACAAGCAAGAGATCCACACGCATGACGCCGCCTTTAAGCGCGCCGGTCACTTTGCGCGGTTTCGGTTGTACAGTGCAATTTCGCGCAGCGGCCGGGCGTTCTCCGACCAAGAGCTTAGGCTATTTAAGCAGGCTTCCGTCAGTTGGTTCAAGAACGCGCGGGTTTTTTCAACCCCTAATAAGGCGGGATAACTGCCGGGCTCGGGACGTTCCGGTACAAAGTCGAGAAGATCGTCGGCGACCTGAAACGCCAGGCCGAGATTTTCGGAATACTCCGCTATATCTCGAAGCTGTTTTTCGCCGGCCCGGCAAACGATCGCCGCACCGACCGCACTCACCCGAATCAAAGCACCGGTCTTGAGGGCATGCATTTCCCGCAATTGGTCGAGCGTCACCGCCTCCTTCTTCGAACCCATATCAATCGCCTGACCACCCACCATCCCATAAAGACCTGCGGCTTTCGCAAGTTCCGCAACAAGACGGGCTGCAATGTCGGGTTCGCTGCGGTAACCATCGGCGATCAACTGAAACGCTTCGGTCAAAAGGCCGTCGCCCGCTAAAATCGCCGTCGCTTCCCCGAACACTTTATGGTTGGTCGGTTGGCCACGACGGAAATCGTCGTTATCCATCGCAGGCAAGTCGTCGTGAATGAGGGAATACGTATGGACGCATTCAACCGCGGCCCCGAACGCCAAAACCTGTTCGTGGGAATACCCGAGGGCTTCAGCGACGAGCAAAGAGAGCAATGGCCGGAAACGCTTTCCGCCCTTTTGCAAAAGCGAATACCGGACGGATTCGATAAGCCGGGCATGCGCCGGCTGCAGCTCTCCCCGCAGGGAAAAATGCCGTTCCAGGAAGTCGTGAATTTTATCGGCGCGCTCGCGGGCCAGTTGTTCCAACATCGCTTTCGCTCAATCTTGGTTCGCGTTGGGCGTAAAATCACTCATGACGGGTTGACCGTCATCGTCGTAACCGATGAGAAGCTTTACCTTCTGTTCGGCCTCTGCAAGCTGAGCGTTACATTCGCGCGAAAGCTTCACGCCTTCTTCAAAGAGCTTCAATGACTCTTCAAGAGTCAGATCGCCGGTCTCCATTTTCCCGACGATTTCTTCCAATCGATTCAACTTTTTCTCGAAATCCATATTTTCGCACCCCTATCATTTTTCGGAATCAACTTGCGTCACTTGGGCGGCAAACGAGCCCTGGCTCATACGGACATGAACGCTGGAACCCACGCGCAGTTCGTTCACATCCGTAATGACTCGGCCGTCGACCATGACCATCGAGTAGCCGCGATCGAGCACCCTGAGAGGGCTCAGTGAGTCAAGGACGGCCATATTGAGCTCCAGACGCTCCCGCTTCCGCAATAGAACATTTGCCATCCCCGTGCGCAAACGCGCGGACCAACCGGCTAAAACCTCTTTCTCCTTTTCGATTCGGGCCTGCGGCGAACCCATTCGGTTACGCAGAAGCTCCACTCGCAAGCGCCGATCATTAAGAAGGCGCATGACTCCGGCCTCGAGCCTCTGGGTCAGTTCGTCACATCGCATGGACGCGTCTTGGATTCTTCTTCGCGGATCGACCAGGCGCCTACCGATCTGGTGACTTCTCTCGCGAAGTAGGTTCAAGTGACGCAAAACCAAGAAATGCAGGCTCCGCCGGAGAGACGCGATTCGATCCATCAGTTCGGATGCGTCCTTCGTCACGAGTTCCGCCGCAGCCGAGGGAGTCGGCGCCCGGAGATCCGCGACAAAGTCGGCGATCGTGAAATCGATCTCGTGACCGACGGCCGAAATAACGGGCACGCGCGACGACGCGATCGCGCGCGCAACACCTTCGTCGTTGAAAGCCCAGAGATCCTCGATCGAGCCTCCGCCGCGGCCGACGATCAAGACGTCGACATCCGGCAACCGGTTCGCCATTTCAATGGCCTGAACGATTTCAGCCGGCGCTTGATCGCCCTGTACCTTACAAGGCACAAGCGTAATGTTCACCGCTTTGAACCGCCGGCCAAGGATATTCAAAATATCGCGAATCGCCGCCCCCGTGGGCGAAGTG
>CALBDW010000060.1 GCA_937927435.1 uncultured Bdellovibrionales bacterium
CACGATTTATTCGGTTATAGACGACAAACTCTACTTGGGTTATGGGCTTAGCGATGACGTCAGCCGACGGCCGGCGACGCTGAATTGGGATAACCCGCTCAGCAAAATGCCCTGACGAAAGGGGCCGGCGCGAGCGGCGGCGCCGGCCCCTTTCCACGAGAGGTTCCAAATGGCCTGGGATCCGAGCCGCTTTAAAAAACCTGATCGGGAAGACCTCAAGAAAAGGCTCACCGCTTTGCAGTTCGAAGTGACGCAAAACTGCAGGACCGAACACGCCTTCAATAACGAGCACTGGAACAATCACGAAGACGGAATCTACGTCGATATCGTTTCCGGAGAGCCGCTTTTTAGTTCACTCGATAAATTCGACTCCGGCACCGGATGGCCGAGTTTCACCAAGCCTCTATCACCTGACGCCGTCGTCACGAAAGTCGATACGTCCCATGGTATGATTCGCACGGAAGTCCGCAGCCGGTACGCCGATTCTCATTTGGGCCATCTTTTCGACGACGGGCCGCCGCCGACCGCTCAACGCTATTGTATGAACTCGGCGGCGCTCCGCTTTATACCGGTCGACAAACTCGAAGAAGAGGGTTACGGCGAATACTTAAAACTGTTTAAGAAAACGTGAGAACTTCGGCCACAATTCGGTTTTCCGGGCTCGATTTTTAAAGAATAGAATGGTAAGCCGAATTCGTTTAGACCGCATTGGAGCCCGGATGGTCGTAGTCAAGAAGTTCGGCGGCACGTCCGTCGCAAATGTTCAACGAATTGAAAACGTCGCCGACCGGATCGTGGGGGATATTCAACAGGGCCAAAAACCCGTCGTTGTCGCTTCCGCGATGGCGGGAGAAACCAACAAGCTCGTAGCTCTCGCTGCTGAAATCGACCCTCACAACAGAGGCCCCAGCTATGACATGCTGCTCGCCGCCGGCGAACAGGTTTCGATCGCACTTTTGAGCATGGCCCTGCAAAAGCGCGGAATCAAATCCAAACCTCTGCTCGCCTACCAGCTTGGAATTGAAACAGACAATCTCTATTCGAAGGCGCGTATTCTCAACATCAAGACCCAAGATCTTCACCGCATGATCGAGGATGAGGTCGTTCCCGTGATCGCCGGCTTCCAAGGCGTCGATTCCGAGCTCAATATCACCACCCTCGGCCGAGGAGGCTCCGACGCGACGGCTGTCGCGATCGCCGCCGCTCTCGGACTCGACAACTGCGAAATTTATACGGACGTGCCGGCAGTCTTCACCGCCGATCCCCGCTTAGTCCCAAGAGCCCGCGAGATCGCGCGACTCTCTTACGATGAAATGATGGAAATGGCTTCCCTCGGTTCGAAGGTCCTCCACATCCGTTCCGTTGAAATCGGAGCCAAATACGGAGTCCGCATACACGTACGATCGACTTTTGAAGAACGAGAAGGAACTTGGATCGTTCCGGAAGGAGAAGTGATGGAGAATCCGGTGGTTTCCGGCGTCACTCATGACGCCGCGACGGTGGTGATTAAATTGAATCCCGTTCCTCGCGGAACCGACTTTCTCGCCCGGTTCTTCTCAAGCCTCGCGGCGAAAGGCGTGACAATCGACATCATCACCCAGAGCGAACATGAAAAAGGCCAGCAGCTCGCTTTCTCCGTCACCGAAGAGGATCTCCCTCTCACGGAAGCCGTGCTCAACGAGCTCAATATGGGCGGCGACATCGAACGGGTGACCATGAGAGACGTCGCAAAAATCTCCGTGGTCGGAGTCGGCATGAGGACCCATCCGGGTGTCGCCTCCCGTTTTTTCAACGTACTTGCCCAAAAAAACATCAACGTCCATCTCGTCACCACATCGGAAATTAAAATCAGCGCCGTGATCGACCGCGAAAATCTGCAGAAAGCCGCTACCGGACTACATAGCGAGTTCGGCCTCGACAATTAATCCTGCAGGAAATTCGGCATTTGCCGTTTGTACTGTTGGCTGACCTTTTCGAAAAGCGACGCCCCCATCGGGCCGGTGATACCGTCGACAGCTTGAACGGTCATACCGCCAAGCTTCTTCTGTTTGAACTTTCCCAGCAGCAAGGGATCTGGAGTATCGTCGCCACGCCCACCTCCACCTCGGCCTCCCCCACCGCCTCCGCTGCCGTCAGCGGAAAGAGCATTCTTTTTTGCGTAGGCACCAACCGACGTTTCCGGCGTCTCTGCTTTTTCAGAAGAAGACGAACCGGTCGCTGAGCCTACGCTAATTCCGCCTGAGGCTCCGCTTCCTCCGCCGGACGCATAGCCCGACGTTTGTGAGGAACCGGATTGCCCCCCTTCGACGTAGGAGGACGCCGGATCTCGATAAGAAGAAGACCCCGCGCTCCCCACGCTTTCTCCACCGGCGCCGGAAGCGGTGAGGTTCGCTTCACCCGCCGACGTTGATAACCCAGAGCGCGGACAGTTGGGATTTCTCGCGTTCGATGGATCGTGACAGCTCAAAGGCGGCGTCGGCGTCGCCTGTGGCGGCTGCGACGAACCGGAGTCCCCCATCTGAGGCAGTTCCTGCGCCGCTAACTGGTTGCATTGCGCGTTTATATTGGCGCGATCCGCATTTTGCGCCGCCTGAGTCAAGGCGGCTGCCACATTCCCTTCATTTTCTTCGCACCTTTTTCTGACATCTCTCTTCCGTCGTGCGATCTCTCTAAACTGTTGGGCGAGGCCAGGGTTTAAGAGTTGGACCTGCTGGGCCTTTGCGTCGTTTTCCTGCGCTTCGCGCTCGCAAGTCTCAGCGCATTTCGCGATCAGGTTCTCACAAGCCGAAGCTTTCAATTGCGCCAGCTGTCTTGCGAGTTCCTGCACCCTTTGCTGGTTTTGACACTGGTTTGCCTGGTTATAACCGATGCTTCCGGTATTACGGCCGGCCGTCCGAAGTTCCTCAGCCAAACGGGTCATTTGACCGCTCTCATCCCCCGTGACGGTGTCATTGGGGTTGTTACATGCGCTCTCGGTCTCCGACTCCAGCGGCTCGCATTGATCAGCGGCTGAAGCAGCACACAAAAAGGCCAAGGCGACTCCGAAACAAAGCGTGGCCGCGGTCCTAAAGACCCTTTTTGAAAATTTCAAACCGTGGAAGGCGCCGCTCATTTTCTAACCGCCGTTCATCAAGACTTTTCGGCAGAAAGGCCTTGTCTTATTACAGGAATTCGATGGTCGTCTCAGATTGAGACACTTCAGGTGAACGGCCCGACATTTTAAGATCACGAACGCTTCAAGACCCCTGCGCCGTTTTTCATTAACGTTGGAAGAAAAACCGGAGGCGCATCAGATGCTCATGATCGAATTCTCCGTAACCCCGGTGGACCAAGGCGAAAGCGTCGCGCAATTCGCAGCCGAAGCGATCGAACTGATCTCGCGTTCGGGACTCCAATACAAAGTGGGCCCGATGGCGACGACAATCGAGGGAGATCCAGGCAAAGTGCTTATGACTCTCGCCGATTGCCTTCAAGAGCTGGCAAAAAAATCGGGCCGCTTCGTTTTTACCATCCAAGGGGACTTTAGGCGGAAAAGCCAAAGCAAAATCGAGGAAGCCGTTGAGAGGGTTGAAGAGGTTCTCGGACACAGCGTGCCCCATTGAGGGGCTCCGTTTCCCGGCGGCTTACAATTCCTCCGCCGATTGGCGGAGGTTTTCTTCCTGCATTTCAATCACGTTTTGCCAAATCCGACGGCTCACAGGCCCCGGCAACCACGCGGGCAGGTCACGCGTCCCTTCGGGATCGATCGCCGACCAATGGTACATCACTTCAGCTTTGACGCCTGCAAGCGCCTGGCGGGTCGCCATATCCAATCTCTCGTTCTCAATCTGCGCGTCTTCGACCACCGATCGGAGCACGCTGGCGGCCACCTCTTTCGAGGGCGACGACAGCGCTTCTAAAAGCAAATCCATGGCGCGCGCTTGGCGATCAAACTCGTCCGTTTCCAAGGCCGCCGGACGCCTTAATAGCTCGCCCGCGCCCCTCAGGAAATCCGCGTTGGCAAGCAACTCCGCCCGGCGCTTCTTTTCCGCGTCCGACATCAGGACTTTCGCTTTCAACTCAATGTAGTCCGTCAGTTCGCGCTCGTATGGGAACGGACGTTCGGCTGAGGGAACTACGGCCGTCGCGCCGAATGCTGAGGACGAAGACGGGATGGATGCGGGGCCACGCGCTTCTTCCCGAGCCGTTTCACTGCGTTGTCCGGGACCATTTGAAGCATCGAATCCTCTCCCGGCATTTCCAACCGCGATCGGGTTTTCCGCCTTTTCCGCATCCAACGAAACCGTTCCGTTTCGCCAGAGCTGGATGGCCGTCACGCCAACCGCTAGACTCACGCCGGTCCAGATCATCCATCCCTGCTTCTTCATTCTTAGAACACTCCCTTAATCAGTCGACCTCGGAGGATCGAGCGGTTCAAGTGTTCAGCGCCCTCGTTCTGATAGAAGGCCGAACCGTTCAGATAGCCGTTCGTCACGACGATGTTTCGCAACAACGAATCCGATTTAACGAACACGTTGTAAACCTTGCCGAAGTAAGATCGGAAGAGCGTCGTGTAGGGAAAGAGTGTAGATCTCGGTGGTCGC
>CALBDW010000061.1 GCA_937927435.1 uncultured Bdellovibrionales bacterium
CGGCACCTCAGCTCCGTAGGACATTTAGAAACGTTAACATTTCTCTTCGAGCATCGCGATCGATCGTGGTCACCGGCGCAAATCGGTGAAGAATTGCGCACAGATGTCCGTTATGCCGAAATCCAGCTCCGGGAATTGGCGGACTCGGGACTCTTAGAGCGCTTGGAAACCAAAGACGGGGTGGCCTATCGCTACCGCTTTGAGAATTCACATACCGATAAAGCCGTCGAGAAACTGATTAAACTTTATCATTCCCGAAGGGTCTCCATCATTGAAGCCATTTATGATCAAGATCGGATATTAGAGCGGGTAAGAAGTTTCGCCGACGCCTTTAAGATCAAACAAGATGAGGGATAAAAACCTATGGGTGCCCTGGTTTACATACTCTGTGCAATCGCCTCACTCACCTGCGCGGTCATGCTCCTTCGAGCCAATCAACGAAACCCCACGCGCCTCCTTTTTTGGAGCAGCGTTTGTTTTATCGGGATCGCGATCAATAACATCATTCTTGTTATCGACTTGGCCGTAATGCCGCACGGACCTAGCTTCTTGGTTATGAGAAACGTGATCCTTCTCATTTCACTGTCTGTGTTCCTTTACGGCCTCATTTGGGACGCGGTGGTGTAGTATGTTGGGAGCATTTCTGTCCGGCGCCGTTATGATGGCCTTTGCGATAGTGGCCCTCTTTTTCATTCGCTTTTGGACCCGAACCAAGGACCACTTCTTCGCTCTCTTCGCGTTGGCATTTATCTTATTTTCGCTGGAAAGTTGGGTCCGCCTCTGGATCGGCCCAACCCACGAGGCGCACTCAACGGCCTACCTTTTTCGATTGATCGCGTTCCTTCTGATTATGATCGCGATCATCCAAAAAAACCGGGCCGCAAGCTAGCGCTCGAGACCCGGATAAAGGAATCTTTCTCACTGTTTCAACTGATTCAAGAACTGGGGCGAGGAGAAAATCGCATCCAGATTCAGAACCGGAGCCCTTGAGGCGCCCAAGTTAATCGGCGATGAATCCGGCTGATCAATCAGCGATGTATCGTTCAACATGGTCAACGTGATCGGCCGGTCGCTGCGGATGACATTCACCCCGCTCGGCAACATCTTACCAACCGTATTCCGCATGTACTTTTGCGCCTCATACCATGCGTTGTTTCGATCCGTGTCCACGCAAGTCGCAAGTTCATTACCGGATGCGCCCCAACGCTTCTCGGCGCAGTGGTAGGGGTCAAAACTCATACGGGTCAAGCGTGCAAGCAGTTGATTGAAGCTCAACTTCACCGACTTACCGGCCGAATTCACGTACGTGATCGAGCAAGACCGGTTCGCGCTGGCGACTTTATTTCTCAACATTTTCACGTAGTCCTCAGCCGAACCGTCAAAGCGAACCGAGCGATCCGTTCCGCTCTTTGCAAGCTTAAACAGACGAACCGACTCTTTCACGATGTCGATCACGGTCGCTTTGAGACGCCCGTCACGATTCGGCGTCGAATACGCTCCCCAAGTCGGATCCGATTGCCCGAAAATATCGGCCGGAAGCTCGCTCGGATGAGCCAGCTTATGAATTCCTTTGCTGAGCGTTGATTTCACGTCGGCCAAACGCTGATGGAACTGCTCGCAAAGCGAGTCGATCATATCGCTCACGATTTCATTCGCGGCGACGACGACATTCGGATCACGCAAGCGGTTCGTGACGAATTCAAAGAAATCCGTTTGGCCCTTAAAAGCCTTGCGCCAGAGATCAGGCTCCACTTTCGAGCCGGGCGAAATATTCGAATCGGGTCCGAACCATTGTTCGAGCGAATACTTCCCTTGTTGGAAGAGCTCTTCGTCAGTCGTACCGACAACTTTTCCGCCGTAATAAGCGCCGTTGGAAGCCTTTGTCGCTCCGACAAGTTTTAACGGGCGGAATCTGAAGAAGCCCAACGCCTGGTCCGGCCGCGTGAAGTCG
>CALBDW010000062.1 GCA_937927435.1 uncultured Bdellovibrionales bacterium
TTGGGGAGCCGCCGGCTGTGTTTTTTCGGACTTCATTTTTTCAAGAGCCGCTTGCACCTTCGCTCGAGCCGCCTGCGGATCTTTCACGGAAGCCCGGTTTTGCGCGGCCGCTTGTTGAGCTTGCGGCTGCGCCTTCGCGTGCGAATGCGAAGACTCCGCGGCTATCTCGGGCGTCTCGTTGTTCGCTTGCTGGGCCTGGACAGGCTCTTCCTGCGGCTTCGCTTGCTGAATTTCCGCCTGGATATTTTCGTCGAAGATCTTCGGAATCAGCGACGTCAGCTGTTCAAGCGGTGTGAAAAGCGAGGGGCGGTTCTGCCGGTTTGCGACGTCCTGGCACGCCTTCCGGAATTCCTCTCCTAACTTCTTCATGTGTTCGGTCTCGACTTTGGGCACTTCAAACGCGGCCTCGAAGTTGCGGGCGCTCGCTTCGCGCGTGAGCTGCATGTCGAGGTTCTGCATCTCCGCTTGCAAGCGGCTCAAGTTTTCCACCAGCCGCTTCTTCTCCTCGAGCTCCATTCTCAACCGGCTTTGTTCCGAGGACTCGTCGAAACTCAAATGCCCGAGTTTTCCCTCGACGGCGAGCGAGGACGCGTTTTCGGATGGGCTTTTCTCTTCTCCAGGCTCCACTTTCGCCCACTCAGGCAAATCCTCTTCGTTGAACATCAGGCGTTCGCGGTTCACTTTCGCGATAAATTCGATCTCGCCTTTCGGAAGGTCGACTTGCGCCGCAATCTCGTCCACTGAAAGTCCGCGGTGCGCAAGCCGCGCCGCCTGAACATATTTGATCGTGTTCTGCCGTTCGATAATTTCCTGGTGCGGAATCTTGTCCTGGAAGATCTTAGCGACCTCGAGGCTACGTTCCATCGAGACGCGAATGGCGTGCACGTGCTGATCGGCGAGTTGGATCTTCGCCTGAACTTCCCTCAGCTTCTGATCAAGAATCGAAATGAGCTGGTTGACCTGGACCTCCGTTCGATCGGAAAGGTCTTCGAGAACACTGATCTTGCTCTGCAAAAGCTGCAGGCCGCGACTAAGGCGCGGATCGTCCTTCGGGGGACGACTCATGCGCATGATGATCACGAAAAATCCGAGAGCGGCGAATATATCAAAAACGACTTGGATCAGAGCCCAGGTTCCCATTATTCGCCCTCCCCTTTTTGGACCGGTTGTCTTACGAAGGTCACCACATATTCATGGTACGGTTTAGGGGATGGCGCGTCTATCGGACTATGGTCGAGCGTGAAACGCTTACTTAAAGCGGAAGGTTTTTAAAAGGCCGCCCGGCGCACCCAAGCACGCCGGGCCCTTCCTCAGAGACCCTCAAAGAACGTTTTCATCCGCGCAGCAGCCTCTTTACCTCTTTCTTTCTCGAGCGCGTAGCTCAGACGGATGTAACCGTCGAGACCGAACTCGATGCCGGGCACGACCGCGACCAGCTGGTCTTCCAGAAGCGCGTTGGCGAGCTCCGTCGTGGACTTGAGGAGCTGACCCTTGTACGTCTTGCCGAGAAAATTCGAGACATTGACCCAAAGATAGAACGCGCCCTCGGGTTCGGCGACTTTAACTCCATTGATTTTATTGAGTTCCGCCACCAAAGCGTCGCGACGCTCACGCAGCTTTTCCACCGTGGCTTCCACATGCGGATCCGAATTGCGGATCGCTTCCACTCCCGCATGTTGTGAGATGGCGGTCGCGCAGCTGACGCTTTGGCTCGCATAACTGATCATCGCATCGATAATCGGCTTGGACGCCAGGCCCCAACCGAGACGCCATCCCGTCATCGCGTACGACTTCGAGGCACCGTTCATCACGACGACCCGGTCACGAAGATCGGGGGCGACTTGCAAGAGATGGGGCGCGAGTTTGCCGTTGAAAACGAGACGGTTATAGATGTCGTCGCTGATGACGGCGATTTGCGGATATTCGCGGAGCACGTTCGCGAGCGCCGCCAGTTCCTCGCGGGAATAAACTTTGCCCGTCGGATTCGACGGCGAGTTCAAGATGAGCACTTTTGTTTTCGGCGTGATGGCGGACCGCAAAAGTTCCGGAGTGAGTTTGAAATTCACCTTCTCGTCGCACACGACGATCCGCGGTTTGCCTTCGGCGAGTTCCACCATCGACGTGTAGCTCGCCCAAAACGGCGCCGCGAGAATCACTTCATCGCCCGGATCGATGAGTGATTGAAGGGCCGAAAACAAAACATACTTCGCACCCGTGGTCACGAGAACCTGCGAGGGCTCGAAAGGAATGCCGATATCGCGGCTGGCTTGTTCGGCCACAGCCTTACGGAGTTCAGGAATGCCGGCGGGCGGGGTGTATTTGGTCATACCGACACGGATCGCGCCGATCGCCACTTCTTTGATATTGTCATAAGTGTCCCAATCAGGCTCGCCGATGGAGAGGGAAATGACGTTGTGTCCAGCGGCCTTCATTTCTCCAGCTTTCGCCGCCAACATCAAAATCGGAGACGGCTTTAACGCCTGAACCCGTTTGGAAAGAGTGATTGAACTCATTTCGCTCTCCTTTTCCCAGAAGGTTTCTTTGACACTTTCTTAGTGGAAGCTTTGTGCCCAAACTTCGCCTTCAAAGCCTTTTCGACGGCGGTCGGTACCAAGCCGTGCACGCTTCCGCCGTGCATCGCCACTTCCTTCACCGTGCTGCTCGCCACGTAATAAAACTCGGGCGAAGCAAAGACAATCATTGTTTCGATACCTGGGGCGAGCTTCTTATTCATATTAGCCATGACGAGCTCGTATTCAAAATCCGTAACGGCACGCAATCCTCGAACGATCACTCGCGCACCCGTCGTGCGCATGTAATCGACCGTCAGACCTTGATGAATTTCAACTTTGATTCCGGGGGTCCCTTTGAGCGCGTTTTCCACCATGCGCTTCCGCTCCTGGGCGTCGAAGAGATACTTCTTCGTCGGATGCTGCGCGATCAACACCGTGACTTCGCCGAAAATCGTTTGGATCCGCTTAATGATGTCGACATGCCCCAGAGTGATCGGGTCAAAGCTGCCCGGGTAGACGACTCCCCCCATTGGAAACCCCTTTTTGCTCTGTTTGCGCAATTCTATGACCTGAACAAGGTTAGAGGCAACCTAAGGGTCGTTTTTTAATCGCCGTCGGCTTTACGCCAAAAACTCACGGTTTTGTCGCCGTAATCGCGTAAATCGGTCCTGACGAGGCCCGGGTATGAGTCTTTCACGGTTTCATGCGACGATGCTTCAACCATTATGATCGTGTCGGAACCGACGGCTTCGCTGCGGGCCAAAGCTTCGAGAACTTGATCCGCAAGTTTCTGGGTAAAAGGCGGATCGGCGAAAATGAGGTCATAAGGCTCGCCTTTATAACGCGCGAGGTATTTGAAAACGTCCTCCAGATGGAGATGGACGTCATCCTCAATGCCGAGCAGCTGGAGATTATCGCGGATGATGCGAGCCGACTTCTTGCTCAGTTCGACCGCGTCAACCTCGCGCGCACCGCGAGAAACGGCTTCGCACGAAAGATTGCCGGTACCCGAAAACAGATCAAGAACACGCGCGCCGTCAATATAACCCTGGAGCTTATTGAAAACGCTTTCTTTGATCCGGTCCGTCGTAGGCCGAATGTGATCCGCTTTGAAGTGGGTCAATTTACGGCCGCGGAAGCGGCCCGCGATGATTCTCATGAGCTCCGTCTTTGCGCTTGTGAAAGGTAGCTGTCAATGTTTCTCCGCCCTTGTAGGCTCAATCCCACGAAATGCATTTCGATGAGCTGCACGATGCCGATAGATGAACGGCGCGACGGATTTCCGCCGTCCGCCTCGGGATTCGGCTGCGGGGATGCCGGCGCCGCCGAAGTCGCTCCCCAGCTTTGATAAAGCTTCACCATCACCACCGTTTCCGTAAGACGCTCATGCAGAACCGGAAACTCGAAGCTCACTTCGAATTTTTCGCCAGGCTGAAGCGGTGAAGGCGCGATTTCGGCGAGAAAACCGAGAGTCGTCAGCTTCACGATTTGGATCGGTAATGTGGCACCCGAGGCCGTCTTGATCTGCGCGGGTATCGGAAAAGGCCTCACTTTCTTTACAACGACATCGTCCTTACTCATTTCGTCACCTGGCGTTCAACTCTCTCAACGACCGAAAAGACGTCTTCAAACGGTTTCGGAACGAAAAGGTCCGCTCCCAATTGCTGGGCCGTCTCGACATTATGCTCGCCCGAATAAGCCGACATCAAGACAACGTATGCTTTAGATCCGCCGCCCGTGCGAGCCTCGACGGCTTTCAAGACTTCAGGCCCGCTCATACCCGGCATAAGAACATCCAAAAACACGACTTCGGGAGAGTTCTCGAGCCATTTCGCCAAACCGTCGTCGCCGTCCGACGCCAGAATCACTTCGTGACCGCGCAACTGGCACGCGCGTCCAAGGGACTTTCTCACCAGCGGTTCGTCGTCAACGATCAGGATTTTCATTTTTCCTCTCCGGAAGCCTAATAGTGAATTCAGTTCCTCCGGGCCGGCTGCTTTTCACCGAAATATCGCCACCGAAATTCCGAATAACAGACTGGCACATGCTGAGCCCAAGCCCCGTGCCCTGCCCTTCTTCTTTCGTGGTGAAAAAAGGCTCGAAAATACTGTCGATGATTTCGGGCGGAATGCCGATGCCCGTGTCCTTCACTTTCAGGACGATCCAAGCTTTTCCTTTTTCATCTTCGATACGGCCTGTCTCGATAGTGATCGTGCCCGGCGCCTTCATCGCTTGGCAGGCGTTGTTGACGAGATTGAAAACGACCTGCTGCATGAGGTGCGGCTCGACCCGGACCTGGTATTTCTCCTCGCAAAGATTCAATT
>CALBDW010000063.1 GCA_937927435.1 uncultured Bdellovibrionales bacterium
GCCGGCTCCATGTGGACGGTGCGAATGCGCGGGGAAATTCCTAAGGGAAGTTTCTCGCTTCCTCTTATCGTGCATCACGAAGACGGCAGCAAGCGGACGTATTGGATCACCGGCACGTTGACGGTGCGCCGTAAGGTGCCTGTCGCCTTGCGCGCCCTGAACGCCGGGGAACGGCTGCATCCCGAAGATTTCACGATGCAAGTGCGGGATGTCACATTCTCCACGGATGTCGCCGCGAGTGAGAAGGAGCTTCTCGCTTCGGTTCCTGCGCGTCAGATCGGTGTCGGACAAATCATCTGGCGCGGGGCTTTGCGCCGGGAAGTCGCCGTCAAAGCGGGTGACGTGGTCAGAGTCAGGACCGGTGCGGACGGTTGGCAAGTTTCGATCGACGGGATCGCGCAAGGGGCCGCGTACATCGGCGACACGTTGAAAGTGAAGATTCCGCGAACCCAGAAAGTGATTTCCGGAATCGTTTCCGAAAAAGGCGTTGTTGAGGTCCGTTGATGAGAAGGATTCTCTGGTTCTGCGTTCTCATTCCTCTTGCGGTCACGTCGCTCAGCGGCTGCGCGAATCTTGGGAAAGCTCTTCATGTGCTGATTCATGGCGATGAAGCGCCGAGGAGGCCCGCTTCAATGCCGACACGTTTCTCCGAGAACGAGAACGTGAACGTGAACACGAACCGGTATTACCGTCGGATGAACCGCCAGCGCCTTGAAGAGGAGGCGGAACTCAATGCCCAAGCCGGGTCGCTTTGGGTGATGGAAGGGCAGGGCGCTTATCTCTTCGCGCAGAACCAGACCCGCATGGTGGGAGACCTTCTGAACGTTAGAATCGAGGGAGCGGCGAAATCGCAATTGCAAACGAAAGCACGCGTCATCGCCCGCCTCTTGGAGCGGTTGGAGAATTCGCGGCGCGGTTTGGCTTCCGACGACGGTTCGTCGCAGGAGAAGGCGGTGGCCCAAGGGGGAGAACAGCGTCCGAATGCGGAAAACCAGCAGGGGGCGGCTGTCCCGGGCCAGGCGCAGACAGCGAAGAAAGACGATCCACCTTTTCCGGTCGAAGTCGTTCCGACGCGGATCGTGGAGCAGTTGAAAGACGGCAGCTATCGCGTGCGCGGCTTGCAATCGTTCATGATCGGGCGCCGCGAATACAAGGTTGTCGTCACGGGAGTCGTTCGCCAACAGGACTTCGACGATTCGGGAATCGATTCGTCGAAGCTGTTGGATCCTCAGTTTGACATTGTGAGCGCGAAGAAAGGAGCCGCGTTGTGAGATCGGCGGTCACGGTTACGCTGGCATTCTTGGTTTCGTTCGCCGCCGGCTTCGCGCAAGCGGCGCGGGTGAAGGATATCGCCAATGTGCGCGGCGTGCGCGACAACCAATTGGTCGGTTACGGAATCATCGTTGGTTTAAAGGGCACGGGCGACTCGGCTTCCGAGTTCACGAATAAGAGCGTTCTCAGGATGCTCGACAAGCTCGGGATCAAGCTCGAGGAGAAGGAAGTCGCTTCGAAGAACGTGGCGGCTGTTATCGTCACGGCGACGCTTCCACCTTTTGCGCGCGCGGGAAACAAACTTGATATTACCGTGAGTTCGATCGGAGACGCTTCGAGCTTGAAAGGTGGAATGCTTTTGCAAACCCCGCTGCGCGCCGCCGACCAACAAATCTACGCGGTCGCGCAAGGTGCGGTTTTGATCGGTTCGGGCGCGGATGCGTTCCCGACATCGGGTCGCGTTCCAAACGGAGCGATCATTGAACGCGATGTCGCGGAAGACTTCACGTCGCGGAAGATGTTCCGGTTGACGTTGCATAATCCGGATTTCACGACGGCGGCACGGCTCGCGAAGAGAATCAATCTCGATTTGGGCGGGAAGTACGCGACCGCGAAAGACGCAGGCACGGTCGACATCGTCGTTCCGTTCTCTTACGAGGGGCGCGCGGTGGAATTGCTCGCGAGCATCGAGTCACTTGAAGTGACTCCCGACAGCCGCGCACGAGTGATCGTAAATGAGAAAACTGGAACAGTTGTTATCGGCGACAACGTGCGGATTTCGAGAATCGCTCTCAGTCACGGAGATCTGTCCGTTAAGATCGAAGGTTCGGGAAAAGGCAAGGAGAAAAACGGGGACAAGGTCACTGTACTGGACACAGGTACGAGTGTCGGGGATTTGGTCAAGGCAATGAACATGCTTGGCGTCTCTCCGAAAGACCTGATCACGATTCTCCAGAACATAAAAGCCGCCGGAGCTTTACAGGGCGAGCTGGAAATTTTGTGAAAAGTGTTTCGGAGTGAGACGAGACGTTTTAGAATAAGTTTAGGGTACGGGTGAACACATGGACGTGTTCATCCTCGGGGGACGGTGGGTCGGAGTTCGAAGACCAAGGAAGGTTCAAGAGCAGGCCGTTTCGAGCAGGAAACCGGAGTTAGAAGTCAGTCAGCCAGGATAGGCGAGGGACTTTTAGCTATCTGATCATAGAAGCGCAGGATGCGCGACGAAGCTCTGACTCATCTCCCCTATTTTTTCTTCCTTCGTTTATTCCAGAACGTTTTCCTCCGAAAAAGCAAACAAAATAAGGATTGTTTACTTCTATGTCGGGCATAGATCGGATCGGTTCCGCAGGAAGAGTTTCAAGAGACGCTGGCTCCGCCGGAATCGAAACGCGGATGAAGCGCACGGATGCGGAAGAGCAGGCGCAGGTCGCGAGAAATCCGAAGCTCGAAGAAGCGGCGAAGCTGATGGAGAAACAGTTTCTTCGCGAGATGGTCCGTGCCATGCGCGCGACCGTTGGCTTCGGCCTGCAGAAGCCGTCGATGGGTGAGATGATCTATCGCAGTGAGCTCGACAACCAATACGTCGAAGCGTGGGGAGACAACGGCGGCGTCGGCCTCGCGGATCTTATTTATGGCCAGGTCATGGAGAAGTACTTCAACTCCTCCCGTGGGAGAAGTTTGAAGGGGCAGTCGATTCCGATCACCGATCGGGATATTTCGAATGTCGTAAGAATGAAGTCGGACGCGGGCGCTGGACAAGTACCGCTCAAGATCGAGCTGCGCGATGATCCGGCGGCCGGGCCTGCGCACATCAAGGCGCCGTGGAGCGGAGAGGTCGTTTCGAGCGTCCAGCTCGAGGGCGGAAAAACGGCACTGACCCTGCAGCATGCGCCGGATTTGCGCTCCACTGTGGTCTTCCAGGGCGTGGTGGCGGAAGGGGCCCGGCCCGGACAAAAGGTTGAGCAGGGACGCACGCTCGGTGTGCTAAGTCCTGAAATCCGCTCTTTCTTCTGGAATTTGCAGGAGACGACGCGGAACCTCGACGGCGGTCCGGCTGGCCTTTCGGCGAATGAGTTGCATGAATTATACGGCGAGGCAGAGAAACTTTGAGTTCCGGCCGTCTCAGTGTGATACACTTAAGTAAGGAAGAGCTCTCCGGATGGGGGTAAACAAGAATGAAAATCTCAAATAAATTGCCGAACGCCATGCAAAACACGGAAGCCGCGAAAGCTTCGAAAGCCGGAGGCGCGGAAGCTCTTCTTAATTCCAGGAAGACGGATTCTTCGGCGAAAAGCGCGGCGTTCGAAGATTCGGCCCGTGTCGAGCTTTCGTCCCGCGCGCAAGAGATGGCGAAGGCGAAGGAGCTTGCGACTCCGACCGACGACATCGACGAGGCGAAAGTGGCTCGCTTGCAGAAGTTGATCGACGAGGGCAAATACCGCGTCGACGCATCCGCCATCGCCGAGCGTCTCTTGGACGAACACCTGAAGATGCCGACATAAGACTGCGAGATGTTCCAGGAAAGGAACGAGGGTTCAAGGATGAATTCGAGCGAATATTCCCGCGAGACCAAGGAAGCGCTTTTCAACGAGCTTACCGGCTGTCTTGAGAATCTGGTCAAAGTTTATCGAGCTTTGCTCGATGTTGTCCGCCGTGAGAAAGAGATTCTCGTCGCAAGCAAACTCGACGAACTCAACGAAAACAACAAATCGAAAGACGCGATGCTGGTGCGGATTCGTTCGCTTGAAACTCAACGGATGAAATGCGCCCGTGACTTCGCTCAAGCCGTCGGTGCCGACGTCGAACAACCGCGGCTGCTCGATATCGCGAATCACTGCGAGTTTGAATGGGCGGATCGTTTGCGCAACCTGCATTCGGTTCTCGATCTTTTGGTCCGCCGCGTGTCGGAAGTGAACAAACAGAACGAAGAGCTTGTTCAGGCCGCTTTGAACAATATCACGGGTGCGATGGACGCGATCCGCGATGGTTTGCGGCCGAAGCCGGTTTACGGGCCCAAAGGCAATATGGCGGCTCCGAGCGGAGGGCCGGCTCTCGTGAGCAAGGAAGTGTAACCGGATTGGCGCGATTTCGCCCTTCAAGAATTGAAGGGGTGTGGGCAGGAGGCCCTTAACCGTGTCGAAGATCAATTCGATGATGGACATCGGCCGGCGCTCGATGATGAACAGTCAGACAGCGCTGCAGACCGTTGGCCATAACATCGCGAACAAATCGACGGAAGGGTATTCACGCCAGCGCGTGGAGATCCAGGCGAACGACCCGGTCGGCTTCGGCAAGCTTCGAATCGGGACCGGTTCGAAGACCGCGAAAGTCACGCGCATCAACAACCCCTATCTCGAAAAGCAAATCGGGAACGAACGCAACAAGCTCGGGTTTTATCAGGGCAAAAGCGACGCCTTGGTCCGCGTTGAGCAGGTTTATAACGAGCAAATCAACAAAGGACTCAATACGACCCTTTCCGAGTTTTTCAACGCGTTCCGGGATTTCGCGGTCAGCCCGGAGAGCCTGGCGGCACGTACACAGGTGAGGGAGGCCGCGATCGGGCTTGCGCGGGACTTTAAACGCGTGAGCCACCAACTGGGCGAAATCCAGAACGATATTGATCAGCAGGTCAAGACACACGTTTACGAGATCAATGAACTCACGCGCGAGATCGCGCAGCTGAATGAAAAGATCCGCACGCTCGAAATCGGCGGCGGGGTGGCCAACGACGAAAGGGACAGGCGCGAGCTGTTGATCAAGCAGCTCGGGGACAAAATCAATATCCGCTGGGCGGAAGGCGCCGACGGCATGGTTACGATCACGGCGGGCAACACCGCCCTGCTCGTAACGGGATTCGACGCGAAAGAACTGGATGCGGTCGCCACTCCGGCACGCGGCCCCAAAGGGAATGCGAACTTCGATATCATCTACAAGAATTCGCCTTCGGCTGCGCCCGTGGTCGTCACTCACGAAATTACGGGCGGCCGGATCGGCGGACTTCTCGAAGTGCGCGACCAAACGATCAACGAACTCCATGATAAGCTGAACCAGTTGGCGATCCGTGTGGCTGAGACGGTGAACAATGTCCATCGCCAAGGGTTCGACGCTTACGATAGCGAGGCTGGTGACTTTTTCGAAATTGACCCGGCGAGTGATCATCCGGCCGAAACGCTCATGGTGGCCGACGTCATCGTCAAGGATGCGGGCCGGATCGCCGCCGGC
>CALBDW010000064.1 GCA_937927435.1 uncultured Bdellovibrionales bacterium
CCTGTCCGGCGAGCCGTTTCAACGATTTCTCGCGTCGACTGATCCAGAAGCTTGTAGTCAAACGCCTTCAGACGAATGCGGATCTTTTGACTCTGCATAATCGACTCACTTCACCAGTTGTTTTCTTAGTAATTTCAGGACCTTAGAGAATTGCCTCAAGACCCTTATAAATTTGTAATGCCGATCCCAAAGCCGGTAAGCCTGCGACTTCTCAGCGAAATCGCCGACGGCAAGGAAATTTTGGCGTCACAAGTCGGCGAGTATGCATGTGCAGACGATGAGTTGTCAAAACAAATTCATCGATTTTCTACGCGTTCACTCTTCAAACTCACCTGAAAACCTTGCTTCGCCTTCGGGACGGTTCCCTCCCCCACCTCTTTACCGTTAAATCCGGCCCATTCGCGCCAAAATCTCCTGGGAGATCTTGGGAGGGACCGGAGCATACTCCTCAAATTCCATCGTAAAGGTCCCACGCCCTTGCGTCAGGGACCTCAAATCCGTTGCGTAGCCGAACATGGTTGCCAGCGGAACCTCCGCGTCGACAACCTGCGTGCCACCCCGCGCCGTCATACTCAGAACTTTTCCACGGCGGGCATTCAGGTCACCGATAACGTTGCCCATAAATTCATCAGGGGTTGCCACTTCAACCTTAAAAATGGGCTCAAGCAGAATGGGCCCTGCATTCCGGGCCGCCTCGCGGAATGCGTTCGCGGCCGCGATCTTATAAGCCATCTCGGAAGCCATTTCTTCGTTGTAGATCGCGTCCACAAGAACAGCCGTGAAATCCATCATCTGATAACCGGCCAACACACCGTTTTCAAGCGACTCCCGAATACCTTGCTCAATGGGCAACAAAAACTGTTTAGGCAGCTGATTTTCAGCCAACTTATTGACGAATTTAAAGCCGGAACCCCGATCGGCCGGTTCAAGCTCGATAATCGCATGGCCGAATTGGTTTTCGCCGGCGATCTGCCGCTCGACTTTCGATTCACCTCGAGCTTTTTGTGTGATCGTTTCGCGATACGTGACCTGCGGCTTACCGACGTTCGCTTGAACCTTGTATTCGCGCAAAAGACGATCGACCAGGATTTCGAGATGCAACTCACCCATACCGGCAAGGAGAGTTTGACCGGTTTCAGGATCGAAACGGAGCCGGCACGAAGGATCTTCCTTCTGCAACTTCTCCAGACCTTGCATCATCTTGTCTTGATCGGCGCTCGACTTCGCTTCAATCGCGACCGCGATCACAGGCTCGGGGAATTGAATCGATTCCAAAACGACCGGATGAGACGTATTGCAGAGAGTGTCACCTGTCACGGTGAACTTAAGAACAACGACGGCGCCGATATCACCCGCCTTCAACTCCTCAACTTCAGAGCGCGAGTTGGCGTGCATCTTCACAAGACGCCCGATGCGTTCTTTCTTTTGTTCGCGGGGGTTATAGACCTGATCGCCGTTCTTCAGAACGCCGGAGTACACACGAACGTACGTCAAAGTTCCAGCGAACGGATCGCTCGCGATTTTAAACGCGAGCGCTGCCAAAGGCGCGTCCCACTCGGTTTTGCAGACAATTTCTTTCTCGGGACGCTCCGGATCGTGACCGACGATCGCGGGAATATCGAGCGGACTCGGCAGGTAATCGACGACGGCATCAAGAAGCGGCTGGATGCCTTTATTCTTGAAAGCAGCCCCGCATAGAACCGGCGTGGCCTTCATCGCGATCGTGCCTTTTCGAAGAGCCGCACGAAGCTCCTCCGGCGAAATCTCTTCGCCCATGAGGAAGCGGTCCGTAAGCGCCTCATCGAGCTCGGCGATCTTTTCAACCATCTGCTCGCGATACTTCTGCGCACTCTCCATGAGATCCGCAGGAATATCGCGAATATCGTAATGTTCACCTTTTCCCGCGTCGGACCAGATGTAGGCTTTCATCGCGATGAGATCGACCACGCCTTGGAATGAATCTTCCGCGCCGACCGGAATCTGGATCATGATGGGATTGGCGCCGAGCTTGTCGATGATGGTTTGGACGCTACCGAAATAATTGGCACCGATCCGGTCCATCTTGTTAATGAAGCAGATCCGCGGAACCTTGTACTTGTCAGCCTGGCGCCAGACCGTTTCAGACTGCGGCTCGACTCCGTTCACGCCATCGAAAACGGCGATCGCACCGTCGAGCACGCGTAAGCTCCGCTCGACTTCGATCGTGAAATCCACGTGCCCGGGCGTATCGATCAAGTTGATCCGATGATCGCGCCAATAGCAGGTCGTCGAAGCGGACGTGATAGTGATACCGCGCTCTTGTTCCTGCTCCATCCAGTCCATGACGGTATCGCCGTCGTGGACCTCACCGATTTTATGGCTTTTTCCGGTATAATAGAGGATTCGTTCGGACGTGGTGGTTTTGCCGGCATCGATGTGAGCCATGATGCCGATATTGCGAGTCAGCCTCAGATCTTCGAGTTTTGAAGGTTCAAATGTCGCCTTGTCTGATGCCATTGAAGCCTATCCCAAAAACGAAAACGGCCCGCTAAAGGGGCCGGATCGCGATCTAAACTGACTCGCGTTTTCACGCGAAATCGAAAGATCGAAATTACCAGTTGTAGTGCGAGAACGCCTTGTTCGCCTCGGCCATACGGTGAACGTCTTCTTTCTTCTTGATCGCACTGCCGCGGTTGTTTGCAGCATCGATCAGTTCACCAGCCAACCGTTTCGAAAAGTCTTTCTCGCCACGCTCACGCGCGAACTGAATCAGCCAACGCATAGCCAAAGCCAAGCGACGCGAAGGACGCACGTCAACCGGCACTTGGTAAGTCGCACCACCGACCCGACGAGAACGAACTTCAATTTGCGGCTTCGTGTTCTCAACGGCTTTTTTGAACACCGTCAAAGGATCTTCACCCGGAACCTTTGCCTTCAACTCGTCCATCGCACCATAGAAAAGCCGTTGAGCAGTGCTCTTCTTGCCGTCGTACATCATCTTATTGATGAACTTCGCGACGACGACGTCGTTATAAATCGGATCCGGAAGAATTTCGCGTTTAACTGCCTTTTTTCTACGCGCCATATAACTTACTGCCTCTAATTATTTTTTCGGACGTTTCGCGCCGTATTTCGAACGTCCACGCAAACGACCATTCACACCTTGAGTATCCAAAACGCCACGAATGATGTGGTAACGAACTCCCGGGAGGTCCTTCACCCGTCCACCGCGGATCAAGACCACCGAGTGCTCCTGCAGGTTGTGGCCGATACCGGGGATGTACGAGGTAACCTCGTAGCCATTCGAGAGACGAACCCGCGCGACTTTACGCAATGCCGAGTTCGGCTTCTTCGGTGTCGTCGTATATACACGAGTGCAGACACCACGTCTTTGCGGGCAGCCGGTCAACGCCGGAGAACCCGTTTTATTCTTTTGAACGACCCGCTCTTGGCGAATCAACTGGTTAATCGTTGGCATTCAATAACCTCAGTCAATCACTCAGGAATTCGAAAATTCGACGAGACCGTAACCGCTCTCGGCGAAACCACGAAATCTCCAGGGAAAATCAGAAATCTGGAAGCTACTCGCCGGGTCGAACTCCGTCAAGAATTTTGCGCGACTTTTGCGACGTTCGGCGCTCCGAAAAGCCGCTTTCCGCCTAAATTCGGAGCCTTTAACCGGTTTTTGCTTCCCGCCCCCCCCATTTTGAGGAGCAGAACCACGAAAAACGGGAGTCCCCCGACCCCCGTTTTTCATCCAACCTCGAGCCCCCAGGTCAAGTTTGGGCCGGGAGCCCATCCGCCGTTTTCTGAACCCCCATGCCAGGCAGCACAGGCGTCGCCTCGGCCGCGGTTTCATCAACGACGATTTTCCAGCGCTTATAAGCCGCCAAACCGGTACCAGCCGGGATCAAGCGGCCCATGATGATGTTCTCTTTGAGGCCACGGAGGTAGTCGGTTTTCGAATGGATCGCCGCTTCCGTAAGAACCTTCGTGGTCTCTTGGAACGAAGCCGCCGAAATCCAGCTGTCGGTCGACAAGCTGACTTTCGTGATACCGAGGAGCAGAGGCTCACAGGTCGCAGGCTGCCCGCCCTCTTTAATCACGCGTTCGTTTTCATCTTCAAATTCGTACTTCTCAACTTGCTCGCCCGCGAGGAAGCGCGTATCGCCCGCATCCACGACTTTCACCTTGCGGAGCATTTGGCGAACAATCACCTCGATGTGCTTGTCGTTAATCGTAACACCTTGGAGGCGGTAGACTTCCTGGATCTCGTTCACGAGGTAAGAAGCCAACGCCTTCTCACCCAGAACGGCCAGAATGTCGTGCGGGTTGGTCGGGCCGTCCATGAGAGCCTCACCGGCTTTCACGAACTCACCCTCGCGAACCGCGACGTGCTTACCTTTCGGAATGAGGTATTCGCGCTGTTCGCCAACCTCAGGGGTTACGATCACACGCTGCTTACCTTTCACGTCTTTACCGAAGGTCACATAACCATCG
>CALBDW010000065.1 GCA_937927435.1 uncultured Bdellovibrionales bacterium
GCGTCGGAACCGGAGTCGGCTCAGGCGTCGGAACCGGAGTCGGCTCAGGCGTCGGAACCGGAGTCGGCTCAGGCGTCGGTTCCGGAGTCGGTTCAGGTGTCGGTTCCGCCACAACAAAAACGCTCTTCGAGAACGTCAACCAAACGCCATTCGGATTGAATGTCGAATAGACATGAGCCGTAAGAATGAAGTCTCCTCCCGAAGAATACGCATGTTGCGCATTCACGCCGCTGACCGGTTGGCTTCCATCACCAAAGTTCCAAATGATTTGCGTAACCCGATCGGCGACACAGGAAGGAATCGAAGCAGAAACGGAAACAGAAACTCCCGCTTGAGCGACAGAAGGAGCGGAGAACCTGATATCCGGAACACATTCAAAACCATCGAGATAAGTTAATGCATTGACCGACTTAGAGACGACAATCTCGTCACCGGAGGCGTCCACAACATGGACCGAGATGTTGTAAACGCCCCGAGTCCTATAAGTATGGGTGAGCGGTCCGGCTCCCGATTGAGTCGCAGAAGAATCACCGAAGGTCCATGTCGCCGAAACAAGATCGAAGGTTGCCGGAAGCACAAGCTTATAGCTCATCGGTGCTCCGACCCATACAACATCGGGTCCTTCAATCCCGATTCCGAGCTGCGATCTCTGCATTTCGAAATCGATGGAAGGAGCCTCTGCACCTCCCGTTGCAGGTTTGTTCGCCATCTGTGAAGATGCCGGCTTTTGACAACCGACACCAACAAGCGCCAACGCGATCAATGAAACAATAAATCTCCGGGCCATCATGACGCGCCCTCCCCTTTGATGATTCTATAGTCGCCGAATCCGATCTGAAATCGGAATTTTTATCGAACGCTCGAGTCAAGATGATCCGGTCCTCTGTCAAGGTTTCCAACGAAATTCCTGAATTCGAAAAATCGTCGAACTTCTATTCGCTTCACCGCGGGAAAGCGTCAAAGAGACAGACAAAATTTTGGAAATTTACTTCGAACGAAAATCGCCACCGGACGAAGATCCGATCCGGTTTTTTCATTGAGAAGCGATGACAGGACGTTCGTATATCGTGCGTTCGTTCACTTTAATCACTAAGGTCCACGTGCCCGGAAAATCGAACCGATAATTACCCCACCAATGCGATCGTGGAAGAAATTGAGTGACGAGGCGCTCAAAAAAAACCTCCCGGTCCTCGCGCGCGGGCGAAAGAAATTCCATACTCAGCACATCTCCCGGCTTGAGAGCCGAAATCGTGACACCCACGCTGAAATCATAACCAGCCGACACGAGGTTGCGGTCGGTGGTCCCAGGATCTAGAATCGGAAGGATCGAATGAATAATGGGCTGAAAAATCGAGAGGTCCATGACTTTCGGTGCCCACGTCATCACGTCATTCGGTGGACTCACAAACAAAGCATCCTTCACCGGATCGATCACGCGTCCCTGACAATCCACCACTTCAAAGTGAAGATGGGGAAACGTCGAGCAACCGGAACTTCCCACGAAACCAAGTTGAGTTCCCGCCGCGACTTTGGCTCCGGGATGAACTTTCACCGACCCGCGCTTTAAATGCGCATAAATCGTTTTCCATCCCCCCGTATGGCGCAATGTAACGTGATTCCATTTATCGGGCGCGCAGTGCAGGTTGCGGTCCGGAGAAGAGTCGAAAACTTCTTCAACAACTCCCTCCGTCGCGGCATACACAGGAATCCCCTTATCCATCATCCGGAAATTTGGGATTTCAAGATCCAGACCTTGATGACCGTCATACGTTACGGCCTCCGCACCGGTCCGGCCGAGATAATCGCGCATTGAGTTTTTCCTCTTGTCGTGATCGACGTAATTCGCGATGACCCAATCTTTTCCGGCTTCTCCACCGAGCGGCCATAGCAAACGGACGCTTTGCATTCTGCAATCGCCGGCGGAACTCTGAACCGCGGTCCGGCTCAAGGCGACGTTCTTCCTTGCGCGTTCAGGGGCTTCGGTTCGGATACGGAACTGATGAAAAACAATGAGTCCAAGACCTGCCGAAAACAGGACCGCGATGACAATTCTTTCCATAACTGGGCTATTCTAACATAGCGCTCACGGAGAAACAGACCAATACGGGACACTTCGTCAGGAAACATTCCGTCCGACGACTATTTCAAATTAAAATGGCATCTATGCGCAAACACATGCGATTGGCATTCATTTTCATCTTTTTCATGCTTCCTCTTCAATTGAAGGCACAGCTGGAAGGCACTTATGAAGTTATCGTGAGGAAGCAAGAGGAAAAGCGGAACTCCCGCTGGACCCTTGCCGAATGGCTCGCGCTGAAAGAGCGCAACCGTTGGATGGATCTCTGGCTCGCTCAGAACTCCCGTACCAGTTATTATGAATTTTATCTCGAAGGCCGAGCCCTCAACTATGGACGGTACGAGTCTTCCCATCCAGACGACATCGTCAATAGAAACGCTTATGGTGGAACGTTCGCCGCTTATGCGGGAGTTGTCGGGCTCCGCGGAGGATACGACGCCATCGACGAAAATCAATCCACCTGGTTCGGCAGCCTGAATATACGCCTGTTCGGCCGCGCCCTTCAGGATACGCACATCAACCTCGAATACGGGCTGACGGGCCAAGATTCTTTTCGAAATCAATTTGGCGCGGTGTCGGCGAACCTCTATTTGACCCGGAGTTTCGGGCTTGAAGGAGCTTATTCCAAAATCCTCCCGGGCCAGGACGAAAAACACCGCTCTCTCGAAGGCGAAAGCTCAAGAGCCGGTATTTTCATCGATTTCGGTTTCCTACGCGTTTTCGGGAACTGGCAAAAAGACTTCCGGCACGTCGAAGGAGCCGCTCTTCCCACCCGCGAGCAGTTCCGAGAGGGATTCGGCGGCGGCCTCCGGTTGTATTTTTGAAAAAGCGCGTCCTTTCCGCTATTTGCACATTGACGAACTCTCCCCGATCATTCAAATTCGCCATCAATGAAGAAAGTAGCGGCGTTTTTGTTTATCCTGGGACTCTTCTGGGGAGCCAGCGGCGCTCAGTGGGCGTTCGCTGCTTCCAAACCTCCGGAAAACGAAAAACTCAAAGTCGCAGTTGATTTAAACTCCCCGCCGTTTTCGTTTATTGACGATCACGACCAACAAGCCGGATACCTCATCGATCTTGTCCGCGCCGTCAGTAAGAATATCAATGCCGAAGTTCAAATTCTGTCCGCGAACAAGCACGATATCATCCAATACTTGAAAACGGGAAAGATCGATTTCGCGCCTTTCATCGCCAAATCCCCAGAACCTCCGCATTGGGTCGTGCTGGGCGATACGCATACGGTCGATTATGACGCGATCTTCGTTCATCGCGACGAAGACGCGATCATTTCTGAAGACGACCTCGACAACAAGCGCGCGATCGTTCTCAAAGACAGTCTGGCTCATAAGTACTTGCTCGAAACCGCCTTTAAAGGAGAAATCACAGTCGCCCATTCCATTTCCGAAGCGCTCAACATCCTGAAGAGCGGCGCCGGACAAGCCTTTATGGGGCCGCAACTTGCAACTTTGGCCGCTATCGAAATGCAAGGAATCAAACAAATCCGAATGGCGCCGGAGCCTCGCTTCGGCCCCTACACGCATCGTTTTGCCTTCGCGGTACGAGCCGGAAACGACTCGCTTCTAAACCTTTTGAAAGCAGGGCTCAAGAAGTCGATCGCGTCTGGCGAATACCAGAATATCGCCGAACGCTGGTTGCATACTTTGGATCCCGACCAACGCCGCCGACATGAAAGACAGAGGAATCTCGTTATCACGACGATTCTCGCCGCGAGCACCACCTTGATTCTGGCGGGGCTTGTCTTCGCTTTCAAAGGGGAAGTCGACCGGAAAACCCGATCGCTTGTCGAAAGCGAAAAACGTTTCCGCAACCTTGTCGATAACCTGCCTGGGGCAGTTTTCCGCTTCCGCGTCACCGACCGCTGGGAACTTGAGTTCGTCAGCGACGCGATCGAACGACTGACGGGATATCCCGTCCACGAGTTCACGGTATCGAAAAAGCGCACGCTGGGAAGCGTGCTTTATCCCGACGAAAACTGGACCATAGAGAAACTGCGGAACCACATCCTCGAATCGGGCCGGGTCGAAACCGATATCCGCGTCCTTCACAAGAGCGGCGAAACCCTTTGGGTGCACCTCCGCGCCCGGACCTCAATCGACGAAGTCGACAAAGGTATCGTCGTCGACGGGATCCTATTCGACATCACCGAACAAAAACGCGTGGCAGATCTTTTAATGAAGCAACAGTCGCGCATGGCTTCGTCCGCCCGCCTCTCGGCTCTCGGGGAAATGGCCGGAGGTATTGCGCACGAAATCAACAATCCACTGGCCATCATCAGCCTGCGTACGCATCAACTTGCCCAACTGGTTAAAAAAGGCCATTTGGAGGCCGGCGACATCTTTAAAATCACCGACAGTATCGAAAAAACCGTCGACCGTATTTCTAAAATCATCAAATCACTGCAAATCGTCGCCCGGGAGTCCAAACACGATCCGTTTGAAATCGTGTCGTTAAGGTCTATCGTCAACGACACGCTGGAACTCTGCCTTGAAAGAATGAAGAAGTACGGAATCAAGATCATCGTCGACGACAACATCGACGCCATCGATTTGGAATGCCGGCGTGTTCAGATCTCCCAAGTGCTTCTGAACCTGATGAACAACGCGTTCGACGCTCTCATGAGTCTGCCGACCCGCTACATCCGACTCTCAGCCCGCATTTTCAACTCGAACTCAAACGAGTATGTTGAAATCTCGGTGACCGATAGCGGCAACGGCATTCTCAAAGAGAACGCCCACAAGATCTTCCAGCCGTTCTTTACGACGAAAGGCCCCGGAAAAGGCACAGGGCTCGGTCTCAGCATTTCGAAAGGTATGATCGAATCCCACGACGGTTTCATTTGGCTCGACACGGATCATCCAACCACCCGTTTCGTCATCGTTTTACCGAGACGCCAGATGGGGAACTCACGCGAAACGGAAGCCGTTTCAAAAGCCGTGGGCCAGCCAGCCGACGACGCGACCTTCGTTTAATCCCACACTCATTGTGCCCAGCTTGTTCCGATATCGCGCGGATCCGCAACCGCGTGCAACCGGTCGGATTCACGAGCAACCGCCATCACCTTGCATCCAATCGGACGGATATTCACACGGTAACCCATTTCCTCAAGACGTTTCACGACTTTGCCCCCGGGTCCCGGCGGCTCAATTAAAAGCTCATCAGGTTTCCACTGGTGGTGATAGCGAACTGCCGCCACCGCATCTTTCAGTGGCATGCGAAATTCAACCCAGTTCAGTATGGTCTGCGCGACACAGCTGATGATACGGGTTCCGCCCGGAGCACCGACCGCCATGTGCACCTTCCCATCGCGAATAAGAAGCGTTGGCGACATGCTGCTAAGGGGCGTTTTTCTCGGAGCGATCGCATTCGCTTTTCCTCCAAAAGCCCCGAACAAGTTCGCGCTTCCGTCCGGAGATGCGAAGTCATCCATCTCATTATTCAAAACGACCCCCGTCCCGGGCGGAACGACACCTGCTCCCATGAAACCGTTAATCGTTTGTGTGGACGCCACCGCGTTACCTTCGCTGTCCATGAGGGATAGATGAGTCGTGTGCTCCGATTCGCGAATCTCAATGGTTCCCGGCGCCACTTCATCAGCCGAACGTGCTTTTGAAAGCGAAACAGCTTTCCTTCGCTCGGCGATGTAAACGGGCGAAATGAGCCGCGCGGTCGGAACAGCCACAAAATCCGGGTCTCCGAGATAGTAAGCCCGGTCCGCGAACGCCGATTGAAGAGCCGCTGCCGCGAGGTGAATTGACTTCGCCGACAAAAATCCAAACGTCCGCAGCGGATCATTTTCCAAAAAGCCGAGAAATTGAATAACATGAACGCCGCCGGAACTGGGAGGTGGCATCGAGTAAATTTCAAACCCTTTGTAGGAGCCGACAACCGGTTGCCGCCAAATCACTTTGTATTGAGCGAAGTCCACCTCGCTGATAAGTCCCTTCCCCGACTTCACGAAGCGTAGAATCTTACTCGCCACGGGGCCTTTATAAAAACCGTCGCGACCTCGCGCGGCGACCGCCCGAAGCGTTTGCGCCAGGTCCTTCTGAACAAGGATATGCCCCACCGGCAACGGTTCACCCTTCTCATTGAGGAAGATCGACCGCGCGCCTGGATCCTTACGTAAGTCATCGGCCCGAACCTTTAAGGCG
>CALBDW010000066.1 GCA_937927435.1 uncultured Bdellovibrionales bacterium
GGCCGCATCGATGGCGGCCGCGGCTCCCGCCAAGAAAAACACCGCGAAGACTGCGCGCGAGACGACCGCGTCGAACCGGCTCGCGGGGAACCGCGGCGGCAGCCGGTCACTACAGTTGCAAAAATCATCGGTCGCATTGCCGCAGTCGTCCCAGATTAAGGAAGCGCCCAAGAAAAGGAATCTCGAGGCCGTCAAGCCTCCCAAATCGGGCGCTTTCTACGAGGGCGACAGCAAAGAAGCTGAATTCGAGAAGTTGCTCGACGAAGAAATCACAACGCTCTACAAGCTGTCCCGCCAAAACCAGAGAAGCCCCAACCGGGGCGAGATCTGGCTCCGTTTGGGCGAGCGTTACATCGAGAAAGCTAAGATCATCGAGCTTAGAGCTCAGGCCGAATACGACCGTAAGCTGAAAGCCTATAACGAGAAGAAAACGAAGATCCCTCCGAAACTGGATCTGCGTGCGGCCCGCGAATACAACGAAAAGGCCGTTCAGCTTTTTGAGTGGTTCATAAAAGATTTTCCTAAAGACCCGAAAGTCGACCAAGCGCTCTTCTCGCTCGGTTACAACCACTTCGAGCTTGGTAACACGGCGATGGGTGAGCGCTATTACAAGCAGCTCGTCGAAAAGCATCCGAAGAGTCCGTACGTCATCGAATCGCACTTTGCGCTTGGGGAATATTATTTCGAGAACGAGGACTGGAGGCGGGCCCTCGAACATTACACGAAGGTCGTAAAATCGAAGAATGCGCGTCTGAGCACGTTCGCGCTTTATAAATCGGCGTGGTGCTTATACCGTTTAGGGCGGGGAAAAAGCGCTTTGCAGGCCTTAGAGCGCGTGATCCGGCAGTCGCGCGTGGCCGAATCGAGTTACGCTTCCGGTGGACGGACTATCAGCCGCGTGCGTTTGGGCCAGGAGGCGTTGAGGGACTACGTGCCGTTCTATGCCGACAGTGGTGAGGACTCGGCAAAAGCGGAAAGCGCGTTCTTGCGGTTGGCGAGCAATGACAACGAAGCTTACCAGATGCTCGAACGGCTGGCTTACACGTACGCCGACAGCGGCAACCGGCGCTCATCCGTGACACTCTTTAAGCGTCTGATTTCTCGAAATCCGCTAGCTGAAAAAGCAGCCGAGTACCAGCACCAGGTTGTTCTGGCTTATATCACCTCCGATCCGAAAGGATTCCAAAAGGAACTCGATATCTGGCTCGAAAACTTCGGTAAGGGCAGCTTGTGGGCGAAGGAAAACGCCCGTAATGCAAAATTGGTCGAAGACGTGGACCGTCTCCAGGAGGCGACTCTGCGCAATTACGTCCTTCAACATCATCAGACGGCCCAGAACACGCATTCGGCGTACGCGCAAAGAATCGCCGCCCAATCCTATGCACAGTACTTCAAGTATTTCCCCGATTCCCCGAAGACGGGCGAAATGCGTTTCTTCTACGGCGAGCTTCTATTCGACATGGGGAAATACGAACAAGCGGCCGAGAACTACACGTGGGTTGCCGACAAGGATCCGACAGGGCCCTACCGCGAAAAGGCGATCGTGAATGCGCTTCTCGCGCTTGAAAAGGTCCTACCGTCCGAGAAGGAGATCGACCAAAAACGGGGACAGTCGGTTGAAAAAATCCCGCTCGATCCTCAGGTCAAGCAATTCGAACAAGCGGCGCTCCGTTACATCCGCGAATTTCCCAAAGGTGACAAAACGAACGACATCAAACGCCGATTGGGTGTTCTGTACTACGGCTATAACCATTTCGACGAAGCCATCGCGCTCTTTGAGCACGTTCTTCGCGAAGTTCCCGCGACGGAGAATGGGGAGATCGCGGGTAACTTGATCCTCGACATCTACAAGCTTCGCGACGACATGGAAGGCTTCAACAAGGCCGCGAAGTCGTTCCTTGCCGACCCGAAGATTGCGAACACGAAGTTCGGCGCGCAAGTGCGGTCGATGCTAGAGCGTTCGGGATATCTCCAAGCCGAGAAAACGGCTCAGAGTGGAAACTGGCTGAAGGCGGCTAAAGAATTCGAAGCATTCGCCGATTCCAACCGCTCTTCCGAACTTGCGATCGCCGCGAGATATAACGCCGGCGTCAACTACGAGAAGGCCGGCGACTCCGCGGCAGCTGTCAAGATGTACAAGATGGTTCTCGCGTCCACGGTCACGAATCCGAAGATCAAAGAAGCTCAGTCGGATTCGATGGGTGCGCTCGCACGGATCTACCAGCAAACCGCGCAGCTAGAGGCCGCCGCAAAACAATATCTCGCAATCGCGACGGCGAACAAAAACAATCCCAAAGCCGCGAACGCATACTATAACGCCGGGGTTCTCTTCGACAGCCTCGGAGACACGAACCAGGCGATGAATGCGTACCAGGCCTACTACAACTCGACGGACCGTGCGGACCGTGTGGAAGTCATTTTCGCGCAAGCGGAGCTCTTGAGGCGTGCTGGCCAGTTGGCGAAAGCGTCGAGCCACTACGAGAAGTATTTAGACTCCCAGCCGAAAAACCGCTCGCGCGTGATCGAAGCGACTTTCCTCGTCGCCGATATTGCGAAAAAACGCGGACAGAAAACGAAGGCGAACGAGTGGTTCAAGAAGACACTCGATATGTACAAAGCGTCTTCGAAAAAAGTGCGTGACGAAACGGCGCGCTTCGCCGCCGAAGCGCGTTTCGTTCTCGCGCAGGATACCCTGGCGCGCTTGAACAGCATCAAGTTCGGCACGAGCGACAAACAGCAAGCCAAGGCGGCGGCTGAAGTCAAAAAGATCCAAGAAGCTTACATCAACGAGATGAAGGAAGTGATCCGTTTTGACAACGGCCCGTACATTGTGGCGGCGCTCGCTTCGACCGGACAAATGTTCGACAAGATCGTCGGCATCTTCGAAAAGATTCCCGTTCCGGTCGGATTTAAGGAGGAGGAAGCGCAACAGTATAAGCAATTGATTCAGGCGCAGGTCAACAACCTGAAGAACGAGGCGAAGAACTCCTACAAAGCCGCCGTTGATAAAGCGGAGGAGCTCGAGGTCTATACGCCGTGGGCTTTGATCGCGCGCGACGGATTGAGCGTGCACGAAGGCGTGAAGCAGACCGGTGAGGTCGCGAGCGACTCCAAAGCAGCTGATTGGATGGGATTGTGATTATGAACCACTGGCGTATGGTCCGCGTAACGAAATTAGTCTTCGCGTTATTGTCGGTCGTGTACTTCGCGGGATGTTCGTCGACTCAGGAGAACCCGGAGACGCGTGAGCCGGAAGTTCAGGTCTCCGAAGAGGAGAAGAAGTCGCGGCCTGAAGTTTCCGTAACCCAACCGGAAACGATGCCGGACGTCGCTCCTGAACCGCCTCCGGAGCCTACGACGAAAGCGGCTTCACGCAAGCTCGATCCACGTTACGATTCGTTGGTGAAGGCGGTTCGGAAATCCGGCAAAGCCTCGGAGATCCAAGAAGAGGCTTCACGTCTTTTGGGAGCCGATGCGAACGATGCGGTCGCTTTAAATACGATCGCTCTTCTTCATTTGCGGAGGGGGCAGCCGAAAGCGGCGAAGCTTCTTTTGGCGAGAGCTATTGAAAAGTCGCCTTCAGTGGCGGGGCTTCATAACAACCTGGGTGTCGCCCACCTGGACGACGGCGATCCGGAAGCGGCAATCGTCGAATTCAAGAAGGCTCTCGATCTCGACGAAGGTCATGTCGAGGCGCTCGGTAATTTGGGGTCGCTTTACTTAAAAGGCGGGAACGTCAACCGCGCGTTTCCTCTACTCGAAGCGGCTTACAGAGCGAACCGCTCGAACGCGGCGGTCGCCAACAATTACGCTCTGGCGTTGCGGGCACGTAACGAGCTTGAAGCCGCTCGCCGCGTGTACGCCGATTTGCTGAAAACCCATCCAAAAGACGTGAACGCGCTTTTGAATTACGCGATTCTTCTCATTGAATTCATGAACCAGCCTAAAGAAGGTCTTGAGCTCGTCTACAAAGTTAAGTTTCTCGAAACACAGAGGAAAGACGTCCTGGCGACAGCGAATGCCTTGGAAAACAAAGCGAAGTCTGAGCTAAAATAATTCGATGTACGAACTAAGGTGGGCGCGATGATTCGACTCCTGAAATACTCTCTGCGAATTGCGACCGTCATCATCGGTTTGGTGATCGCACTGATGGCACAAGACGCGTTCGCTCAGTCGGGCGCAAGTTCGAAATCAAAGTCATCGAAGCGGACCACCGTCGATTTCGAGGATCAGCTGGTCGAGGGTCAAGTACAAAAGCCCGAGCTTTTCTATCTGCTTCAGCAGAGAAATAATAATTACAAGAGACTGATAAGACTCCGGGAAAATTTCCTTCCGGAGATGCGAAAAACATCTGAAGACATCGGACGGCCGAACGGCAAGGGAAGTGCCAATTGAGTATGCAGACGAATAAGAAGCCGATCGTCATTCGCATTTATCAGGGCGACCGACTGGTCGGCGTGAAACAATTCTTGGGCGGCCAGATTCTGATCGGGCAGCCCGGTGATGTTCAGATTCCGCTTGAAGGGGAAGCGGTTTCCCTTCTGCACGCTTCAATCGATGATCGTAACGGCACTTACTACGTCTGCGATCTCGGTTCGATGACGGGGACGTATAAGAACGGCGCGCAGGTACTTGAGGCCGAATTGCAAAGCGGCGACGTCCTTCAAATCGCGGATTACAGAATCGAGTTTTTCATCGGGCCGCCGCCCGTCTCGGTGGCGGCGCAGTCGAGGCCGGCCGTAACTCCGAAGGTTCCTCCGCCGCAGGTTGAGCCTGTGGCGCAGCCGCGTCCTCAGCCGCGTCCTCATCCGCAGGCTGTCGCTCAGCCGACGATGCAACCTCAGCAACCGGTTTCGCAGTTTGCGGCGAAAGTGAATCCGGCTCCCGCGGCTGCCACGGCGGCGGGGGGCGAAATCGTTCGTCCTAAGAGGCATTCGGTCGTCGGAAAATCGAGAAAGACGTTCGCGCCACCGAGCAAATACAAGGATGTGCGTGATTTCATCAAGCCGAGCAAGGGAACTGTCGTTGAGGTTCTCGTCGCTTGGCGCGAACGCGTGATCGCGTCGTATCACTTCTCTGGAACGAAGACCATCACGGTCGGCTCGCATCCGGATAACGACATTATTCTGCCCTTGGCTTCCAGTAAGATCCGCAAGATGCCGATTTTGCAGATCGGACGCCAAGTGGCGATTTTCGTGACGCACGAGATGCGCGGCGAACTTACGGCAGGTCAAACGAGCACGACGTTCGCGGATCTGGTTCTGCAGAAGCGTATGGTGTCGAACGGCTCCGCTTCGACGCTGGTTTTGCAGCAAGGCGAGATGGCGCGGGTTGAAGTCGCAGACGGGATCTCGCTGATCATCCGTTATGTGGGTGAATCGCCGAAACCGCTTGTCGCTCCGATTTTGGATTTGACCGCGTCGGAGACGACGGGTGTGGTTTTGGCCCTCGCGCTGGTGGCGACTTTGTTCCTCTATGTTTACCTCTATCAACCCGTCATAGGGTTGCCTAACGAGGAACTGGATGAACCGATGCGTACGGCGATGATTGTTCTGGCTCCGCCGACGCCGCCGCCGTTGCCGACCCCCATCCCCACGCCGGTACCGACGCCTCCGCCGGTGGTGCAGGCGACGCCGACTCCTCCTCCGACCCGTATTCAGGTCGAAGACAAAGCTCGCGCGGCGAGGGGAGCGCCGCAACCCTCGACGAATCTGACCAACAAGCATGATCCGGGTATGTCGGCGGCCGCGGCTCCGAACCGCAATAAAACTGGGCCGAGGCAACAAACGAGCGTCAAACAAGGCGGCGCGATCAAGACCACGGATAAAGAAGGATCACAAATGCAGTCGAAGAGCCGTGACGTTTCGAAGGCCGGCGTGTTTTCAGTCTTCGGAAACAACGGCGCTCAGGATCAACTCGCGCAAAGTACGACTGGTTCGGGGGAGCTCGCAGGCCTTGCGGGCACTGCGACCGGAAAAGCCGGATCGGCGGTCAATCGCGCCGGAACGGGACTGGGAAGCGAGTTGAAGGACACCGGTATGGGCGGAACCGGCAAAGCGCTTGAAGGGATCGCCGGCGGTGTCGGAACGATGGGACGCGGAAGCGGTAACTTCGGTTATGGAACGGGAGGATTGGGCACGCATCAAGGAACGAAAATCGTAACAGGTGGCGCTGGTGAGGAATTCAAAGGTGCCGTCGATCGCGAGGGGATCCGCCGTGTTGTCGAGATGAATCTTCGCGCGATCAGAGCCTGCTACGAGCGTCAGCTCCGCACCAATCCTGACCTGCGGGGCAAACTTGTGTTGACTTGTGTCGTGGGAGAACAGGGTCGGGTTCTTTCGGCGGGAGTGAAGTCGAACGACCTCGGTAACCGTGAAGTCGCGACCTGCATACTCGAGCGGTTGAAGACTTGGCGCTTCCCGGATCCCCCGGCGAACACCGAGTACGAAGTGTCCGCGTACCCGTTCGTCTTCCAGAACTGAGCGGGTGATTGGGATTTGAACTGAAAATCACGGCGATGAGCCGTGGCTAGTGACAAGGGGAGGAACCTTCAGTGGAACCGACAGCCATAGAAGCAGCAACTCAGGCGGCCGAACACACGAATTTCATCGTGCACGCATTCCAAGCCGGCGGCTACGCGATGTACATCATCGCCGCGATCGGCATTCTCACCGTGATCCTGATCCTAGAGCGCTTCATCACGCTCCGCATGCTCACGGTCGATAAAGCGGATTTCAACGAGCACCTTTTCGGGATGATCCTCAGAGGAGATATCCGTCAGGCGATCACTTACTGTGATTCGCGTCCGGCTCCTTTGACGAGCACGTTGAAGCAAGGCCTTGTGCAGGTTTTGAACCACCGTCCTGACGAAGAGGTGCAGGTCGCTATGGACGCCGCGGTCTTGCGTGAAACTCCGCGTATCGAAGGCTGGTCGTCGTTCCTGGCTGTCTTCGGTAACGTCGCGACGCTCGTCGGGCTCACCGGTACGATCCTGGGTATGATCAAATCGTTCCAAGGTGTTGCCGCTGCGGGAGCCGCGGAGAAAGCGCAACTGCTCTCGCAAGGTATTTCGGAAGCCCTCAACTGTACGGCGTTCGGATTGATCGTCGCGATCATCGCGCTCGTTTCGTACGGGTATTTCCAAGTCCGCATCGGACGGATCATCAACGACATGGTTGAAAGCAGTATGACGCTGATGAACCTTGTAGTCGCGAACCGCGATAAGATCAAAGACTGATTGAACCGGGGACGCCATTGCACAGATTGAAGAGAAATCGGGATCACGAAGCGCGGTTGTCGATGTGAACTTGGTTCCGTTCATCGACTTGATGAGCGTTCTGATCACATTTCTTTTGATCACCGCCGTTTGGTCGCAGGTTTCGATGATTCAGCTCGGCAGCAGCATTTACGGAAAGAAGCAGGAGAACCAAACGGAAACCGCGACGCCTCCGCCTCATGCCGATATCCCCTTGCGGCTTGATGTGAAGGACTACGGCTTTCAGCTGGTCATCGGCTCCCAAAAACACCGGATCAATAAAGTTGGGTCGCAATACGATGTCGAAAGGCTTTCGGAAATCCTGAATAGGGTGAAGGCGGACTACCCGGACAAGACCGATGCCGTGATCACCGTCGATGACGAAATCGAATATGAGTATCTGATTCTCGGCATGGATACCTTGAACGCAAGCGGCTTTCCTTCGATTTCCGTTTCGACAGTGGGAGCAGAGTGATGCCAATCTACGTACCTGGCCGTCGTGACCGGCACAACCGCCCGCTTAAGAACAACAAGCGTAGCGCCGTGGCGACTCTTTCTCTGACCGCAATGGTCGACATGTTCACGGTGCTAGTGGTCTTTCTGCTGCAAAACTACCAGACGACCGGCGAAGTGATCGATCTGCACGATGACGTGCATTTGCCGAAAGCGTCGCAAGTGAAGGAACTGAAGCCTGCGCATGTCGTTGTGGTTTCGCCGACGGAAATCAGCTTGGATAAGCGCCGGATTGCGGATCTGGCGGCCGTGCGGGCTTCACAAGAATGGGAAATCCCGCTTTTGACTACGGCGATTACCGACCGTTTCCGCACTCTTGAGGAAAGCCGGAAACTTCTGGGGCTTGAGCGCATCCGAGAAGCCGTCGACCAGACGAAGCCGGGAGGCCAAAGGGAAAAGCCGGAGGATTTTCGTCGTGTGACAGTTCAAGCCGATAAGTCGGTCGACTTCCTGACGATCAAGAAGGTCATGTACACGCTTTACCAGGCCGGCGCTTCGGAGATTAACTTCGCCGTCATTAAAAACGATAAATAAGAGATTCAGCGCGTTTCCGTTTTGAACAGTCGCTCCGGGCTCACGGTGTCGGTCTTGGTGACAGTGAAGTAAGCCCGCCCGATTTCCCGTCCATCTGTCGTTTCAACGTTTACGCGCCATTCGCCGGGCGCGTAATTTTGTTTGACCGCGAAGCCGCGGTAGCCGCCTTTGCGGCCGCCGGTGATCTCAATCGGGATGCGATCCGTGGACTGCCAGCCTGTTCGAGGATCTTTGTATAACCACCGGACGAAGACGGCATCGCTGAAGCGGGCGGGCGAGTAGACGCGCGTGAAAACGTAGATTTTGTCACCCGGTTCGGCTCGGAATTCTCGGTCTCCGGTCTTCCAGAATTTCCACCACGGCCGCTCGTGAAAGAGGACGTATTGGTTCCCCGATTTTTCAACACGATGATAAACGCCGAGCTCTTCCACCGAGAGGGGCACGGGCGGAATCCATCCGAAAATGTAAAAAATAAGAACAACGAACAACGTTCCCAAACTGGGGGCCGCGAATTTCCTTAACAGGAGTTTTCTGTCAATCGCCCGCTTCGCAAGCAGCCAATAGAAAACGCCGGCGCCGACGGCCGTCATGGAAAGCGAGAGAAGGAACGGAACTGTTCCCACGAATCCTAGAAGGAGGGGAACTAAAATTGAGAAAAAGGAAAAAAGGCAAACGACGTAGAGTCCGAATTTCAAATCGACGTCGCTACTTTGCACACGCTTCGATTCGTTCGCGATCAGGAGTATGACAAGAACGAGTGTGAACAGCCCTGTGGAAAAGATTGAAGAGCTTTTAAGGAAGAAGAGCGAGTAAAGGTTGAGAAGGCTTCCCAAGAAAAAGTGCGCGGCCCACCGCCGGTACCGCCAAACCCGCTCCATTTTCTCCGGCACTGTGATCAATCCGGCGGACTCGAGGAATTCAAAGTGCAGAATGGAGCCGATCAGCACGAGATAGACGGTTTGCTGGGTGATTGAAATCGGATCGTCGATCTCTGAGAGTGTGAGAAAGTCGAAGGCGAAGCCGCCGAGGAAAACGGCGATATCCGTTTTGCTGCCTGTCGATTGAAAGAGGGCCGCCAAGCGGTTCTTGATATCCGTGATCAAGGTGTATCGTCTTGTCTTAAGCTACGGATTTGTTTTGGTCCGCTTCAAACATAAAGCGTTTCACGTAATCGTGAATGATCGATTGCGCTTCGGGCTGAATCTTGTGAAAGCGGATCCCCGCATGCCCGCTCGGTGTGACGTAGACGACTTCTCCGCGAACATGAATCTGCGATTTCAAGTCGTGGCTTTTGATGAGCAGTGAAACCTCGTCACCGCGCCGGAGGTCGCTCGCTTCGGCAATCCCCATTCCGGCGACGCTGATCGAAGCCGCCTTAACCAGAAACCCCTTCGGCGGTTCGCTGATTCGATTGACGGCGACGGTGCCCATCAGAGGCGCGCGGGGAACTTCCCGACGGCTGATACCGACCCTCTCCAAAACGTCGTGCAGCTCGAAAATGCTCTGCCACTGTTTCATGCCGATCGCCCAGAGGCGGACTCTTTCGAGTTCGCGGGCGGACTTGATGACGTCGATCATTTCTTGTTGCGTCAGCGGGCCGGCCGGTTTAGCGCCGCCCATGTCGACGTACCATATCGGTTTTTTGTCCGGTGTCGTTGCGGCTTTCAGAATCGATTCGAGATCCCTTTCCCATGCGGAAACGGGAATCCATTCGCGTTGGCCTTTCCACCAGATAAAGCACTTGGCTTTCAGGTCGAGTTCGCGGATCTTGCTTTTGACCTGATCCGTATCGAAGGGACCTGAGACCACGTTATCGATGTAGAGGAACCACGCGTGTGCCATACACGACATGTTTCGGGTGATTCCAGATAAGACTTAACGTCCAGGTACGGATTCTTAAGCTGAACGCGCCGTTCTTGGGCAAATGTCGAGTCGGTAAAACGAAGTAATTTGCCTTCGACTGGACGCGGTCGGCATACTTTCGAAATGGACGGCTTGGATTCTGAGGTTGGATGAGCAGGCGGAACAGCATCATATTAGGATTGCTCTTCGGGATACTCGTCATCGAGATCCTCATCCTTGCGCCGAAGGAAATCGGCTCTTTCGAGGACAGCCCCGCCGACGCGGCGAAAGTCGGTCAGAGCGAGGAGAGCGAAGGAGCGGGGAGATCCGGGCAAATCATGAAAGACGTCCACTCGGTCGAAGCGAGAAAGAACGGAAAGGAGTGGGAGCTTTGGGCGGCGAGCGCCCACCAACCGAATCCGAACCAGGTTTGGACGATTGAGCGCGTTAAAGTGAAGTTTTACGGCGCTGACGGAGTCATCTACACAGTAGCGGGCCGGGAGGGGCAAGTCTCCCCGAACGAAAAAGGCGTACGTGACTTGCGGGTGAGCGGGAGCGTCGAGACGCGTTCATCGAACGGCTATGTTTTCAGATCCGAGGCGGTTTTCTATGATTCGCTCACGAAGAAGCTGACAAGTCATTCCGCGATCGAAATGCGGGCGCCCCCAGACAAGGATGGTGGGAGGATGGTTCTTACAGGAAGCGATATGGTCGCAGATTTGGAAACCAACGAAATCGCGGTCAACAAAAGCGTGCACACGACCAAAGAGCTGAAAGACGGTAAAAAGCTCGTGATTTCCAGCGATCGAGCGGTTTTTAGTGGCAAAACAAAAATGGCTTATTTTTTGGGGAACGTGGTCATCACGTACGATACAATGACCTTAAGCGGTCCTGAAGCGCGGTTTGCTTACGACCGCTCCGGCCAAGTCCTTCAGTCGGTGCATGTGTCGGGTGGCATTCGCGTGACGGACACGGACCGGTTCGCCGTCAGCAAGTCGGTGAGCGTCGACTTTATCAATGACGAAGTGGTGTTCCGCGGTTCTCCTCGCGTGACCCAGAAAGGCGATCAGTTGTCCGGAGATGAAATCGTTTTTATGAAGGGCGGAAGTAAAGTGCGCGTCAAAAACGCTCGCGCTCGCATCGAATCCATCATGGACGAGGAGGATGCGGGAACAGACTCGGAAAGTAAACTTCAATGAAAAAGTTGATCGTAAATAAAATATCAAAATCATTTAAACACCGGCGCGTCGTAGATGGCGTAAGTTTTGAAGTCGACCGAGGGCAAGTCGTCGGCCTGCTCGGCCCCAACGGAGCTGGAAAGACGACCAGCTTTTACATGGTCGTTGGTCTTGTCACCCCCGACGACGGGGACATCCTGCTCGGGGACACGTCGATCCGGAATATGCCGATGTTTCAGCGTGCCCGCGTGGGGTTGAGCTATCTCCCCCAGGAGGCCAGCATTTTCCGGCGCCTGACTGTCCGTGAAAATATTCTCGTCGCGCTTGAGGCCCACGGCGTGTCGGGCACGGCAAAGAGCGAACGCTTGGAGCAGTTGCTCGAGGAGTTTTCGATTGGACATATACGGGACAGCTACGGGTACGCGCTGTCGGGTGGCGAAAGGCGGCGGGTGGAAATCGCGAGAGCGCTGGCCGGAGAGCCGAAATACATCCTTCTGGACGAGCCTTTCGCCGGGATCGACCCGATCGCCGTCGCCGATATCCAGCAGATCATCAGGACTTTGAAAGAGCGGGAAATCGGAATTCTCATTACTGATCACAACGTACGTGAGACATTAGGCATTTGCGATTATGCTTATATAATGAAAGACGGAAAGGTGCAGGTCGAAGGCGATGCCCAGGAGGTGGCGTCTTCGGAGCTGGCCCGTCGTTTCTATTTGGGAGAAAACTTTAGGCTCTAAACGGAGATGTGATGGCGGTAGGTCTCAAACAATCGCTGAATCTGACGCAGACACTGCGGATGACTCCGCAATTGCAGCAGGCCATTAAACTCTTGCAGTTGTCGCGCATGGAACTCGAGACGGCCATTCGCAAAGAGCTTGAAGAGAACCCTGTTCTCGAGGAAATGGTCGAAACGACCGCTGAAGAGGGGCCAGTTCAGGAAGCGAGTGCCGCCGAAGAAACGGGCGTAGGGGAGCAAGATCAAGACCCGCAAAAACAAGACGAGTTTGACTGGGAGTCCTATCTCGAGCCGACGTACAAGCCGATGCAGAACATGGCGGGCGGCACCGAAGAGATCATGAACTACGAAAACCTGATCTCGACGACGCCGACGCTGTACGATCACCTCATGTGGCAGATGCGGAATTCCGGCTTCAACGAAGAAGAGCAGTATTTGATCGGAATTCTCATCAGCTACATCGACGATGACGGCTACCTAAAGGTTCCGCTCGAACAGATCGCCGAGGACGAAAACGTTTCGAAAGAGGATCTGGAAAGCGTGCTGCCCTTCATACACGAGTTTGACCCACCGGGAGTGGGCGCGCGCGACTTGAAAGAGTGTCTCATTGTACAAGCGAAACATCTCCAGGAAGACACGCACGACCTGATCCAGCTCATCAATAACCATTTAAAAGATCTGGAGAAGAAAAACTACGAAGGCATCGCGCGCGCCATGGGGCGTGACCTCGAGGATATCATCGAGATGTGCAAGATCATCTACTCGATGGATCCCAAGCCGGGCCGCCAATTCATGACGAGCGAAACCCAGTACGTGACGCCAGATGTTTATGTCTACAAAGTTGGCGACGAATACATGGTTTCGCTCAACGAAGACGGTCTGCCGAAGCTGCGCATTTCGAACTTCTATAAGAATGTGCTTCAACAGGCGAAAAACTCGAATGACCCGACCCAGGAATACATCCAGGAGAAGCTGCGATCGGCGGTTTGGCTGATCAAGTCGATCCATCAGCGGCAGCGCACGATCTACAAGGTCACCGAGTCGATCGTGAAACACCAGCGGGAGTTTTTCGATAAGGGGCCGGCTTACATCAAGCCGATGATCCTGCGTGATATCGCCAACGACATCGGCATGCATGAGTCCACGGTCAGCCGGGTGACCACGGCGAAATACGTGCACACGCCGCGCGGAATTTTCGAACTGAAGTATTTCTTTAACTCGGGCATTAACACGGATGACGGCGACGCGTTGGCGTCCGAATCCGTTAAGCTCAAGATTAAAGAGCTGGTCGCCGCTGAAGATCCTAAGAATCCGCTCTCGGATCAGAAGATTGTGGACTTACTCAAGAAAGATGGTATTCAAATAGCACGGCGGACTGTAGCAAAATATCGCGACGTGCTAAAGATCCTGCCTTCGAGTAAGAGAAAGAAATACTTCTAAGCGCCTCGAAATGCTGATTGCGATTGTCTTTTTTCTTTCGGCCGCCCTCGGGGTCGGCCTTATCGAGTTCTCTCGGCGCATGAACCGGAGACGGGCCTGCTTGCGCGCGCAAGCAGAGGCCGAACGTATTATCTCAGAAGCCAAAGAGGAAGCTGAGCACCGCTTGGAAGAAGCGAAGCTGGTCGCCAGCGAAGTCGAAGACGAAATCTGGGCGCGCCATGAAAAGGAACTCGACGAACTCGAAGCCCGCGTCAAAGCCGGCGAGGAGGAGTACCGTAGAAAGCGCAGCGAAGGCGATCGCAGTTACAATCAAGATCTGAGAGAAATTCAAAAGCAGCTCGCTGATGTTCAGGAACGAGAGGCAGTGCTGGCGGAGCGTCAGGCCCGGTACAATCGCCTCAAGAATGACGCCCAAAAATTGCGGAAAACCCTGATTGAGGAACTCACGAAGATCACGGGTCTTGATCCCAAAGAGTTGCGCCGTGAACTGGTGGCCAGGGAAGAGAACCAACTCCAGCTCGAAGCTAAGAAAAAAGCGGCTGAATTTGAGGAAGAGATCCGGGCCAACAGCGAAGAAATCGCGAAAAAGATCATCGCGGTTGCTTTAAACCGCTTCCCGCGTGCCGCTTGCACCGAGCGTGGTATCGGCGTTGTGGAAATTCCGAACGAGGACGTGAAAAAGCGGATGCTGGGGCCCGATGGGCGTAACATCCGGCTATTGCAGGAGCTGGCGGGAGTCGAGATCTCCGTCAGCGAAAACAATACCTTCCAGGTCGCAAGTTATGACCCCTTCGTGAGGGAAGTGACGACGCGGTGTTTGGAGAAGCTGCTCCACGAACGCGCCCCCAATGAGGAGACGGTCCGCCGTCTCTTTGAGAAAACCAAGGGTGATGTCACTCGAAAAATCGAAGCGGACGGAAACCGTGTCGCGGCGGAACTGGGCTGTCGCGATCTTCATCCCGAAATCAAGAGGATGTTGGGACTTCTCCGCTACCGTTACTCGTTCGCTCAAAACCAGCACTTCCATGTCGCCGAGGTCGGCTGGTTGTGTGGTCTTCTTGCCAGCGAGTTGGGGTCGGTTCCGGTACCGTGGGCGAAACGCGCGGGTCTTCTGCATGACGTTGGAAAAGCTATGGATCACGCGGTTGAAGGCGGTCACGCGGTGATCGGTGCGGATTTCATACAGGCCCGCGGGGAAAAGCCGCATATCGTTCATGCTGTCCGAGCTCACCATTACGAAGAGCAACCAAGCACCGATCTCGCCTTTTTGGTGATTGCCGCTGACGCGATGTCGGGAGCGCGTCCAGGGGCGAGACGCTCAGTCGTCAGTCTTTATAACCAAAAGATCGAGGCTCTCACGGCGATCGCGGAAGGATTTAAGGGAGTCACCAAAACTCTTATTCTTAACGCCGGCCGCGAAGTGCGCGTGTTGGTCGACAGCCGCCGTGTGAGTGATGAGCAAACCTTGAAACTTTCCCGTCAAATCGCGGACAAGATCGAGGAGGAGTGCCAGTATCCCGGACAAATCAAGGTGGTCTTGATTCGCGAAACACATGCTGAAGCCGTGGCGAAGTAAATCTTTTAGTCAATGCTCCGGTAAAATTCTTTAGATTCGCGTCTTAGAACGATACGTTTTCCCTATTCAGAAGCGTTGACCCCACGTTTCCACGAAAAATTTTTCGAGGCGCTGCACTTTGGTCGGAACCCTTCCGATAGGTACATCACAAGCGGATTTTGAAAGCACATCCGCTTCAAATCCCAATAAACGCTAATAAGAAGAAAGGGGTTGTTGGATGAAGGTGGGTTTCACTTTCAAGCATATGGAGTCATCTGAAGCTCTTATGGAATATGCGCGCGAACGATGCGAAAAAATCGCGAAATTCGAATTGAACCCCATGGACGTTCAATTTGTGCTTTCGATGGAAAAGCATGAGTGCATCGTCGAAGTGCATGTCGAGGAGGGGAGACGTAAGTTCAAAGCGTCGGCCAGTTCGGAAGACTTCTACCGCTCCGTGGAGATGGTCGTGAATAAGCTCACGCGCCAAATGTCCAAAGACAAGCGTCGCTCGAAAGCGCATAAGAATCCTGAGCGAAGCCATTATGGGCAGCTGGCTCGTCTAACTCCCGCCCTGGAAACGAACTACGATATTCGTCCCCTCCGTAAAGTGGGTTGATCCCCACAGGGATAGACGCGAGGCGCCTTAGTTTCGTTGAGGCGCCTCCTTCCTCGTCTTCTCCGCTAACTTCATTGACCGCGTCATCCCCGTTTGGTAGCTCTTGGCGATACGCAAAAGACTTGACGCAAATCATTAAGCTCCTTCCGAGCAAGGATCTTGAGTATGAAAAACTACCTGTTTACGAGCGAATCGGTTTCCGAAGGTCATCCGGATAAGATCGCCGACCAAATCAGCGATACCATTTTGGATGCAATCCTCGCGCAAGATCCTCGCGGTCGCGTGGCGTGTGAAACGTTGGTCACGACCGGGGTCGCTGTTGTGGCTGGCGAGGTGTCGACGACCGCGCGTATCGACATTCCGCACCTGGTGCGCGAGACCATCCGGGAAATCGGTTATGACGACAGCAGGAAGGGCTTTGACTGTAATACGTGTGCCGTGATGGTCACCATGGACCGCCAAAGCCCGGACATCGCGATGGGGGTCGACGCCGGCTCGAGTAAAGAGCAGGGTGCGGGTGACCAAGGCATCATGTTTGGCTACGCCGTTAATGAAACTCCGGAATACATGCCGCTCTCGATTTCGCTTTCGCATGCGTTGATGCGCGAACTCGCGCGCCGGCGGAAAGAGGGCGTGGAATGGTTGCGGCCTGACAGCAAGAGCCAAGTGGCGGTTGAATATGTCGATGGTCGTGTGCAACGGGTCGACGCCGTTGTTCTCTCGACTCAGCATTCTGAGGATGTCTCGAACGATACGATCCGTGACTTCGTCATGGAAGAAATTATTAAAAAGGTCATTCCCGCCCAGTGGCTCGATTCCAAGACGAAGTACTTCATCAACCCGACCGGCCGGTTTGTCATCGGCGGTCCGATGGGCGATTGCGGGCTCACGGGCCGTAAAATCATCGTCGACACTTACGGTGGACACGGAGCCCATGGGGGCGGTGCCTTCTCCGGTAAAGACCCGACAAAAGTGGACCGTTCGGCCGCCTATGCCGCCCGCCATATCGCGAAAAACATCGTGGCGGCGGGGCTCGCGGAACGCTGTTTGGTGCAGGTCTCGTACGCGATCGGTGTTGCGGAGCCCGTGAGCATTATGGTGAACGACTACGGCACCGGTAAATACGGAGGGGAAATTCTCGCGAAGGCCGTGCGCGAAATCTGGAGTTTGAAACCGGCTTCGATCATCGAACAGTTCGATCTCTTGAAGCCCAAGTACCGGAAAACGGCGGCTTACGGTCACTTCGGCCGCGAGGAAGAAGGCTTCACTTGGGAAAAACTGGACAAGGTCGACGCGCTTAAGGACGTCGTGAAGACACTTGCGCGTTGATTTTCGGCTTTTAGTTTTGGGGGGCTCGTTCGAAGCCCCCTTCACTTATTTCAAACTCGGGTCATTCACGACACCCAGAAAGATAAACTCCCCTTTGTCGTCGTCGCGCAGAGCGATCATGTAAGGCCGGTCGACGACAAACGACGGGGGCATGAAAATCGCCCGTGTGACGACTTCCACCGCGGTTGCGGCGGTCGCGACGGTGCCCTTTTCGTCGATCTTCATGGAAGTGCGATGCTTCGCCTGTCCGACGTAATCGGCGCGGTCGGAGATGTCTTTGAGATCCGCGACTTGAAAGATTCGCCCGAGGGGTTGTCCGCTCGAGCTCTTCATGTTCATGAAAGCGCCCTTCAGGTCGATATTCGAGCCGAGTTCGACGATCGGGAAACGGACGGCGGCCAGTTGTGTTTCGTGAACGGTTTCTTCGACTTGGGCCCAAAACGCCGGGTTGCCGATGGTTTGCGTGGCGACGTAGTTTGCATTCACTCCTTCGGGCGGGAGGATAAAATACATCGACAGAGCCGGAGCGCCTTCAGTCCGCGCGTATTTTTTCTTTAAAACCGTGTATTCGTGACTTCCCAATTGGATAACGCCGTATTCTTCGCGGATACCGTCCGGATTTTTCTTCGGATCCGCATCCGATTCGGCGAATTCGATATTCGCGAGGGTTTTGTGGGCGTTCGTCGTGAAGCTGCCTTGGCTTTTGCGGTAGACCTTCTGCCACGAGCCTTTGAAGTACATGGCGTTTACGAGGACCAGGAGTGAATTAATGTCGAGGCTCTCGAGGATTTTGGGAATGTGGCCTTTGGTTTTTTCTTTAACCCACTTATTGATCGGATCGGCGCTTTTAACAGTCATGGGCTTGGCTTGAAAGAAGGCGAAGGCGTCGTCGAGGTAGGGTTTCTTTAAATCCGCGCTGCTTGTGAGAAAAAGCCCGTTGGCGACGTTGAATTCAACTTTTCCGTTGCGCTTTGATTTCGATTCGAGTCGCGCGATCAGCTCTTGGAATTCTTTGGCAACTTCACTTCTTGGAACGCCAGGGTATCCGAGGACGTCCGCGATCAGGGTTTCCGTCTCGCCTCGCGACCCGAGAAGCAGAAGGCCCAGCGCGAGCTTGATCGATGTCGGTGAAATGAGGACGTTTTGATCAGGGTTTTTTGCAACTTCGTTGCTGAAGACGGCGTTAAAAACGTCGAAATTGAACTTTTGGCTCCTGATCCGTTCTGAAACCGACGATTGGGGCGCGGCGGAAGAATTGGCGCTTTCGTTCTTATGAGGTTTTGAATGACAGCTCACGAGGACGAATACTCCTAGAAGGGTTGCGAGAACCTTCAGTTGCTTGTTCATTGCGGCTCCTCTGGTGATGACGACTCAGCTCAAGACGCTGGCTTAAGGGGCTCCCGATTCGGAGTCGGCTGATGTGGAATCATGCATAGGACCGTGATGCCTGTGGTGGTGTCGACGGCCCTCGCGGCTACGGCGTTCTTTTTTCTTTTTGCGGTCCTTCTTGTCTTTTTTACGTTCACCCTTCTGCTTTTTAGTGAATTTCGTTGTCTCAGTTGCGTGCGGTGGGGTGTCCGCGGTTTCCGCAGTCGCGGTTTGAAGATGGATTCCGATGCAAATCAGGCCTGCCAAGGCGGCCATGAGAACGGCTTTGAGCTGGATCATTGCTAAACTCCTTCGGAGCATAGAGCTCTCTCCCAGTCTTTCTTAGAAGGATGCCCTTATAAAGGTGTTATGCGTCATAGCGCTGGATTCCAGGAGGTGGAAACATATTGCAACGTATGGCAACCTAAGTTAATTGCTTTCTCAACCCAAGCCCAAACGATCGCAAAAGGCAGCGAGACGCATGTCAAAGAAGCTGGCAACAACAATCTATATTACGGAGCAACAACAGGCTCTCTTGAAGGAACTCAATCGTCGCACGAAGGTGCCGATCGCTGAGTTCATTCGAGAGGGGATTGATTTGGTTCTTGAAAAACATCGGAGTCACTTGCCGGGGCAAATGGAACTTCAACCTTTGGTTTCAAGCGGTTTCGATGTTCTTTCCGGAGGCGGTAGCAGTGGCGCCGCGTCTGGAGGGCGCTGACAACTATGATGGATCCTAAATTCATTCGAAACTTTTCGATCATCGCTCATATCGATCACGGTAAGTCTACCCTGGCCGACGGCTTGCTTCAGGTGACCGGCGCGCTCTCGGAGCGCGAGATGAAGGCTCAATTTTTGGACAACATGGACCTGGAGCGCGAACGGGGGATTACGATCAAGGCCCAAACCGTGCGCCTGACTTATAAGGCGGACGACGGGAACACCTATCAATTGAATCTGATCGACACCCCCGGACACGTGGACTTCAGCTACGAAGTCTCGCGGAGTCTCGCGGCCTGCGAAGGTGCGATCCTTGTCGTCGATGCCGCCCAGGGGGTGGAGGCGCAGACGCTGGCCAACGTTTATCTGGCGCTCGACAACAATCTCGAGATCATCCCGGTCTTGAACAAGATCGATCTCCCAAGCGCCGATCCTGAAGGTGTGAAAAAGCAGATCGAAGACACGATCGGACTCGACGCCAGCGACGCGATCCTCGCGAGCGCGAAAGAGCTCATCGGTATCAAGGATATTTTGGAAGCGATCGTGAAGCGGATTCCGCCGCCCGTTGCCGACCGTGATAAGCCGCTTCGCGCGCTGATCTTCGACTCCTGGTTCGACTCGTATCAAGGCGTGATCATTCTGTGCCGGATCGTCGACGGAAAGGTGAAGAAGGGCGACAAGGTCCGCTTCATGTCCGGAAGCCAGGAATACGAAATCTTGAAGCTTGGAACCTACCGCCCGTTCCCCACCGAATGCGAAGAGTTGGGTGCAGGTGAGGTCGGCTTCTTTATTTGTGGAATCAAGGATATCCGTGAAGTCCGTGTCGGCGATACCGTGACGACCTCGAAGCGAGGGGCTGAAGAGCCGCTACCGGGATTCCGGCGGATAAAGCCGATGGTGTTCTCGGGCATCTTCCCGGTCGTTGCAAGCGAGTACGAGGACCTGAAAGACGCGCTCGATAAGCTGGCGCTGAACGATTCGAGTTTGAGCTACGAAGTCGAGAAATCGGCTGCGCTCGGTTTCGGTTATCGTTGCGGCTTCCTCGGGCTCCTTCACATGGAGATCGTGCAGGAACGCCTGGAACGGGAGTTTGGCTTAAATCTCATCACGACCGCTCCAACGGTCGTTTACCGGGTCCGGACCAAGGATGGCAAAGAATTCGATTTGGATAACCCGGCGTCCATGCCGGATCCGACGAAAATTGAATGGATGGCCGAACCTTTCGTCAAAGTGACGGTGCACACCCCGTCGGAGTTTATCGGTTCCATCCTCAAGCTTTGCGAAGACCGGCGTGGTGTCCAACTCAAGATCGACTACGTCACCGAAAAGAAGGTGATCATCGAATACAAATTGCCGATGAACGAGATCGTCATGGATTTCTACGACAAGCTGAAATCCGTGACGAAGGGCTACGCTTCGATGGAGTACGAGTTCCTCGATTTCGAGGAGTCGGATCTTGTCAAGCTCGATATTCTTTTGAACGGCGATCCGGTCGACGCGCTCAGTTTGATCGTGCATCGTTCGAAGGCGCAGTCGCGGGGCCGTCAACTCGTCGAGAAAATGAGGGAACTGATCCCGCGGCAACAGTTCCAAGTTGCCATCCAGGCCGCCATTGGTTCTAAAATCGTAGCACGGGAAACGCTAAGTGCCCTCCGCAAGGACGTCACCGCGAAGTGCTACGGCGGCGACATCACGCGCAAGCGTAAGCTTCTGGAGCGGCAAAAAGAGGGCAAAAAGCGGATGAAACAGATCGGTACTGTCGAAGTTCCCCAAGAGGCCTTTCTCGCTATTCTTAAAATTGAAGATTAGCGGCCAAGATACGGAGGATGTGATTGTGAACATTCGTTCTCGCCAGTTCTGGACCGAAGGATGGGGCTCGATCGCGATCGCGATCGGCGTGGCGCTCATGATTCGCTGGGCTCTCATCGAAGCTTATGTGATCCCGTCTGGCAGCATGCTCCCCAGTCTCCTCGTTCATGATCACATTTTCGTGAACAAAATCGTTTACGGAATCCGTTTACCATTCAGCGAGAAGTGGATCGTCCGTTTCAAGAAACCCGAGCGGGGCGAGGTCATCGTCTTCAAATACCCGAAAGACCCGTCGCAGTTTTTTATTAAGCGCATCATCGGCCTGCCCGGCGATAAGATCCTTTACGAAAACGGCAAGCTTTACATCAATGACCAGTTGGTTGAAACCGTTCCGGATCCGGACGGAAAAGATTGGGCCTACGTGCGTGACGCCGACTTTCAGCGCGAAGACTTCCAGAACCTGAATTACATGCAGGATTCAAAAAGCAACTACGAGCATTTTCTGGAGAAGCTGGATGGGCACACTCACAGCATTCTCCTGCCCAAATACAGTTTCGACTCGAGCGAAGGTCCCTGGACGGTTCCGGACGGAATGCTCTTCGTGATGGGGGATAACCGCCAGCATTCGCACGACAGCCGCCGTTGGGGTTTTATGCCTGAGCAAAACATCCTGGGCCGTGCGATGTTCGTTTGGTTGAGCTGCGAAGAAACGCTTCCCAATCTGAGGTTTCTTTGCAACCCGCTCACAATTCGGTGGGGGCGCTTTTTCCATCAAGTGAAGTAATGTTCGAAAAACTTCGTGACTGTCTCCGGCCTTCAAGTTCTCGAGTGGGCTGGCGCGATAAGCGCGGCACGTGGCCGCAGGCGCTTCTCTCGCTGGCGGGTGCCGTCTTGACGATCTTGTTTATCCGTTGGGCGTTTTTTGAGCCTTACGTGATTCCCTCCGGCAGTATGATCCCGACGCTTCTTGTTCACGACCATATTCTGGTGAACAAGTTTTCCTATGGGATTCGCCTCCCGTTTTCCTCGTCTTGGCTTATTCGGTTCGCTGACCCGCAAAGGGGAGACGTGGTCGTATTCCGGTCGGTCGAGAATGATGATGTCTTCGTTGTGAAACGAGTTGTGGGGCTTCCGGGTGACGAAATCCAGATAGGGGATGACGGCCTCCTGATGATCAACGGTGAGCCCGTTTCGACCCGGCATTTGGGCAAAGACGAGGCGGCGCGCTGGATCGGCGACTGGACCGAGCAGATGCGCGAGGAATACCTGAGTCATTTCGAGTTTTTCGAAGAAACGCTCGATGGTCGGTCTTATGTTGTCATTCATGAGGCCGGCGCGCTGATTGATGCGGTGGAACCGTTTCGTGTGCCTGAAGGCGAACTTTTCATGATGGGAGATAACCGGGAGAACTCTTCCGACAGCCGGGTGTGGGGAACGGTTCCGATTTCCCGCGTGCTGGGCCGGGCATTCGTCATTTGGCTCAGCTGTGAGGAGACGCTTCAAAATTTGCCTGGGGCGCGCCCGATATGCGATCCTCAAGCATTAAGGTGGAAGCGAATGGCAAGGTTGATCAAGTGAAAGACAAATCTTCCTCGAACGAAGCGGCGCGAGGTTCTCTGCCGTTTAAGATTTTGTTTCGCGACTACATGGAGAGCTTGGTGGTCGCGATCGTTGTGGCCCTGATCTTACGTTTTTTCGTGATTTCGGCTTATAAGATTCCGACGAGTTCGATGGTTCCGACGTTGAAAGTCGGCGACTTCATCTTCGCATATAAATTGTCCTACGGGATTCCGATTCCTTTATCCGGCGGGGAGCGTTGGGGGGGCCAGCTACCACAGAGGGGTGAAGTTGTTGTTTTCCGGTATCCCGGTAATGAGTCGGTTATTTACGTGAAAAGAGTCGTTGGGCTCCCCGGAGACCGAGTCGCGATCCGTGATAAGAAACTCGTGATTAACGAGGTTGAAGCCGAATACGAACCGCTGCCGGATGAGGCGATCAAGGACCTGCCGGGGCGGGAATTCTACGCGGCTTTTAAGGAGAGTTTCGCCGGCTCCACTCATATGGTCATTCGCAGTCGGAGCGATGAGTCCGATTCTTTCGGGCCGGTTGTTGTGCCACCGGGCCATATCTTTGTTTTGGGAGATAACAGAGATTCAAGTGACGACTCGCGCTACTGGGGCGCCGTCCCGATTAAAAATCTGGAAGGTCGGGTCGGTCTGGTGTGGCTGTCGTTTGATTGGCTGAACCGCTGGGGCAACGAAAGGTACCCAAGCATTCGCTGGGAGCGGATCTTCAAATCGGTTCGATAGACGTTCTTGACCGTGGACGAACCCGAGCTTTACGATGCAAGTCAATGCCTTCCAAACGCTCAGGTTTGCCGGCGGAAAATCGAAATTCGCCGTTCTTTTCATTGCTCGATACCCGCGTCCTTGATGAAAACGCGATCCACGCCCTCTTTTCTCACGCGAAGGAGCTTGAAACTTATTACGAAAAACATGGCGTATTTTTCGACCCGGACAAATCGAAGCGCCTGGCTCCGAAAGTGATCGCCTGCCTGTTTTTTGAAGCGAGCACTCGCACCTTTATGAGTTTCCAGATGGCAGTGATCCGGCTGGGGCATCAAGTGCTCACGCTCGATATCGGTGCTGGCTCCAGTATTTTAAAAGGGGAAACTGAAGAAGACACTGTCGCCAACGTGGCGGCCATGGGGCCGGACGCGATCGTCATCCGGTACAATCGTTCTGCGGGCTTAGAAAAGCTTCTCCCGACTCTTCCCATTCCTGTGATCAGCGCCGGCATCGGTGTCTCTTCGCATCCGACTCAGGCGCTTTTGGACGCCTACACGATTTTTGAGTCTCGAGGTTCGGTGCGGGGAGAAAAGGTTTTGATCGTGGGGGATGTTGCGCACAGCCGTGTCGCGCGGTCGAACTTTGACGTGCTGACGAAGCTGGGCGCAGAAATCGGAGTGTGCGGGCCCGACCGTTTTCTTCCGTCGGCGGATGAAGTGCCGGGCGTGAAGATCTTTAAGAGCCTCAACGAGGCACTCGAATGGCCCACTGTCGTGATGGGTTTAAGAGTGCAGCTTGAGCGCCATGAAGATCCGAAGCTAAAAGGGCGGTCGATCGAGGATTACAAGTCGGAATATCACGCTGAATTCGGATTAAACGGAGCGCGCTTAAAAAAACTACGGCCGGATGCGATCATCTTGCATCCTGGGCCGATTAACCATGGTGTGGAGTTCGCGCCCGAGGTCGTTGAAGATCCGAGATCAAGAGTTCTTGATCAGGTGAAAAACGGAGTTTTGATTCGGGCGGCCTTACTATCGAAGATTTTTTCGGGGCAGTGAGACTGGAGAGGGGCGATGGGCGGCGCGGATAAGGGGTTCCTGGTTCTCGAGACTGGAGAAACGTACGAAGGAAAGTGGCATGGAGGAAGACCGCGCGTTGGAGAAGTCGTCTTCAACACTTCGCACGCCGGTTACGAGGAAATTGCGACTGATCCGTCGTATTTCAGCCAGATCATCGTTATGACGGCTCCCATGCAAGGGAATTACGGCGTTTCCCGCGACGCGTGGGAATCGCGGCGGATGTGGATCGAGGGCTTTGTGAGCCTCGAGATCCAAGAGTCATCGAGGGACGCTTCCTGGAAAAACCAGCTTCTTGCCGAGCAAATTCCCGTTTTGAGCGATCTCGATACGCGCCGGATCGTTTTGCGGCTCCGTAACATGGGCACCCCGTGGGGAGCCTTGGTGAACGCCGCAAATGAAGAAGAAGCGCGTCGGATTGCGAACAAGATGATCGGGGAAAAAAAACGGCAAGACCTGGATTGGGTTTATCAAGTGTCGCGGCCGGAAGCCGAGTTCCGCAAAGGGGCGCTCGCCAATGGGCCTCGGGTCGCGGTTTTGGATTTCGGCTGCAAAGAAAACACGCTTCGTTGCCTGCTTGAGCGCAGTTCGGAAGTGGCGATCTTTCCGTGCCGGACGTTAGAACGCGAAATCCGCGATTGGGCGCCGGACAAAATATTGCTTTCCAATGGCCCTGGTGATCCGGCCCATGTGGTCCAGGCGACTGAAACGGTCCGCGCCCTTCTTGGGTGGAGGCCGATCTTCGGAATTTGTATGGGGCATCAGATTTTGGCGCGCGCCCTCGGTGCTTCGACCTACAAGCTCAAGTTCGGGCATCGGGGAGGCAACCACCCGGTCAAAGATTTCCTGCTGAAAGAAATTTACGTGACCTCGCAGAATCACGGCTATGCCGTGGACAAAAATTCGCTGCCGACGGATGTCAGGGTCACGCATGTGAATTTGAACGATGATACCGTCGAAGGGATAGAGTGCGCCGCAAAGAAGTGTTTCAGCGTGCAGTACCATCCCGAAAGCCGTCCCGGGCCGCACGATGCGAGTCGGCTCTTCGATTACTTCATGAATGGGATTTGATGGATGAGTGGCGCCATGTATGAAGACTTGATCGATCGCTTGATCGTGTTCTTTACGGCGGAAAAGTTTCAAGACGAGGTCGCCGCCGCGAAGAGGGAGTTTTTCGACGAGAGCGGGATTGTCGACGAAGACCACCCCCACTTCGAAATGCGCATGACGCAGTTTCTGGAGTGGTACCTCTTTTCGCGAAGAATGAACGACACCGGGAAAACACCGGCCGAATACGCTTTGGAAATTCCCGATTTCGAAATGACCTCGGATGAGCGTCCGGCTTTCGAAAATTTGGTCGGTGTCAGACACAGCTTGTTCGAATTCTTGAAAATCCGCGGAAACGACGTTTACGTACGAGACCTCTGGCTCGGGAAGAAAATCGTGATCCCGGACTCGCCGGTGAATATCGGCTTCAACCGCGACGAGATTTTCGATGCCCGAGTGATTCCGGACGGCGACGTTTTCCGGTTCACGCGGGCGTTCTGTTTCCATCCGCCGGAAGCGAGCCGTTACATCCTGAGTGAGATCAAGCGCATCCGGAAGCTCGAGAATCCGGCGGAAGAAGAAGCGTTCATGTTGAAGCTGCTCAAGATGCGCTACCGGTACGAACAATATCGTCATCTCAGACTCGATTACATTTATACGAACGAGAAGCGAACGAAGTTCTGAGCGAAAGAGGTTGAGCGTGGGGCGGTACAAAGACCTCAAAAAGGTGATGATCCTGGGAAGCGGTCCGATCGTGATCGGGCAGGCATGCGAGTTCGACTATTCGGGCACCCAGGCTTGCAAGGCTCTCATGAACGAAGGCCTTGAAGTCATCCTGGTGAATTCGAATCCGGCGACGATCATGACGGACCCGGATCTTGCGACGCGTGTGTACATCGAGCCTTTGACCGTTCCTCTCATCGAAAAGATTTTGGAAAAAGAACGCCCCGACGGATTGATCCCGACCCTGGGCGGTCAAACCGCTTTGAACCTCGCTCTACAACTCGATGAGGCGGGCGTTCTTAAGCGTCTCGGGGTAAGGCTGCTTGGTGCTGATCCCGATGTGATCCGCGCGGCCGAGGATCGCGAAAAGTTCCGAGCGATTCTCGATAAAGTCGGTGCTCGTTACCCGAGAAGCGAGATGGTGCGTTCGTACGACCAAGGGATGGAAGTCGCGAATAAATTGGGCTTTCCCCTGATCCTTCGGCCGAACTACACGCTCGGAGGCGGAGGCGGAGGCGTCGCCTATACGCTTGAAGAATACGAGCGCATGATCACGGCGGCCTTGAAGGAAAGCCCGACGGCCGAGGTTCTGGTCGAAGAGAGCATTCTCGGATGGAAAGAATTCGAACTCGAGGTCATGCGGGACCGGAGCGGGACCTTCGTGATCATTTGTTCGATCGAGAACTTTGATCCGTGCGGCGTTCATACCGGCGACAGCATCACCGTCGCGCCCCAGCAAACCCTCAGCGATTTGCAGTATCAGGAAATGCGTGATGAAGCCCGTCGGATCGTCGACGCCGTAGGACTGGCGACGGGAGGAGCGAACATCCAGTTCGCCGTGAACCCGCAAACAGGCGAGCGGCTGGTGATCGAAATGAACCCGCGTGTTTCGCGTTCTTCAGCGCTGGCAAGCAAAGCGACTGGCTTCCCGATCGCGAAGATCGCGGCTTTGCTCGCCATCGGTTACACTTTGGACGAGATCAAGAACGACATCACGAAAACGACGCCCTCGTGTTATGAGCCGGCGCTCGATTACGTCGTGACGAAAATCCCACGCTTCGCTTTCGAAAAATTCCCCGGTTCGAAGGATATCCTTTCGACCCAGATGAAAAGTGTCGGCGAGGTGATGGGAATCGGGCGGACTTTCAAAGAGTCGCTGCAGAAAGCGATTTCATCGCTTGAAAACCGCGAGGAAGGCCTTGTGCCCATTCTTTTCTCCGAGCAACTTCTTGCGCATCCGAACAGCAAGCGGCTTTTCCAGATCGCGCAGGCGTTTCGGGAAGGTTGGAGCGTTGAGCAAGTCGAGCGCTACACGCAAATCACCCCGTGGTTCCTCGAGCAGATTAAGCAGATCGTTGATTATGAAAAAACGATCGTCGAGAGCCCCACGCTCGATCGCGAGACTTTGCTTCAGGCGAAGCGCTACGGGTTTTCCGACGCGGCGATCGCGCGCCTTCGTGGCGTATCGGCCCGCGAGATTCGGCATCTGCGCTGGCAGCTCGGTATCCGGCCCGGTTTCTCGCAAGTGGACACGTGCGCTGGCGAATTTTCTTCCGAAACTCCGTATTACTATTCCAGCTATTGGGCGGAACCCGAAGAAGTGCAGGCAGACGGCGAGACTGTGGTCGTCCTCGGCAGCGGCCCGAACCGCATCGGTCAGGGAATCGAGTTCGACTACAGCTGCGTGCGAGGTGTGAAAAAACTGAGGGCCGAGGGGTATCGGGTAGCGATGATTAATTCGAACCCCGAAACCGTTTCAACCGATTACGACACGAGCGATGAGCTCTACTTTGAGCCTTTGACGGAAGAGTCGGTGCTGGAGGTTCTTCATCGCACGAAACCCATGGGCTTCATCGCTCAGCTCGGCGGCCAAACCCCGATTAATAT